>JANOKS010000134.1:0-31597 GCA_031419455.1 Alphaproteobacteria bacterium
TCGAGCCCTGAGGCCGCCCAAAACTTCGGCCGAAACGCAGAGGGCCCCCAATTGGGGGCCCTCTGCGTTAACACCTGCGCTCACCCCAAGTGATGTACTTTTACTCCGCCCGGCTGATGTACTTTTGCTCCGCCGTTGACACACGCTCACGCAGATCCATCGACAAGGGTCCAGCCATGATGCCCGGCCTCCTTGCCGGCAAACATCATGAATCAGCGTTCGCAACCTTTGGGAATCCAGATTCTGCCTAAAGCGATCCCGCTCTAGACGCTTAAGGCGCTTGATTTATTTGTGATTCCTTTCCTGTGACAGATGCTGTATGATTCCGGAATGCCGGACTGGTTCAAAACCAAGAAAGCCGCTCAGGTTGCGGCGTTCTTCGCGGCCAAAGGGGGCGGCGAAATTCCCGTCCTGAAGCTGGTGAAGCTCGTCTATCTCGCTGACCGCGAGAGCATGCGCCTGACGTGCTATCCGATCACAAACGACAAGTTCGTTTCAATGCCCCATGGGCCGGCGAACTCTATGACGCTCAACTACATCGACGGAAATCTTCAGTCCGGTGAGTGGAGTGCGCTGCTCCAAGATCGTGCGGGGCACATGATGGGACTCGCTCGCCCTCGCTCAGAAGATGACATCAGCGAGCTAAGCCAGCAGGACATAGAAGTTCTGGAGTCGGTATGGGGCCAGTTTGGCGCAATGAGCCGGTATCAACTCCGGGACTGGACGCACGACAATTGCAAGGAGTGGGAAGACCCGAAAGGCAGCTCTCATCCTATTCCTCCGGCGCGTATTCTAAAGTTCCTGGGCGTTGATGGCGCCGATGAAATAGGTGCCGAGATCGCTGGTGAGCGGCGAATTGAATCACTCTTTGAAAGCCTGCGGGGATAACGTTGCCCATCAAGGCGGGCAGTACGATCCTTATGCCGTCCGGCACGGCGATGAATCCTAAAGCCAAGCACCTTTTCATCGTTTGCACCGATCCTAACGATGATGATGACGTAGTCCTCGTTTCAATTGCAAGTTGGCGCAATGACCTGTGCGATGGGACTTGCGTGCTAGAGAATGGCTGCCACTCCTTCGTTCGCCATAAAAGCTATGTGTTTTTTCGGCAGGCGCGGATTGAGAAGTCAGCCACGTTGCAGCGCGGTTTAGATCAAAGAGTTCTTTTCCCCGACGACGACGTCAGCGAGGAAGTTCTGAAAGCCGCCGCAGAAGGCTTGCTGAAATCGAAACAAACCCCGTGGCAGGTTGTTCGCTTTCTGAAGCGGGCTGCAAAAGGGCCGCTCATTGAGGGAACGAAGTCCGTCATCTAAGATGCGAGCATGAGCGGCTACGAGAAATCGCCCGACTACGGGAACCCGACGCCGCTGACGTGGCAGCAATGGGCCAAGGGCGGGCTCGTCATCGCGGCGGCGGCTGCGTTTGTCGCGTGGGCACTGCTGCGCTAGCGCTCAATACAGTCGTCCGAACTTTTTTTCAGACTCTGTCAGGTACCGTGCGGACAACCTCAAAAGTCGCCGGAATCCTTGTGGCATGTTTGGCCAGTCGGAGTGTCGCCAGATGGGTGAAAAGCAGGTTGCCGGATGGGGCGTGGTCAGGGTTGACCCTTGGCATTTGGTGGGGATTTTTGAGTCACAGACAGACGCCCTGAAACACGTGCAGGAGCTGTCGTCTGAGTATGTCGTCCGCTATGGGAATGGCTTCCCGGGATCAGACGATTTCTTCTGGGAGGCGGTGGAAAGGTCGAACTAGGCGCCCCTAGCGTTCATCCGCTTCCGGCAGTCCTTCACGCTGAAGATGATCCGGGCGACAAGCTTCTTGTCCTCCTGATCCATGCCCTTCGCGGCCATGACGAATTGCGCGATCGGTTTCGGCGTCTGGTTGCCCGCCCGCTCGGCCTCTCCAATCAGCCGTATCAGCTCGCCGCTGGCGAAGCGTCGGGCCACACGGCCCTTCCCGCGGCCAATCAGGCTCAACGCCTGATCTATGTGGAAGATCGCGGACTGTAGGCCCTGAACCTGCGCCAGCAGTTCTTCACGCTTGCGGAGAAGGGCGTCGATGCCATCGGTGCTCATGCACAGAATGTGGCCCCGGTGGATTCATTCTGCTTGGTGCATCTGCTACATAAGTCCGCGTTCTTCACGCGCGAGACGGAGGGGGTCCATCGAAGGCTCACGACCGCCTAGACTTCCCCACGCAGCACAACACGCCAGAACTCCGTCTCCGCCCCCTCCACGCCAAAATCATTGTCGGACACCAGCAGGATTTCCGATGGCGACAGCAGCGCCATCCCCTCCATGTCCGGCCCGACCTCCGGATAGTCGTCGCTTGAAAATATCAGCTGTTTCTCCGGCAGCCGCGCAAGGGCCACGCGATAGATTTTCGTCGTGTGCGCGATCCGCTCCATCACGATCAACGCATCCTCGCCAGCCCACGCAAACTCGCACACCTTCAAATCGCTCGCGTCAACCGCGCGCCGCGCAGCATCGCGCTTGAAACTGGCCGGCGCATCGAACGGATAAAACCACTCCGCCATCAGCGCTCCGTCGCGCGCATCCAGCTTCCACACCGGCACGGTTGTCTCGGACTCGCCCATCAGCGCGCTTTGAAAACCGAGATACAGCCACCGCCCATCAGGCGACGCACACAGCGCCTCGAACCCCCGGTTCGGCCTGCGCTGCGCACATCGCTCTGGAAGCACGCCACGCGCCGGCAAGTCGGCATCCGAAAGCTGCGCCTCGCGCCCCGCCGCAACCCACCGCTCCGAGACCACGCCATCCGCGTCCACAACAAGAATCGATGGCCCATACTCTTCCGCCACAAAAAACGAGCCATCCGGCATCGCGACAATGGCCTCGCTATCCGCGCCCAGCCTGTCCGCCGCAATCGGCGCCCCCAAAATATCGAAGATCGGCTCCATCGTGCCGCCCGGCAGCGCAACACCCGTTAGCCGCGTCCCACTCCGCGTCACCAGCGGCATCCGCCGCAACATCTGAACCGCGCCGTCGGCCACGCGCAGCTGGATAATCTCCGGTCCCACCTGCGGCATCGGCATGATCTTGGCGCCTGCGACACCGCGCAGATGCGCCAGCTGCTTCAGCCCATAATCATCGACAGCCTGCGATACGAACAGGTTCGGCCCGCGATCGGTCACCGCAAACAGCGCGCCGTCGCTCACCCGCCGCGACAGCCCCGATCCAGGACCAAGCGTTAGCCGCAGCCTCGCACCGCCAAGGTCGATCGGATCAAGCGGCACGTCGCTCCACGCCAGCCGCTCGACCCGCGCAGCCACCTAGAACCGCCCGCCCGTCTTGAACCCGCCGCCGCCGATGCGGCCACCGGTCTTGAAGCCCCCGCCGCCACTGGAGCCGCCGCCGCCCCAGCCGCCACCGCCCCAGCGGCTTCCACGCGTCGCCGCCTTGATCACCTCGCCGAGAATGACACCCGCGATGATGTCGCCTCCAACATTGCGGCCGCGACGCGGTCCGCCGAAATAATCGTCGTCGCTGCGCGGCGCCTGACGCACCGTCGCCTTGATCGCGCGCCACAGCGCCTCACCATCCGGCGCCGGACCTCTGCCATACGCCGCGAGCGCAGCCTCGAACGCAGGCCGCAGCAGCATCACATAGGGGCTGTCGAGCCCCGCCTCCTTGAACCGCCGCCGCACCTGCTCCAGCGTCTCGGCGCCGGCGCGACGCCGCGCCGGCAGGGCCTCAACACCGCGCCAGTTCACCTCCATCTGCAGCTCTTCGGTCCGCAGCTTGATCAGCGCCTCCACGACTCGATCGTCATCGGTCGTCGTCGTCTCTGCCGCCAGAACCTTCAGATCGGGGAAGCTCGCCTTCGCCAGCCCCTCTTCCAGCACGCGCCGCGCCTGCTCCTGCGGACCCGCGTCCCCGCTCGCCGCCTGCTCCTGTTGCCGACGCAGCGCGGCATGCCGCGCCTCCGCTTCCGCCAGCGCGCCATCCAGCGCCTTCAGCCTGTCCTTCACGACCGCAAGATCCGCCGACAGCTTGCCCGCCCCGCGCGTCTCCAGCGCCTGCGCCTCGAACCGCTCGATCGCGGCCTGCGCCTCTGCCTCTTCCAGCCGCATGTTCGCCATGTGCTCGGCGATCCGATCCGGCAGCTCGATCAGCCGCGCATAGTTCAGGTGCGCCTGGTCATAGCCGCAAAGCCGCGCGACCCAGCCGTCCAGCGCGCGCGACATCCCGCCCCTGTCGTACTCCGGCGTGCGGAACTTCCGCTCCCACAGATAGGAGAACAGCGGGTCTGCCTCATACGGCTTCCCCTTCTCCACGCGATCCGTCTTCGCCAGCTCCAGCTTCTGCTCGGCCCGCACCGACACCGCCCGCGCCTGCTCGAACGCATCCTTCAGCGCGATATAGCCGGGATCAGCCTGCACCGCTGTCTCGGTCGCGGTGACCAGCGTCTCGTAAGCATTCAGCGCCGCATCGACCTCGACCTCGCCGGCCCGCCGCATCGCCTCGGCGTCCTTCAGCTTCGCTTCCGCCTCCGCCACCTCGCCGTCGATCCGCGCCGTGAAGGCTTCGTGCTCCGTCAGCAGCCGCGCTGCTTCCTTCTCCGCCGCAGACAGCGAGTCCGTCGCCTCCACCTTGATGACATCGAGCCGCATCGCCGCCAGTTCGCGATAGCCCTCCGCCTTCAGCCGCGCGAGATCGGCCCGCCGCCGCGCATGCGATTCCGCCCCGCGCGCCGCCGCATCGAATTCCTCGCGCGCGCCCGCCGTCAGCCCATCCAGCCTGTGCAGCGCGTCACGCCCGGTGACCATGTCATCGATATCCGGCATGGCGTCAGTCATCCCAGTTCGTGATGGCGCCGCCCGGCACAGCTTCCTCGAAGACAGGGTCCAGCTCGCCACGCGCCTTGCGGCCGAATATATCGTTCACCACAACGCCGATCGCCGCCTTCTCCGCTGCGAACCGGTCGAGCGTGGACTTGTTCACGCGCTGCGCCCAGATCGTGACCTGCTCCGTCTTCTCAGTCTCCGCATCCTGAATCGGCACTTTCAGCACGCGCCCGCCCGGCGCCACCGGCTCGACCACGAGATAGTAGCCCACCGCATTCGGCACGTCCGCCCGCGTGCGGAAGAACCCCGTGTCCTCGCCCGGCCGCGAGACGACACGGATGTCATATTCCTGCGCCAGCTGGTCGCTCATGCCCTGCATGGTCTTCAGCTGCGTGCGCGCCGCATCGCGATCGCCATTGGCCACCGCCCGCTGTCCCTCCGCCGCCAGGCTCGCCAGCTGCGCATCCACCACCGGATCCGTCGCCAGCGCTTGACCCTCGGCCAGTTCCGCCGAGATCGTGTTCGACATACCCTGCCACTCGGCATTCATCGGCCCAAACACCAGCAGCTGGAACCCCACCGCAATCGCCGCCAGCAATCCTACCGCCGTCACCGATTGCGGCAGCCACTTCCTGCGGCTGACGTATGCCTTCGCCAGCTTGACCGAGAACGTGTCGCGCGGCGGCTTGTAGACGAAGCGCTGTTCCGCAAGCGCCTTCACGCCGTCCTTGAGAATCCGCTCCGGCACCTCGATGCCCTGCGCCCCATAGATCTCCTTGAGCCGCGCCACGAGCTGTTCCTCGCGTGCGCTCTCATTCAGCTCCATGTCGACGATGCGCGTGCGATGGCGCAGCGTGTCCACCACGTCCATCGCCAGCATCACATCGTCGAGCTTGCGGGGCTCGTCCGGCGCTGCGGGCGCCGTCGTCGCCGCGCGCGCCGGAACGTTGGTCTCGCTCATCGCGCGGCGATCATGACGTGCGAACGGTCAGGGCCGCCGCCGCGCCCTGCTCCACCAGCAGGGCCAACCGCCGCTTGCCGTCCTCCACCGCATCGCGGATCTCGGCCGAATTCTGCGTCGACAGCTTGCGCATCTCCGCGATGATCCCGATCGAGCGCTCCTGATAGCTCACCACCGAATCCACCAGCTTCTTCACCGCCGCCGCCGAAATCGTCGGGCCATAGCCCGCCTTCAGCGCCGCCTCCTGCACCTTGCCGCCGATCTCGGCCAGCACTTCCAGAGACTGGTCCACGCCCTTCTTCATCGACTCCAGCGTCTGGGTCGATTCATGCAGCCCGTGCATCCCCGTGAACGTCGCCGACAGCGCCGTCAGCACCACCTCGTTGGTGCCGAAGAACGACACTGACTGCGCGTAGATGCGCTCCTTGGCGTTGGTGGTCTGCACCAGCCGCGCCATGATGACCTCTGACGTGTTGTAGCCAACCGTCAGGTTATCCGAGAGGTCCTTCGAGATCTGGTAGCGCTTCTCTTCCGCCTGCAACCTGCGCAGCTCTTCGTCGCGCGCCAGCTCCAGTTTCGAGCGCTCCGCCGGCTCCGTGCCCGCATAGGCCGCCACCGCATCCGACGCCGCGGTCATCTTGGCCTTGGCTTCCTCGAGCTTCGCCTCCGCCGTCTTCAGCACTTCCAGCGCCAGCACTTCCGACTGCTTCATCGCGCCGCGGAAATCCATGTACGCTTCGAGGATCAGGTGTTCCTTCTCGATCTGGACCTTGGTGTCCTTCTGGACGTCGATATACGTGTCCTTGATCTTGTCGAACCGCGAGGCGATGTCGCCGCGCGAGAACTTCATCCACATGTTGCCGACGCGCTCCATCGTGGAGATCTTGCCGTCGGCATACTGCTCCACGAGACTCTTCGCGTCATCGCGGATCGAGTTGAACGCGGTGGTGATCGTCTCGTAGCGCTCGCCCACCTTGATGCCCGAGATATGCTCCCGCACCACCTCGTTGAACGTCGACGCCTGGTCCAGCGTGCGCGCAATCGTCGTCACCTTGTCCGGCGACAGCTCGGTGATCTGGTTGAGCAGCGCGACAACAGGCGCCGGATCGCTCTTGGTTTCAGGAAAGAGGCCAAGCTTGCGAAGACTGCCGACCGCCTTGTCGAGATACTGAAGCGCTGTGGGGCTGCTCGCCATCTTGTTATACTCCCTGTCCCGCGCGCCGGGGAAGAAGCGCGCCAGCACAATACGTGCCCCCTTCCCGAGTGTCTGCAAGGGCGTAGCGGCAGAATTTTTTCGAGAATCGATATCAGTTGCGGCTATGGCGCTCCGGACGGGACAACCGTCACCGTCCCGGTCGTGTCAGACAAGGCGAGCAGTTTTCCATCGCGACTTATCGCAAGCGATGGATACCGACCGTCACTTTCCTCGTCCACGCCGAAGTCATGGCGCGCGATGATCTCTCCGCTGGCGATGTCGCCCACGTAGGCGAAGCGGAACGGCACACCACGCTCGGGATCATACGCTAGCATGGCCACCAGCCCGGTTTCGCTCGTCACCGGACCGATCCTGTAACCGGCCAGCCTTGTTAGTGGTGAGTCAGTCGGAACCACGACTAGCCGCGAATAAGGCAGGCCAACTAGCGGCGTCACGCCCGAAACTGGCTCACCCGAGGCGGCATCGAGAATCAGCGAACCGTGCACGCGGGCATCGTTTGGGTAACTTACTCCGACATATTGGCCATCGACAGAATGCCAGGCGCCCGCCTGCTGCGGATATCTCGAAGCGCAGGGCACCCTCCGCGACCAAACAGGCGCGCCATCGCGATAAGCGGCGACTTCCATTGCCCAGGCTGGCGGGTTGATGCAATTCGTTCCCGTGCCGTCAGGCACAAGGCGCAGCCACAGACTCACGGAAAGACTGGTGTCGAAGTCGGTCGGACCCAGCCATACCCCCGGCTGTCCAGTAGCTGATATCCGAGGCATTGCTTCGGCTGTGGCAACATGATCGCCAGGCACCTTCAGTGGGATATCCATGCCTGCGCGGAGATCAACAAGCCGTCGCCCCGAACCAAAATCCAGCGTTGCGACGCCGAAGTGGTAAGGACTGGGGCTCCATTGCGCCTCGGCCACGCCGTCCGAGTCCACCGCTAAACCGCTTGCCGGGTCAAGAGTTTGCGGCCGAACTCGCTTGCGAGGCTTCGGGTCGCAGAACTGGGCGGCCTCCCCTTCGAAGAACGGCCAGCACGCACGTTCCGGCGCTCCGTATTCTTCCGACACCACAAGCCATTGCTTGTCCACCGACCATCCGTATCCGCTTTCTGGCACTAGCATCCTGCTCCAGACGACTTTGCCTGTTCGCCAATCGATACTCTGTAACCGACTTCCAAGTGGCCGGCTCCCGACGGTCACGAGCAGGCCCGCACCGTCTGGCGTGAATTCCAGCTGCGCCGCGCACCCCATAGAGGATGGATCGTCGATATTTGAGCCATCGGTCGAGAGCGGATTGAACGTTACTCCGCCGGCCATCGGGTTGTAGATCGCGCAGGCACCTTGAACAGGAAAGCTGCCCAGCGCCTTCGCCCGTGTCGCCGGTGCCAGCGGTTCAGCGCGCCCCATGTTGAGCGAGACATAAGCGCACGATCCCAATAGGATCATTGCTGCGACCAGCGATGAAATGCTCAGCAATCGTCCTGCCATCTGCCCAACCTGTCTTGACGGCGGAAGTCTTGCCCAGACGTCTGCTGTTGTCACGCATACGATTGGCATGATTGATAGTGGTTTGATGGAAGGTGCCATGCGCTGGGCTTTTGCGATTCTGTTTTTCGTGCTCTCCGCCTGCGCTCTGTGGCCAACGCCATCAGCCACACCTCCGAAACTCCTCGCCAACGTCGCCGCCTTCGCGCAGCCGACGCACGACGCGCGCTTCGAGACGCTGAAATCCCAGCTCGACGCCGCCGGCCTCGCCTACACGGTCGAGGAATTCACCGGCCGCCGCCCCACACCCGGCAAAAACGTGATCGTCCGCACCGGTCCCTCCACCGGCAAGCAAATCCTGCTCACCGCCCACTACGACGCGCTGGAAATGCAGGGCGGCAAGCTGGTCGACGGCGTCGTCGATAACGCCGCCTCCGTCGTCGCGATGATCGAAGCCACGCGCCGCCTCAAAGGCCGCACGAAGCACCCCGTCACACTGTTCCTCACCGACCAGGAAGAACTCGGCCTCCTCGGCGCCCGCGCCTTCATCACGGCCCACGGCGTCGCCGACCTCGCCGCCGTCATCAACGCCGACATCAACGCCAACGGCGACACACTCATGCACGGTCTCAACAACGGCGCCCAGTCGGCCTTCATCACCGAAGCCGTCCGCGAACTCTGCGCGGAGCTTCAGCGCTCCTGCCTCGACTTCCCCGAATACCCGCCCAGCGACGACCGCGCCTTCTCCGCCGCCGGCGCGCCCACTGTCTCCCTCGGCCACCAGCCGAAAGCCGAAGCCGAAAAACTCCGCGCCTTCATGCTGAAATCCCTCGACCCCGCCGCCCCGCCTCCCGAAGTCCTCGCCCTCATCCACACCCCCAACGACAGGATCGACCACGTCGAACCCGCCACGCTCGCGCTGGCCGCGGATTTCTTCCAGGCGCTCGTGATGAAGCTGGATGGGGAGCTGCCGTAGAGTTCTGCTAAATGCGAGTTGCACCCCCTCCCCCTTGTGGGGAGGGGTAGGGGTGGGGGGCCTCTCAGCGTTTCGAGTTGTCAGCAATATCGCACCAGCTCACCGGCGGAGCCGCCCCCCTCACCCTACCCTCTCCCCACAAGGGGGAGAGGGCTAAGCGTTGCATCGTCTCAGCCAGACAAACCTGTCCCCAAACGCTTGTCATCGCAAACCGCCTTGCCTCCCGCCCCTCCCAGCGCCACAACGCACCGACCCACAGGAGCGCTCCCGATGCCCCACACCGCCCCGCACACCGCCATCGTCACAGGCTCAACCTCCGGTATCGGCGAAGGCATTGCCCGTGCGCTTGCGGCGGCCGGAAACAACATCGTCCTCAACGGCTTCGGCGACCCCGCCGCGATCGAGAAGCTGCGCGCCTCCATCGCGAGCGAACACAACGTCATCTGCCTCTACTCTGGCGCCGACATGACGAAGCCCGACCAGATCGAAGCCATGTTCGCCATGACGCGCGAAGAACTCGGCCCCGTCGACATCCTGGTCAACAATGCCGGGGTCCAGCACGTCTCCCCTGTCGAAGACTTCCCCGTCGACAAGTGGGACCTCATCATCGCGCTGAACCTGTCGTCGGCCTTCCACACAACGCGCCTCGCCTTCCCCGACATGAAAGCCGCCAAGTGGGGCCGCATCATCAACATCGCATCCGCCCACGCCCTCGTCGCCTCGCCATTCAAGAGCGCCTATGTCGCCGCCAAGCACGGCATTCTCGGCTTCACCAAGTCGACCGCGCTGGAAGGCGCGCAGCATGGCATTCGTGTCAACGCGATCTGTCCCGGCTATGTCCGCACCGGCCTCGTCGAGAACCAGATCGCCGACACCGCCAAGGCCCGCGGTATCTCCGAGGAAGCGGTCATCCGCGACGTGCTTCTTGCAGCACAGCCCACCAAGGAATTCGTGAAGGTCTCAGACGTCGCCGCTATGGCCGTCTTCCTCACCAGCGAAGCCGCCAACCAGATCAACGGCGCCGCCCTCTCCATCGACGGCGGCTGGGTTGCACAGTGATCAGCCGGCGCTGATCGCCACACCACCCGCACGCACCGCCGCCCGGCGCTTCAGCCGCGACACAATCCAGCGCCGCACTGGCCGATCGTAGAACCGCTCCGCCACATAGGCGAACGCGACCACCGCGACCAGAATCACAATTCCCCCGATCGGCCTGATCTCGAACAGCACGCCCGATCGCCAGCTGATCCGCTCCGCCAGTTCGCGGAAGGGCTGGTGGAGAATGTAGATCGCATACGAAATCCGCCCGCCAACCGTGAACAGCGCGTGATACCGCAGCGGCGGCGCCATCGCCTGGCACAGCCACAGTACCGGCATGCCCAGCGCCATCGCCAGCGTCAGGTCCACGAACGGCCGCAACTCAGGCGTCGCCGGAATGAAGCCGGCAACCGGAATCGCAAGAAGCAGCACGAACGACCAGTTGCTCACCGGCCGCTTCGTCGTGCGCGGCGCGCCCATCAGCCGGAATGTCAGCACGCCGGCGAAGAACCCGAACCCCGCCCGCGCAAGCCCCGCCCAGAACGTCGCCCAGTCCGACCCCGCATCGATCCGGCCAACGACGAGCACCGCCGCCGCCAGCGCCACCGCGAAAGCCACAACCAGCAACGCCAGCACGCGCGTGTCGCGCAGCCACCTGAACGCCGCAACATAGGCGAAATTGACGACCAGCTCGAACAGCAGCGTCCACGCCGGCACGTTGAGCGAGTAGAGGTCTGGGCTGCCCAGCTGTGGCGGCGCGGGCAGCATCACCAGCTGCGGCGCCAGTTGCGCGACATGGGCCAGGGCCCGCTCCGCGCCATCCGCATCGCCCACGGTCATCGCGCACAGCACGATGAACCCCACCACGATGCCAAGAAGGTAAAGAGGATAAAGCCGCACGATGCGATGAAGCATGAACGCGCCCGCGCCCATGCCCGCTGCGAACTTCGGCTCGTAAGCGTAGGCGATCACGAACCCGCTGAGCAGGAAGAACATGTCGACGACGACAGCGCCGCTCGGCGCCCAGAAGCCGCCCCAGTACTGCATCGTATGGCCAACAAGGACGAGGATTGCCCCCATCCCGCGCAGGCCGTCGAGCAGGACGAAGCTGTCTTGCCCAAGGGTAGCTTGACCGCGCCCCATCCCATTGCTCCGCAATCTGCGAGAGGCGAGCAACCCACATGCCAATGGTTGATGAACGCGGGGACTCTCCTGCCAGGCGAGCCTTCACCGCGATACGCAGCAAATCGCTCTCCGTACCCATCCGCCTCAGCTGAACGGCACGACCCGGTTATCGCTGTCGTGTCCGATGTCGGCACGCCCGAGATACGCAATGCCCGAACGCTCGCACCAGAAGCGCGCGACATCTTCCTCGCCAAGCACGAAGTCCGGATCGTTCTTCGGCACCGCCGAACACCGCCCCAGCCTGATCCCCGCACACCGCCGCACGGCGGCGTTCTGCGTCACGTGGAAGAAGTACCGGTCGATCCGGTACATGTACTCCCCCACATCCTCCAGCATGAGCACGCGCCCCGAAAAATCGGGCTCCAGCCCCGTGCCCAGCAACTGCGACAGGATCGTCAGGTTGTACGCCATTGCCCGCCCATTGCCCGGCAGCGACGGCTCCAGCGCGCGCTTGTCCCCGTCCACCAGCCAGCCCAGCCCGCGCAGGAACGCCTGCTCGCCATCCTCGCGCACCAGGTCCACCGGCATCGGGCCGTGGGCGACACGTTCAAACCGCGCGCGATACAGCCCCGCCAGCAGGAACCCCGCATCCGAATACCCCAGCCACGCCTTCGTCCGCGCCGCATCATTCATCCGCGGGATCGCATACTCCGCCACCCGGCACGCGCCATAGCCGCCGCGCGCAAACCAAACCGCATCGATCGCCGGATCATTCGCAACCTCCACCAGCGCATCGATCCGCTCATGGTCCTCGCCCGCGAAATGCCCCGCCTGCCGAAAACATTGCGGATGAAACAGAAGCTCGACCTGCCCGCCATACGCCTTGCGCGCCAGCGCCTCCGCGCGCCGCGCCAGTTCCGGCGGCATCCGCGTCCCCGGCGCCACAAGGCCGATGCGAAACACCTTTTCACTTGACCCCATACGCGCCTCACTGAGACATCCCGAAGATGTCCGACTCAAAGACCGCCCTCGACCCCAATACACTGGAACATGCCGGACCCTACTTCTTCTGCGGCATCGGCGGCAGCGGAATGTTGCCGCTCGCCCTCATCGTCCGCGCGCGCGGCCACGATGTCGAGGGCTCGGACCGCTCGCTCGACGCGGGCCGCACCGCCGCCAAGTTCGACTTCCTCCGCGCGCGCGGCATCAAGCTCCACCCGCAGGACGGCTCCGGCGTCACAAGCCCGCGCCAGCTCCTCGTCACCTCCGCCGCCGTCGAGGACACTGTGCCAGACGTCGTCGCCGCAAAGGCGCTCGGCTGCCCGCAGGTCTCGCGGCCTCAACTCCTCGCGCAGCTCGTCAACTCCGCGAAAATCTCCATCGCCGTCGGCGGCACTTCGGGCAAGTCCACCACCACCGGCATGATCGCCTGGATCCTCTACGCCATGCGGCGCGACCCCACCGTGATGAACGGCGCCGTGATGAAGAACTTCGTCGCCGGCGACGTCCCCTTCGCCTCCGCCATCGTTGGCGAGGGCGACATCTTCGTGTCCGAAGTCGATGAAAGCGATGGCTCCATCGCGCTCTACGAGCCGACCATCGCCGTGCTCAACAATATTGCCCTTGACCACAAGTCGATGGACGAACTCCGCAGCCTCTTCACCGGCTTCGTGAGCAAGGCGCAGGTCGCCATCCTCAACCTCGACAATGACGAGACCCGCCGCCTGCACGAGGCGTTGCAACTCCCCGGCGCGCTTACCTACTCGCTCACCGACCCGAACGCCGACTTCACCATCTCCGACCTGATGACGCAGCCCGACGGTCAGTCCTGCATCGTCACCGAGAAATCCACCGGCGAAAGCCAGCGCATCTGCCTGCAGACCCCCGGCCGCCACAACCTCTCCAACGCGCTGGCCGCCATCGCCGCCGCACGGGCCTGCGGACTTGCGCTTCGCGAGGCGACACTCGCCCTGATGAATTTCGTCGGCATCCGCCGCCGCCTCGAAGTGGTGGGCACGGCGAAGGACATCACCGTCATCGACGATTTCGGGCACAACCCCGACAAGATCGCAGCGACGCTCGCAACGCTCCACCAGTTTCCCGGTCGCCTCCTTGTGATGTGGCAGCCACACGGCTTCGGCCCCATCCGCCAGATGAAGGACCAGCTGATCGAGATGTTCGCGCGCGACCTCGCCGCAAAGGACACACTCATCATGCCCGAGCCAGCGTACTTCGGCGGCACCGTAGATCGCACCATCGGCTCCGCCGTCATCGCCCAAGGCGTATCAGCCCGCGGCAAATCAGCGGTAGCACTACCCGACCGCCCCGCCTGCGGCGACAAGCTCGTCGAGATGGCCCAACCCGGCGACCTCATCGTCATCATGGGCGCCCGCGACGACACCCTCTCCGAATTCGCCGCCGATGTGCTGAAGCGCGTCGGCGAGAAAAATTTCTGATCTCCGGACGGCGGCCCACCGATAGACCCCCTCCGACGCGCTTCGCGCGCCACCTCCCCCACTTGCGTTGCAAGTGAGGGAGGCAAGCACCGACCTCTTTCCTCCCTCAGTCGCCACGCGACTGGGGGAGGTGGCATGCGCGCCTCTTCGCGCGCATGACGGAGGGGGTCTCTCGGAGGCTCACAGACCGCCAGAACCGGCCGATTCTGCACGCCGATTTCCAGGCGCATCCCGAACCATTTCAACGCGCTGCACGGATGAGACCGGCCGATCCCGGACACGGGCGTCACCCACAATGAGTCCCGGACATATAATGCCCTCTCAACCCGAGGGAGCGGCCCATGTCCGCATCACGCCTCAAGCGATGCCAGCGCCGCGAGCGTCGCACACGCGCGCTCGTTCTCCAGCGCCCGAAGCTCGGCGAACAGCTGATGCAGGTGTGGGATCACGCCCGCTGGGTCTTCGCGCATCTCTGCGATTTCTTCGCCGCGCCCGCCGCCATCGCCCAGCGCGAATACATCAACGTCCCCGAATACCGCGCCATCGAGAGCTGGCTGCGGTCGCTCGAACTCCTGACACGCCGCCTCATCCTCGCCGCGGCTCTGGCGATGGACGTCGTCCTCAAACCGATCGCACAGCACGACCGCAAACCCCGCAAGCGCCGCCGCGTCCTGATCTGGCTCGACAAACCCTCCAGCTGGATCGCTCGTCTCCGCATGCTGCCCCGCAAGCCGCGACAGACACACAACCTCCACCGCACGCCGCACGAACAGCCCCGCGTCCTGCCATCCTTCCCGCTCGCGCGCCGGCTCGAAGCCGTGCGACGCGCGCTCGCCGATCCTGACAAGCGCGCTCACCGCCTCGCGATGAAGCTCGCCCGCATCGCCGCACACAATACAAAGGCCAACGAACCGCGCCTCTTCGTTGTCCGCGACTGGGACTCCGACAAGGCCCGCACCCGCGGCCAGCGTTTCATCCGCACCGGCATGGAGCTCGTCATGCCGATCATCGAAGACGCACTCGCAGCATGGAACGAGCGCAGCGAACCCGGATAGATGCGACGCAGCAAGCGTTTCGCAGTAACCCGCAGTCACCTGCGGGAATGCTGCCGCGCGCCTGTCGCAGACTCGAGCAACCGCTCTGTATCTCAGACAGGTGACTAGCTTCGCGACCCTCGCGCCACTACGCTGCCGCAAAACAGGGAAAACGCCATGAAGCTTCGGAACCTCGCGCTCGCCGCATCCGTCCTCGCGCTGGCCAGCTGCATGACGGCTTCAGAAACCGCCGGCGCAAACAACGCAGGTTACGACGCCCGCATCATCCGCGACTCGTTCGGCGTCCCGCACATCTATGGCAAGCGCAATGCCGACGTCGCCTTCGGTCTCGCCTACGCCCATTCCGAAGACGACTGGAAGAACATCGAGGAAGTTGTCCGCGCGAGCCGCGGCACGCTGGCCGAGATCGTCGGCGACAGCGGCGCGAAGTCCGACGATTTCATCCTCGCCCTCGGCATGACCGCCATCGTCAACCGCGACTATGACGCGAAAACGTCCGCCCAGGCCAAGGCCGTCGCCGAAGGCTACGCCGCCGGCCTCAATCTCTGGTGCGAGAAAAACCCGGCGACCGGTTGCGCCCGCACCATGCCTGTCACCGGCCGCGACATCGTCTCCGGTTTCGTCAACCGCCCCCTGTCCTTCTATGGCCTCGAAGGCGAGGTCGATGCCCTGCTCTCCGGGCGCGCCAACATGGAGATGTCGACCAAGTCCACGCGCGAAGCCTTCCTCGGCATCACCGACGATATCGAATTGGGCTCCAACGGCCTCGCCGTGGCGTCTTCCCGCTCTGCGGATGGCCACACGCGCCTCGCCGCCAACTCGCACCAGCCCTATGAAGGCCGCGTCGCCTTCTACGAGGCGCGGCTGAAATCCGAGGAAGGCATCGATCTCGTCGGCGGTCTCTTCCCGGGCACGCCGATCCTGCTCACCGCCGTCGGCCCCAACATCGGCTGGGCCGCCACCGTCAACAAGCCGGACTTGTACGACACGTTCAAACTCGTCGTCGACGACGAGAAGAACCCGACCAAGTACCGCATGGACGGCCAGTGGAAGAATCTCGACCGTACACAGATCAAATACAACGTCCTGCGCAATGGCGCGCTCGTTCCCGTGGAGCGCACGGGCTACACGTCAGAGCACGGCGCGGTCTATGTGATGGACAAGGGCGTCTATGCCGTCTCCTTCGTCGGCAAGGGCGACTTCGCGCACCTCGACCAGTATCTCGCGATCAACATGGCGAAGACGATCGACGACTGGCGCGCAGCCCAGGTGAAGTACAACGACATTCCTTCAGTGAACTACATCGTCGCGGATTCGAAAGGCGGCATCGCCTATTTCTGGAACGCCCACATGCCGAAGCGCGTCGCCGGCTGGGATCGTGCGAAAATTCTCCCGGGCGACATTTCCGAAACGCTATGGAAGGGCTGGGAGCCGGTCGAAGCGCTGCCCTCCGTCATCCGCCCGAAGTCGGGCTACATCGTCAACGCCAACCACTCGCCGCTGCTGGTGTCAGGCCCGGACGACAATCCGAAGGCCGAGAACTATCCCAAGGACTTCGCGCTCGACAAGCTGGTCACCAATCGCGGCCTGCGCGCGCAGGAGCTCTACGGCAACGACACGTCGATCACCCGCGAGGAATTCTTCGCCTACAAGATGGACAACAAATACTCCCCCGGCAGCAACGTCATGAAAATGCAGGCGGACTTCCGCACCGTCGATCCGGGCGAAGACGCCGACCTCAAGGCCGCGCTCGCTGTCGTCGCCGCGTGGAACGGCTCGGCCGACATGGAGAACCGCAACGCGGCGCTCCCCATCTTCACGGGCCAGGCCGCAATGGGCAGCCAGATCCACGGCGCCTACAAACGCGAGACAGCGCTCGCCGCGCTCAAGACCACAGCTGAACAACTGAAAGCCGCCACCGGCCGGATCGATCCGAAATGGAGCGAGGTCAGCCGCGTCCTGCGCGGGACCAAGTCATGGCCCACCGATGGCGGGCCGGACACGCTGCGCGCGATGTACGCTGCAGGCGATCTCGCCACGCAGAAATTCCGCAACGGCCGCGCCGGCGACGTCTACGTCGCGATGGCCGACTGGGCGCCGGACGGCACGTACACGATCGACACCATCCACCAGTACGGCTCAGCAACGCTCGATGCGTCCTCGCCGCATTACGACGACCAGTCGCCGATCTTCGCCGAAAAGAAGTGGAAGCAACCGCCCATGAAGCTGGACGTCCTGCTGAAGCAGGCGACACGCGATTATCGGGTGAGCAAGTGAATTGAAGGGCGAAGGCGGGCTTGCAAGCCGCGCAGCAATTCCTACGTCTTCGCAGTCCTGCGCTCGAGTTCCTCGAGCCGCGCGCGCAACATCTTCAGCTCGTCCGCATCGCTGGCGGCAGAAGACTCCGCCTTCTTCGGCGCAGGAGTCGTCATGCCCGGCATCGTCGGCACGGCGCCGCCCCAGAAGCCGGCGAGGCGCTTCTGGAATTCGCCCTGCATCGCCTGCATCGCGGCGGGATCGAAGACATTCCAAGGCTGGGGCATCGTTCCGGACATCGCCCCCGTCATCTGGCTCGCCAGCTGCTCCTGCTGGGCGCGAATGAAGGCGACCGACTGCTCGAACAGTCCCGTCATGATCTCGGACGTCTTCGACTGGTGCAGGCGGATCATGTCCATCATCAGGTCAGCCGAAAGAACCGCGCCGGAGGCCTGGCCTTCCTGCTCCATGATGATCTGCAACAGAACCTGGCGCGTAACATCTTCGCCGGTTTCGGTGTCCTCGACGCGGATGTTGGCGCCCTTGCGCACCATTTCGGCGACTTCCGGCAAGCGCACATAGCTCGACGCATTCTTGTTGTAGAGCTTGCGGCTCGGATAGCGCCGCAGCTCGACAGTTTCACCTTCGCTCAAGTCCTGGTCTCGACGTGCCATGTCCAGTCCCTATCGCGCCAGCCAGGCATTCACAGCATCATAGAACGCCGCCGGCTGGTCCAGCATCACATAATGTCGCGCATCGTCGATGCGCTGCCGTCTTCCTTGCGTCAGGCCCGCATAGGACGACGCATACACCTGGTCGAGCCCCATTTTCGACGCCGGGCTCACCTTGTCCCACGCATAGATCACATCCACCGGCGCCTGGATCCGCTGCAGGTCGCCACGCAGGTCCGTCACCATCACCTCGGCCATCACGTCAGCCGTGGTTCGACGATCGGATGTCAAACCCCAGCGAACCACCCGTTCCAGCATGTCCGGATCCGTCACCAGCTTCTCGCTTGCGCGCCGGATGTCGTCCTGATGCTGCGCCTTGGATTTCTCGAAATAGCTGCGCCGCGAATGCTGGGCCAACGGCGCCATCGACGTCGCCGTGGCAAAGGGCGTGATCAACATGGAGAAGAACGCCGGCACATCGACCACCATCATCCGGTCGACCACATCGGCATGATCGCGGGCCAGCATCAGGGAGACCAGCCCGCCCATCGAATGTCCCACGACCGGCACGGACCCAACGCGCAGCGTCCGGATGTAGCCAGCCAGGGCGTCGGCCACGGGCTTCAGAAAATTCATAGGGCTGTGGAACGCGCTCGGCGCCAGTCCGGCAAAGCCACGCATATGGATCGCATGGACGCGGATGCCAGGCAGCGACGGCGCAGCTTCCTCCCAGCATTCAGGCGAAGCGGCGAGACCGTGAATGAAAATAACATCGCGTCCGGCGCCGGCGAGGGAGGTCGTGAAAAGTTCCCCTTCCCAAACAGGCGCGTCGCGCTTCATCCAGCGTGCGAGTGAACCAAGCTGCATGGGCGAAGGAATCTCCGGTGTCGGCGGACCAAAAGTGAGCAGGTGCAGCAATCCCCAAACCCCGTGTACACGGGTCCTTTCCAATCACGAAGCCCGCAATTGCCGCAGGGCGGCGAAACATGCCGCGGCGCCGCGGACACTTGCGCTCGCGGTTTCGCCGAGCGAGCGAAAACCATTTCAACATATGGCGTTTGACCGCTTCCCGCGTGGTGTTACTAATCGAACAGGAAACGATTTCGGGCACATCATGAACGACCAGACGAGCTCTCTCGGCGCGTTCGAGCTGGGCCAGAACTTCCAGCGCATCAACTTCCTGCTGCAGCGACTCTTCCTCGCTGTTTCCCGCCGCGAGGTTCGCAATCCCGGCGTTGAAGGTCCGGGCCAGCCGCTCCTTCTCCGCGCAGCTGCGGGGCAGATGCAGAGCTGGATGTCGAATCCGATGAAGACGTTCAGCTCGCAGCTGCAGTTCTGGCAGAACACGACGGCGCTCTATGCCGAACTTACGCAGGCGATGCTGTCAGGCGCACAACGCATGCCCAAGGCTGAGGCCGAGGCCCCTGATGCGCGCTTCGCAGACGACGAATGGAGCAAGCATCCGTTTTTCTACTACCTGAAGCGCCAGTACCAGATCATGTCGGCCTACCTCGAAACCCTCGCCGACTCGGCGTCAGAGGGCGAGGACGACAAACATTCCGAGCAGATCCATTTCTTCACGCACCAGCTGGTGGACATGTTCTCGCCGGCGAACTTCCTCGCTTCCAACCCGGTGGCGATCAAGAAGGCCGTCGAGACCAATGGGCGCTCGCTGGTCGAGGGTCTGGAAAATCTCGTCAAGGATCTGGAACGCAACGGCGGCGACCTGCTCGTCACCCTCTCCGATCCCGAGGCGTTCAAGGTCGGCGAGACGCTGGCCAACACCAAAGGCCACGTGATCCACGAGACGCCGCTGTTCCAGCTGATCCGGTACGAGCCCACGACGGAAAAAGTCTACGCCCGCCCGCTCCTGCTGGTCCCGCCATGGATCAACAAATACTATATTCTCGATCTGCAGCCGAAATCGTCGCTGGTGAAGTGGCTCACGGAGCAGGGTTTCGCAGTCTACATCATCAGCTGGAAAAATCCGCGCGAAGAGCTTCGCACGGCGGGCATGGATACCTATGTCCGCGAAGGAGTCATCCCCGCGATGCAGAAGGCGGACGAGCTGCACGGCAAGGACGGGGTCAACGTCGTCGGTTACTGTATCGGCGGTACGACGCTCGCGCTGACGCAGGCCTGGCTGACGAAGACGAAGCAGGAAAATCCCGCCAAGTCGTGCACGTTCTTTACCGCCCTCACCGACTTCGAGGATCCCGGCCCGCTGAAATCCTTCATCGACGACGGCTTTATCGCCGGCATCACGGTCGAGGCGCAACGCAAGGGCTATCTCGACCAGCGCATCATGGCGCGCACGTTCAGCTACCTGCGTCCGAACGATCTCGTCTATGGCCCCGCCGTGAAGGCCTACCTGCTGGGCGAAGCGCGTCCGAAATTCGACCTGCTGTTCTGGAACGAGGATTCGACACGCCTGCCAGAACGCATGGCGCAGGAGTATCTGACGTACCTCTACCGCGACAATGTTTTTGCCCGCGGCGAATACGACATCGACGGCGTGAAGCTCGGTCTCGATGACATCAAGATCCCGCACTACGTCGTCGCCTGCGAGAAGGACCACATCGCGCCGTGGACCGCCTCGTTCAAGGGACTCTCGCGGCTGAAGGGCGGCGGGCGTTTCGTGCTGGCGCAGTCGGGCCACATCGCCGGCATCGTGAACCACCCCGACAAGAACAAGTACGGCTACTGGGTCAGCGACGCAGATCCAGGCGTGGACCTTGACGCGTGGCGTGCGGGTACTGAAGCCAATGACGGCTCGTGGTGGCCGGATTGGGCGGCATGGCTCGGCAAGCGCTCGGGCAAGAAGGTCTCGGCTGAGGAGTCGTTCCCGGACAGCGTCGCGAGACTCGAGCCCGCGCCTGGCCGTTACGTGCGAGAGTAGTTTCGTCACCCATGCATCAGGACGGTTCGCATCGCCCCGCGATCTGGGCATTTGGTGCAGGCTCACTGCTTGCGATCATCCTTGGCGCTGCGGTGATGGCGCAGGCGGACATTCCGCCGGATATCTGGGTCCGCAATCCGGTCGCGTGGATCGCGGCCGCGGCGATCGGCACGTTCATCGCCTCGCGCGGCTGGTTCGGGATCGCGACAATCGTTGTCGCGGCGCTCGTCGTCTGCGCCAGCATTTTCGGGCCGGAACAGCAGGGCGTGTTCCGCTGGGTGGACGCCGGCCCGGTTCAGCTGAACCCTGCAGCCCTTGTCCTCCCGCTCGCGATTGCCGCATTCACCGCCTCACGCGCGTGGATCGCCGCGCTCTGTTTCGTCATTGTGGGCGCGGTGGTCGCTCGGCAGCCGGACATCTCCCAGCTGGCTGGCATCGTCATCGCCAGCGTGGTCCTGTTCGCATCAGCCTTCGGCTGGAAGGGTGCGCTCGCCGCCCTCGCCATCGGCGGGGCCCTTGTTGCTTATTGCGTGGCGCAACCGGACCCTCTGCTGCCCGTGCCGCATGTCGAGGGCATCCTGCAGCTAGCGTTCGACCAGTCGCAGGTGCTCGGGATCGCGATGGCGGCTGCCCTGGGCGTGAGTGTCCTCAGCCCCTTGCTGCTCGTGCGGTCTGCCGACTTGCGCTGGAAGGCCCTCGCCTTATCTGGATATTTCGCAGCGACCTCACTGGCCGCGCTTTTCGGCGCCTACCCTGTCCCGCTTGCCGGTTATGGCCTGAGTTTTGTTGTTGGCTGGGTTCTTGGATTTGCCGCTCTGGCGACCCGGCGGGGGGTTAATTCCCTAACGTAATCCTAAATCCGTCTTCGCACTCGCGGCATTTTATTCGCAGGTGCGGCAAAAAGTCGATTGCTTTTGCCGCGGCGCGGCATTAGATGATGTTCAACGACGGATAACCTTCTGGAGACCACCCATGAACCCGATGACCGACATGTTCGACTTCAACAAGAACATGGAACAATTCACGAAATTCATGCCCGATTTCGCCAATGCCGGCCCGATGAAGGCCTTCACCGAAATGTCGGCCAAGTACCGCGCTGTCGCCATCGAAGCGCTGAACAAGAACGTCGAGCTGACGACCGCCTGGATGCAGGACGCCGCGAAAGACGCGACGAACCTGATGTCCCCGGAAGCCGAGCCGACCGCCTATGCCAAGAAAGCCGGCGAAGTCGCCCAGGCCGCCATGCAGGACATCCCTGCCCGCCTGTTCGCCTACGCTGAAGTGGCCAAGAAAGCCCAGACGGACCTGCTCGACACGGTTGTCGCCCTGACCCCGAAAACGGTCGAGGAAGCTGCCGCCCAGACCAAGGCTGCCGTGAAGTCCGCCGCCAAGAAAGTCGCCTAAGACTTTCTTCGCTGGCCGCGGGTCCGGGTTTCCGGATACCGCGGATCGGCTTCTGATACGATGAAGGGCGCGTTGAGTTGGTAACCCGGCTCCGCGCCCGTTTCGTTTGTCCCGTACCAGCGTAGCGTTCGCGTAGCGTAGCCGGCCGGCAAGTCAGCAGCAGTTCGCACTGCTTCGCGCGCTCGCCTAGCCCACCGGCGCATGCCTAACTGGCCTTGGCCGACTCGCGTAGTTCGTCGGCCGCGTAGAGTACGTGTAGAGTGATGGAAAGGCGCGCTTCCTCGAAGCGCGTCTTTCTCATGTCGGGCTCATGTGTCTGGCGTTCAGGCCTTGCGGCGAAGCTGCAGAACGTTAGACGCGGAGCGAACGCCAGCGTCCGATTTTTCAATTTCGGAAGACGGGATCGGCCGGCTGTAGAGGAAGCCCTGCACTTCCGTGCACCCCAGGCCGGCAAGGATGGTCGCCTGCTGTTCGTTCTCGACGCCCTCCGCCGTAACGCGCATGCCAAGATCGCGCGCCAGCGAGATGACGGCTCGCACGATGGCCTGGTTCTCGACCGAGGTGTCGACGTCGCGCACGAAGCGCTGGTCGATCTTGATCTTGTCGAACGGGAAGGCCCGCAGATAGCTCAGCGAAGAGTAGCCGGTGCCGAAGTCATCGAGCGCAATCTTCACGCCCAGTTCGCGCAGCGCATGAAGCGTGCGGATATTGTGGTCGGTTTCGCCCATCAGGACGCTCTCGACGATCTCGATCTCGAGCCGGCTGGGGTCGAGCTGCGAGGCGGCAAGCGCGCCGACGACGGTGGCGACCAGTGACGGGTTGTGCATCTGCGCGGCTGACAGATTGACCGCGACGATCACGTCGTCGCGCCATTGCGAGGCTTCCTCGATCGCCTTGCGGATCACCCATTCGCCGAGCGGCACGATGATCCCGGTTTCCTCGGCGCAGGAGATGAACATGGCCGGCGAGACCAGGCCATGGCCAGGCCGGTTCCAGCGCAGCAGCGTTTCGTAACCTGAAACCTTGCGCGTGCGCGTGTTGACCAGCGGCTGGAAGTAGACCTCCATCGCTTCGCTGGCGAGCGCAGTGCGGAGATCCGTCTCCAGATCGGCGCGGACGCGGGCGTTCTCTTCCATGCCGGGCTCGAAGAAACGCGCGCAACCGCGGCCTTGCGCCTTGGCGCGATAGAGCGCGAGTTCGGCATTCTTCATCAGGATGGCCGGATCAGTTCCGTTCTCCGGCGCGAGCGCGACGCCGACACTGCCGCCGGCGAGGATCTCCTTGCCGTTGAGCGTGACCGGGGCCAGTAGCGCATCGACGATCAGCTCGGCCAGTTCGCCGGCCTCATCGGCCAGGATGTCACGCCGGAGCACCGCAAACTCGTCGCCGCCGAGGCGCGCCAGGAAGGCCGAATGGCCGACGCAGTCATGAAGCCGCTCCGCCACGACCTTGAGGTAGGCGTCGCCGACCGGGTGACCCTGGGTGTCGTTCAGCGCCTTGAAGTTGTCGAGATCGATCACGAACAGCGCAAAGCCTTCGTCGCTTCCCCTCCCTGCTTCCTCCGCGATCTCCAGCTGGCGCACGAGCATGGCGCGGTTCGGCAGATCCGTGAGGCTGTCATACTCGGTCACGTAGGCGATGCGCGCTTCGGCGTCGCGCGACCGGGTGATGTCTGAGCAGACGCCGCGCCAGCCGCCATCGGCCGTGGGTTGTCCGCTCATCGACCACCACGCCTCGCGCGAGCCTATCGTCACGCGCAGGACTTCGTCGTGGAACGGCTTGTTGTGCTTCAGGAACTCCTGCAGCTGATGTACGGATTCCGGCGCGAACAACGCGAGCAAGCTGCCGCCTTCAAGTTCGTGATGGGAAAGGCCGGTCGCATCGACAAACCGCTGGGTGACCTTGCCGAGCCGGCCGTGGCCGTCGATCCTCCACAACCAGTCCGCCGAATGCGCTTCAAAGTCGTGGAGCAGCAGGGCAGCCGTGTCTTTCGCCTCCTGCATGGCGGCGGTGGCCAGTTGCCGGCGAATGTCGGACGCATGGTTGGCGGCCGCGAAGCGTTGCAGTGTCATGACGCCTGCGGCCAGCAGGAGCGCCGCATTGAACGACCAGTGATGGTTGCCAAGCGTCATGCCAACGCCCGCGCCAGCGGCGATCGTCAGCGAGTGGCCGAGCGAGGCGACCGGGAAGCTGGAATGGAGGAGTGCGCCGACGCAAAGGATGGTGGCAGTGAAGACGCCAAGCAGGAGCGCGTGCTCCTCGGTGCTGGAAGCGATCAGCACGGCGATCATCCCGCCCCAGAGCACGCCGGACAGGAGCGTATAGCGCACGATGCGGCCATCCTCGATCCCTGCATCGAGCTGGCCGGCGGGCCGGCGCGCCTCGCGCAAGCGGATGAAGATCAGGACGGCGCTGGTATAGCACCACACGAAGACCAGCGGCATGCCGGCATGGCCCCAGAACGCAAACGTCAGCACCACCGCGTTGAGCAGCGAGTGGATCGCAGCCAGCGGGGCCAGCGAATGAAAGGCCTTGCGGCGAGCGGCATTCACCGCGTCGCGATGCCCGGCGGGAACATCAACCTCGCCGAGAAACGTCGTCTTCAGATCGGCCAGGCGCATGCCTCACCCTACCCCCATGCCGGCCAGGTAGACCGGTGCTCAGGCAGGATGACAAAACAAGGTCGATAAGTCGTGAAATGGAACCCGGAAGTTCAGTTGCCGGCATTAGGTCCAGACAGAAGCACTGAAAACGCTTCTATTTCTGACTGTTCTGTCGCCCACGAACAGACGAAGCGGTGCGAGCCGTCGATCCATGGGTAAAAGGAAACGCCCGCCGTCTTAAGGCGTGCGTCGAGACCGGGCGGCAGGAATGCAAACACCTCGTTGCCGTCTGTTGGATGAGCGAGCTCCGCGCCCGCCGACGTTAAGGCTTGAGCAAGATGAGTTGCCGAAGCGTTGGCGCGGCGCGCGAGCTGCAGCCATAGATCGTCCTTGAGATAGGCCGCCATCTGCGCGCCGAGGAACCGCATCTTCGGTGGCATGTGTCCTGCCCGCTTGGCCCGAACCATCAGGTCGCCGATGCGCTGGCGCGCGGCGCCGAACAGCACGATCGCCTCGCAGCCGAGCCCACCATTCTTGGTGGCGCCGAAACTCAGCACATCGACCCCGGACCGCCATGTCATCTCGGCCGGCGTACCTCCGGTCGACACCAGCGCGTTGGCAAGGCGGGCGCCATCGAGATGGACAGCGAGACCGGCCTCACGCGCAAGCGCGGCGCGCTCGGCGATCTCGAACGGGCGGTAGGCCGCGCCGCTCTCGGTGAGGTTCGACAGCGACAGAACGTGGGCCGGCGTTTCATGCACGAAGTCATGCCGATTGACGGCGAGGCGTGCGCGAAGCTCGGCAAGATCGATGCGGGCGTGTGCGCCGCCCATCAGGGACAGCTTGCCGCCGCCGGTGAAGAATTCGGGCGCGCCGCGCTCGTCCCGCTCGATGTGCGCTTCGGCGTGGCAGAGGATCGCGCCGTGCGGCGGACAAAGCGTCGCCAGCGCAAGGGCGTTTGCCGCTGTGCCTGACGAGACGAGCCAGACATCGAGATCAGTCTCGAACACATCGCGGAGCGCAGCGCGGGCGGCAGCAGTCCAGGCATCGGCGCCATAGCTGGGCGCCGGGCCTTTCGCGGCGGCCATCATGGCATCGAGGATGGCGGGATGCGGCGGTGCGGCGGTGTCGGATGAGAAGTTCATGAAGCCTCCGCTGCCTGTGGAGCGGAAATAGGCCATCGAGGCAAGCGCCGCCGCGCATTCGGCGCGTGTCACCGGGCGCGGGGCAGGACGCGTTTTCAATCCAAGGATGCGCGAGCCCAAGCAAATATTTTCCCGCGACACTTGATTCGTCGCGAATGCAACGTCTAATTCGATCTGAGCCGAATTTCTGAAACGTTGGGGGCTATCCTGTTCGACAGCGATTGGAACGCAGCCGCATCGCGGCCGCGATCAGCGATTCCGTACCCGTCATCGCGCGATGACCTTTTCCGGCGCAGGCTGACGGAGGCACAGGCGTTTGCGGCGGCGAGCGAGCAACTCTCGCTGAAGCGACCCGAATACAGCGCACGTTGGGGCATGAATGCGAAGCAGCGGGTCATCGGCTTCAGCCTGACCATCGGTTACGTCGCGTGGTTCTATCTTTCCCCGGAGACCGCAATCAACTCGGCGGCGATTGCGGTCGCGTCCGTGTTCGCCGTCATCATCGCCATGCGCTTCTGGACGGCGCTTGCCGCGATGATGCGAAAGCCAGCGCAGGCGACACCGCGCGCGAACGACGACGACCTCCCGACGCTAAGCGTGCTCGTGCCCCTCTATCGTGAAGCGAGAGTCGTGCCGCAACTGATCGCAGCGATCTCGCGTCTCGACTATCCACGCCGCCTCCTCGACGTGAAACTCCTCGTGGAGGCCGACGATCCCGAGACAATCGCCGCAGTTGAGGCACAACCGCTGCCGGCGTGTTTTGAAGTGATCCCGGTTCCGCCGGGCCTGCCGCGAACAAAGCCCAAGGCGCTAAACTATGCGCTGGCGTTTGCGCGTGGAGAGTTTGTCGTGATCTTCGATGCGGAGGACGCGCCCTCACCCGACCAGGCGCGCGCAGCCATGGCAGCCTTCCAGAAGGGGGCCGCCAATCTCGCCGTCGTGCAAGCGCCGCTGCAGGTCCACAATGGCGGCGACAGCTGGATCGCGCGCCAGTTCGCGCTCGAATACGCGATCCACTTCCGCGTCTGGCTACCGCTCCTCGCCCAGTTGAATCTGCCGATCCCGCTCGGTGGGACCAGCAACTATTTCCGCAGCACCATGCTGCAGCGTGTTGGCGGCTGGGACGCGTGGAACGTCACTGAAGATGCCGACATAGGGCTCCGGCTCGCGCGGTTCGGCTATGCGGCTGGCATGACCTCGCCCCCGACGCTCGAAGAAGCGCCAATGCGCTGGAGACAATGGCGCAATCAGCGCACGCGCTGGATCAAGGGCCATCTGCAGACCTGGCTTGTCCTGAACCGGCATCCGCTGCGCGCCATGCGGGACATGGGAATTGTGCGGTACATGTCAACGCATGTGACGCTTGGCGGCGGCATCCTCGCGGCTCTGCTTCACGGCCCGCTCTATCTCTGGATCGCCGCCAGCGTCTTCGTCTTCAGGAACGTCGAGGCGTGGCACTGGATCATGTTCGGCCTCGGCTATCTCAGCGCCGTTGCCGCAGCGCTTGCTTCGCGCTCGAAACACGCCACGCCCTGGACTATCGCGACCATGCCGTTCTACTGGCCCCTGCAATCCTGGGCCACGATTGCGGCCCTGTTCGAGCTGAACTTCAAACCGCATTACTGGTCCAAGACCCAGCACGGCGTGACTGCGTCGCAGCCAGTCCTGCCCGAGACGCGGCTGGAGCCGCATGACCAGCCCGATGAGAGCGACGCCCAGCTTCAGTTTCCGTTCCTTCGCGAGGCGCGATGATTGGTCCCGGGCCAACATGCGGCTGGGCGCTTGTCGGGAATTCGTGACCGCGGCATTCCTCTCCGCATGGACTGGGCCATCACCCTTGCTGCAATCGTGCTGTTCGGCGCGCTGACGGTTTTCGCCGGGTGGAAATCCGGCCGGCCGCGCAAGGACAGTTTGAAGGTGCAGTGGGTTTCGTGGCCGCTGGTCACCGTGCTGGCGGCGACAGCAGCGATTTTTGCCATCATCCATGTCGCGGGACTGCTCGGCTATCAGACCGGCGGCAACACGCTGCGCGGCTATGGGCCCTGAAGGCGGCGCGCTTGACCGTGTGGCGGGGCAGGCTTAGCCCTGATGGCCACGTCACGGGAGACAAGCATGGCCGACACCGAGGCATTTCGCGCCGAAACCCGCGCCTGGCTTGAGGCGAATTGCCCCGCCTCGATGCGGACGCCGGCGGTCGAAGAAGAAATCGTCTGGGGTGGCCGCAACCAGGTTTTCGTGAATCCCGATTCCAAGATGTGGCTTGATCGCATGGCCGCCAAGGGGTGGACCGCGCCGACATGGCCGAAAGCCTATGGCGGCGGCGGACTGTCGAACGCTGAAGCAATCGTGCTCGACCAGGAACTCAAGCGGATCAATGTGCGCGCGCCGCTTGCCTCGTTCGGGGTGTGGATGCTGGGGCCGGTGTTGCTGGAGTACGCCAGCGAGGAACAGAAGAGACGCTTCCTTCCGGACATCGTCGCCGGCAGGACGCGCTGGTGCCAGGGCTATTCCGAGCCGGGCGCGGGCTCCGACCTCGCCTCGCTGCAGACGAAGTGCGAGGACAAGGGCGACCACTGGCTGATCAACGGCTCGAAAATCTGGACGTCCTACGCGAACTACGCCGACTGGATTTTCTGCCTCGTGCGGACGAACTTCACGACGAAGCACGAGGGCATCTCGTTCGTGCTGTTCGACATGACGAGCCCCGGCGTCGAGACGCGGCCGATCCTGCTGATCTCCGGCTCCTCGCCATTCTGCGAGACGTTCTTCACCGATGTGAAGGTCCCGAAAGAACAGATGGTCGGCGTGCCCGGCAAGGGTTGGGACATCGCCAAGCGCCTGTTGCAGTATGAGCGCCAGAACATTTCCGCGACCGGCTTTGGCTCCGACCGGAATTCCGGGCCGACGCTTGCGGACGTCGCAAAGAAGTATGTCGGCGTGAAGGACGGCATCCTCGCCGATGGCGACCTGCGCAGCCGCATCACCAGATCGATGATGTACGAGCAGGCCTTCGCGTTGACGATTCAGCGCAACACCGAAATGGCAAGAGCCGGGGCGGACGTGGGGCCGGCGACGTCGATCATCAAATACGCTGCGGCGAAGATGAACCAGACCAAGACCGAGCTTCAGGTCGAGGCGATGGGCTATCAGGGACTTGGGTGGGAAGGCGAAGGATTCAAGCCCGCCGAGATCATGTCCACGCGCGCGATGCTGCGCGCCAAGGGCAATTCGATCGAAGGCGGCACGTCGGAGGTGAATCTCAACGTGGTGGCCAAGCGCGTGCTGGGGTTGAGGGATCACCAGTAGGCGGCGCTACCGCATCAGGAATTTCAGCAGCCTCTTCGCGCGCTTGCCATAGGGCGGCGCGAGCAGCGTGGCCGAGTTGAAGAATCCCGTCTTGAACACGGCGCGGTGGTGGGTGAACTGGTCGAAGCCGGACTTGCCGTGATAGGCGCCCCAGCCGCTCGCCCCTACTCCGCCAAACGGCAGGCCCTCCTGCGCGATGTGCAGCAGCGTGCCGTTCACCGTGACGCCGCCGGACTGCGTGCGGTCGAGCACGCGAGACTGTTCGCGCGTGTCTTCGGCGAAGAGGTAGAGTGCGAGGGGATGCGGGTGGGAGTTCACCCAGTCGAGGGCGTCGCTGAGCGAGTCGTAGCCGATCACCGGCAGGACGGGGCCGAAGATTTCCTCACGCATGAGCAGCGATTCCTGCGGCGCATCGATGACGACGACAGGCGGCAGGATGCGGCGCGCGCGGTCTGATGGCGCGGGATGGCGTAGCACTTTCGCCCCACCGAGTTCCGCCTCGGTGATCGCAGCGGTGAGACGGTCGAAGGCGCGCTCGTTGATCATGCTCGAATAGTCGGGACCGAGATCGGGATAGGCGCGGCGCGCCTCGCCGATGACGAGTTCGGCGAACTCGATCGTGCGCTCGCGCGGCACGAGCACATAGTCGGGCGCGATGCAGGTCTGGCCGGCATTGATGAACTTGCCATAGGCGATCGCCTTCACCGCCTTGTTCATCGACGCCGACGGGCAGACGATGGCGGGCGACTTGCCGCCAAGTTCGAGCGTGGTGGGCGTGAGGTTTTCCGCCGCAGCCGCAGCGACGCGGCGGCCGATGCCGGTCGAGCCCGTGAAGACGAGATGGTCGAACGGCAGCCGCGAGAATTCGGCGGCGACTTCGGGGCCGCCAAGCACGACGGCGATCTCGTCTTCCCCGAATGTCTCAGCTATGGCGCGGTGCAGGAGGTCGCAGAAATTCGGCGTTTGTTCGGACGGCTTGATGATTACGCGATTGCCTCCCGCGACGGCGTCGACCAGCGGCGAGAGGGCGAGCTGCAGCGGGTAGTTCCACGGCGAGACGATGCCGACGACGCCAAGCGGTTCGGGCCGCACCCAGGCCGAGCCGGGCCAGAAATTGATGCCCACCTCGCGATAGCTCGGCTCCATCCACCATTTCACGTTCTTGCGCGCGTGGCGGATGGCCGAGACGAGCACCATGGTTTCGAGCAGGTCCGTCTCGAAGCGCGACCGGTTGCCGAAGTCCGCGGAGATGGCGTCGGCGATCGAATCGGCGCGCTTCCGCACCATGTCCTCGAGCTGGTAGAGCCGATCGATGCGCGCGCGCGCGGAGGGCGTGCCGTCCTTGCGGTGGGCGGCGCGCTGCAGCTCCAGCAGGCGCGCGGCGTCGGTCCTTGTGGGAGTATGGCCGTCCATGTCGCCGCCTGTTCCGTCGGTTTCGAGTTGAGCCTTAGCCCGCGGCAGGTTTCAAGCGCCGCAACCGAAACAATCGACGGTTTGATGTTCGGCGGCGGTTCTCGGGTTACGGAACACCCGGCCCTTCCCGCCTGTCTCAAACGCTGTCATTCCGGACGCGCGTCAGCGCGAGCCGGAACCCAGGGGCGGCGAGCGCCGGTGCGTGTCGCTCCTGGGTTCCGGCTCTGCGCCCTCCTCCCTACGCCTTTGGCTTCGGGAGGCAGGTCGGGCTTCGGCCGGAATGACATTGGCAGGGACGCGCGTGTTCGCATTCAGGCCGGTGTGGGCCGCCTGTGATGCTGTCGTTCTGGGTCTCCGAAAAAATGGAGGGCCCGGGGACGCGGGATGCCCCGCGTGATTTGGCTACGCCTCGAGAGGCGCTACCGGTAGAGAAGAAGAAACGCGGATCCCGCGTCCCCGGCAGGCATCGATGCAGCGGCCCGGGCGTGCAGCGGGGTTTTTCACCCGTCCTGGCCCACGTGGCAGAAGCCGCCGGCGTGCGGGCTATGGTGTTCCGCCATAGTCCCCCGCGACATGAGGGACAACCAGCCGGGGATGTTGATGCCAACCGCCCCCGGCTCCTCATGAACTCCCGATCTACTGGCATGGTTCGACCGGGCTCTTCACGCTCGCCTGCATCCACCCCGCGCCGTTGAACGGTGTACGGCCGCCCTCCATGCGGGATGGATGAGGGCATTCTACCTCAGGATTGAAAGTGGGGGACGCCTGTGTCCGGGATCGGCCGATTC
>JANOKS010000135.1:0-74000 GCA_031419455.1 Alphaproteobacteria bacterium
CGCATCGACAAACCTGACGACCCGCTTCCTGAGGTCAGAGGAGTAGCTCTTGCCCATGATCCACCTCCACACTCGGTGAATCAGACTTCGCGACCGTCGGGAATCCCCTTTCGATTCCTATTTCAGGCACGTCGCTCTAGGAGATCAATATGCAAGGTGACGCCGTCAAGGTGACGCGTGGGTCAGCAAGAAAACTATTCCGCGGCGATCGCCCGGCCGCCATCCTCGTCTTCTGCTTCCGCGGCCGTATCCGGGTCCCACACCAGTATGTCCCCCGGCTGGCAGTTCAGTTCACGGCAAAGCGCTTCGAGCGTCGAGAAGCGGATCGCCTTGGCCTTGCCGGTCTTCAGGATCGACAGGTTCGCAAGCGTGATGCCGACGCGATCACCCAGCTCGGTGAGCGACATGCGGCGGTCCAGAAGGACCCTGTCGAGCGTAACCCGGATCGCCATCGGCGCCGCTGTCGTCCTGTGTCTACGCCGGCGGACCATCCGCCGGAACCTTGTCAACGCAATCTGGGCCGCGCCTCGCCCTTAACCATGCCGGAAGGGTCACTTCCGGTACCTGCAATGTCCGAACCATCGTCCCTGAAAATGGGGGCTCAGATCGTCATCTTCTGCTCTTCGCGCATCGCCGCGCCTTCACGGAAAACCTGGGCGAGCACAAGCAGGGTGAGTACGGCGAACCAGACGGGCCAGTTCACGCGCGGAAAAACAAACGGCGGGCTGTCGCCGGCAAGGCCAAATCCCGCCAGCAGCAGGCTGGCCAGCGTCGTCACGAACATGCTGGCCCCCTCCATTATGGCCAGCACGATGCCGATGGCGGCGAACCGCTTGGCGTTCTCCGGAACGAAAGGATCGCGCGCCACCAGCGTCTCGAACACGCCGCGGAGATAGGCGCACACGATCATGGCGCCGATGCAGAGGATCGAGCCATTGAGGCTCCAGACCACCAGGTCGCGCGGGGTCGAGACGACGACGCGCTCGAACAGCGGAAACAGCAGGTCGCCCGTGACGAGGTAGTAGATCGAGAACGCCGCAATGATCCAGATGAAGCCGAGCAGCGCGCACGCGACCACCCAGGCGACATCGACCGCCAGCTTCAGGAATGACGAGATCGACCCGCGGCCGGTCGCGCGCATCAACATTGCTTCCGGGCTCCGATCCGACCCCGCCGCGCGCATAGCGGCCTTCAATCCGACCTGCCACGGCCGGGCAAAACAACTTCCCCAAGCCTCAACGCGACTTGCCAGGCGGCAGCTTGTCTGGCGAGATGGATTCGGACCATATCGAAAAACAATATGTCCGTCTACCCACGCGGGCTGAAAGGACGCAGTTCCCCATGAGCATCCCCCGAAATCTGCCTCCCGGCCGCATCATCGCAGCGACGCATAACCCGGGCAAGGTCAAGGAGTTGGGCGTGCTGCTCGCCGATATCGGCTTTACGCCGGTGTCTGCCGGCGCGCTCGGTCTGCCCGAGCCGGACGAAACCGCCGACACCTTTCGGGGCAATGCCGAACTCAAGGCGGTCGCCGCCGCGGTCGCTGCCGGCGAACCGGCGCTGGCGGATGACTCCGGCCTCGCCTGCGATGGGCTGTCGGGTGCGCCGGGAATCTATTCGGCGCGCTGGGCCGGACCGGACAAGGATTTCCGCGTCGCCATGCAGAAGGTCGAGGACGGTCTCAAGGCCGAGACGACCGAGGACGGCGAGGTCGACCGGCGCGCAAGCTTCATCTGCGTCCTCTCGCTCGCCTGGCCCGACGGACATGTCGAGAGTTTCGAAGGCGTCGTCCGCGGGCAGCTCGTCTTCCCGCCGCGCGGTGATCGCGGCTTTGGCTACGACCCGATCTTCGTGCCGGAGGGCGAGACCGAAACGTTCGGCGAGATGGACCCCGACAAGAAGCACGCGATGAGTCACCGCGCGGTCGCGTTCGGCAAGCTCCGCGCCTTTCTCTCGTCTTGACGCGCGGTTGACTGCGACACGGCTTTCGCGCGACGCGTGTCGGCCATGAGAGGGTTCAACCCGGATCGCGGTTTCGGCGTCTACGTCCACTGGCCGTATTGCGCGCGCATCTGTCCCTATTGCGACTTCAACGTCTACGCCGCCAAGGCGCGCGACACCACGCCGCTGTTCGATGCCATCATCGCGGACCTTGCCGGCTGGCGCGAGCGAACGGGCGCGCGCCGCGTCGATTCCATCTTCCTCGGCGGCGGCACGCCGTCGCTGATGACAGGCGAGCAGGTCGCGCGCGTCATCGCGCAGGTGGACGATCTCTGGGGGCTGAAGCCCGGCGCCGAAATCACCATCGAGGCAAACCCGGACGATGCAGCCCGCTTTGCGGATTTTTCCGCGGCGGGCGTGAACAGGCTGTCGCTTGGGCTGCAGTCGCTCGACGACGAGCGCCTGAAATTCCTCGGCCGCACGCATTCTGCCGCCGATGCGCTGGCGGCATTGGATCTCGCGCGCGGAGCATTCCGCTCCGTGTCGCTCGACCTGATCTATGCGCAGCCCGGACAGGACGCGACAGCCTGGCAAGCGGAGCTGGCCCGCGCGCTGGCGCTGGGCGCGGATCATCTGTCGCTCTACGAACTGACGATCGAACCCGGCGCGGCCTTCGCTTTCGCCGTGAAACGCAAGGACTGGGCGCCGCTGGATGATGATCGCTCGGCCGAGCTCTACGAGATCACGCAGGCAATGACGGGGGAGGCCGGTTACGACGCCTACGAGATTTCCAACCACGCCCGCGGCGCCCAGCATCAGTCATCGCACAACCGCATCTACTGGGCCTCGGGCGACTGGGCCGGCGTGGGGCCGGGCGCCCATGGGCGCTTCACGACCGGCGAGGAGCGCTGGGCGACGGAAGCGGCCGACAGGCCGGGCGATTACATGCAGCAGGTGACATCGAACGGCCTCGGCTGGGCGATGGTCGAGAAGCTCGACGATCTCGCCCACGCACGCGAGCGCGTGGCCATGGGCCTGCGCGTGGCCGAAGGCTTTCGCGTCAGCGACGTGCACGAGCTCGGCCAGATGCCGGATGCAACGCGCGTGTCGGAATACATGCGCGAGGGATTGGTGAGCGCCTCCGAGGACAGGATCGCGCTCACGCAGGCGGGGCGATTGCTTGCGGACCGGATCGCGGCGGAGATTTCGCCGTAAGGGCGCAACACGCGAAGTCGAAGAAAGTCTCTTCGTGCCTTTGTGCAAACCTTCGTGTCTTTGTGTTTCACCTGAAAAATTCAAACACAAAGGCACGAAGATTCACACGAAGGGCACCAGGGGCCGGTGCACGGCAATTCAGCTTCCGAAGCTCTAGCTCCCCGACCCAAACGTCTGCTGCGGCGGGGACACTGTTTTCACCCCGCCCCGGTCCTGCAGCTGCATCACGGCAAGCGCGCGCTCCACACTGCCATCGGGACCGAACCGGAAGAGGCCGTTGACGCCGCCCCAGCCCTCCGTGCGCTGGATCATCGCCGCGTCGAGACGGTTTGCTGAAGCCAGCGTGGCCGCGAGTGCGCCGGCGTCATAGCCGAACGCAGCCAGCCGCGGTGGCGCCTCTCCGAAGAAAGCCTGATAGCGCTTCTCGAAATCGGCAACGGATACCGGATCGGGCGCCGGGAAGGAGCCGCCATAGAGGCCGGGCTCACGCCAGACATCCGCATCGTTCCACTGGCCGGTGCCGAGGAAGCGCACTTCCTTGGGCGTGACGTTGGTGACCGCACGCAGCAGCGCGCCGACCGAGCGCAACTGCACGCCGGCTTCCGGGATCAGCACGGCTACCTTGTTGGGGTTGGCGCGGTTCTCCGCCTCGATGATGGAGGCGACGCGGCGCGCCTCGGCCTGCGGCGAGGAATTGCCCTGCGTATAGTATTCGACGCCCACGACCGCCGCGCCGCGTTTTGCCGCCGCATCCCTGAGCGCCTGTTCGATGGCGCGGGTGTTCTGGTTGTTGGGGCCCAGCATCGCAAAGCGCGTGACGCCATCCTTGGCCGCCCAATCGACGATGCGCTCCACTTCGGCATAGGGCGTCAGCGAGACCAGATAGGCGCCCTGTCCGATGGCCGCGACGTCGGTCGAGAAAGCGAACACGGGCGCGCGAACCTCGGCGGCTTCGCGCGCAACCGGCGAGACCTGCTGGGCGAACACCGGACCAATCACGGCGATGGCGCCATCGCGGATCACATCGTCGGCGATGCCGGCGACAACCGCGGCGTCTGCGCTGGTGGCGTCGCGGCGCAACAGCACGACATCGGCCGCGCCGACCTGGAAAAGCGCCATCTGGATCGCGTTGTAGATGCCTTCGCTCTGCTTCTTCACTTCCGCATTGGTGGAGGAGAAGGGCAGCAGGACGGCGATGCGCTTCAGATTCATCTGCTGGGCGCCGGGCAGGTGCCGGGGCATATAGGCGTTGCTGCTGTCGGCGAAGGTGGGCATCACGGGCGCCGACGGCGAAGGATCGGCCGATGGCGGCCGCATCGGGCGGGTTGGATCAGGACGCAGGTCGTTGGTAGAGAGAGGCGTGGTCGGCCGCACAGGGCCGCTGGCGCACGCGGCCGTTCCGGCCAGCATCAGGGCGGACGCCGCGCCAAGGAAACGGACCCGAGTTCTGGATGACATGCGCGACCCCTCCTGAGGATGCGGCGGTAGACCCGGCCCAGGCTGTGGAACCTAGAGCCGGGGATGATTCCCGACAAGGCGAGGCATCTGCACCGCGCCTGTTCAGGATCGATCCCGGCCTTGCGCCCGGCCTGTACGTTGTTTCGACTCCGATCGGCAACCTCAGGGACATCACCCTGCGCGCCCTCGATACGCTGGCCTCCGTGGACGCCGTCTGTGCCGAGGATACGCGCGTTGCCGCAAAGCTGCTCAATGCCTTCGGAGTCTCCGCGAGATTGCGGCCATATCACGACCACAACGGCGCACAGGCGCGGCCAGCTCTGCTTAACGACCTGAAAGCAGGCGCGCGCATCGCCCTGATCTCGGATGCGGGAACGCCGCTGGTGTCCGATCCCGGCTACAAGCTGGTGCGCGAGGCGGCGGCGCTTGGCATCCGCATCATTGCGATACCGGGCGCGTCTGCGCCAATGGCGGCGCTGGCCTCCTCCGGCCTCCCGACGGATCGCTTCACTTTCGCAGGCTTCCCGCCGCCCAGGTCCGGCGCGCGCAAGACATTCCTGACATCGCTGAAAGGCACAGGCGGCACGCTGGTCTTCTTTGAGGGTCCGTCGCGCCTCGTCGCCAGCCTCGCCGACATGGCCGAGGTGCTGGGCGCGCGCGAAGCCGTCGTCGCGCGGGAACTGACCAAGCTGTTCGAGGAACTCCGGCGCGGCACGCTGGCGGAACTCGCCGCGCACTATGCCGAGGCGGGCCCGCCGCGCGGTGAGATCGTCGTGCTGGTCGGACCGGGCGAGGGCGCCGCGCCCGTAGATGCGGAGACGCTCGACGCGGCCATCCTCGCAGCGGGCGAAGACCGGCCGCTGAAGGAGATCGCCGCCGAACTTGCCGAGCGCTTAGGCATGAAACGCCGCGACGTCTACGCGCGTGCTCTTGAGCTGCGGGAAACGGACGAGACCGATGGCGCGGGCTGATCCCACAGCGGCGCGCCGCAAGCGCGAGACCGCCGGCCGCCGCGCCGAAACCGCTGCGGCGCTGTGGCTGCAGCTCAAGGGCTACCGCATCCTCGACCGCCGCGCCCGCATGCCCGCCTGCGAGATCGACCTCGTCGCGCGCAAGGGCCGCATGCTGGTGTTTGTCGAGGTGAAGGCGCGGCGCACTAAGGGCATGGCGCTGGAATCGGTGACGCTGCAGCTGCGCAAGCGGCTGGAGCAGGCGGCGAACCAGTGGGTCTCGCGGCGTCACGGATTGCAGCAGCATCTCTGGCGCTTCGATATCGTGATGCTCGCGCCGGGAAAGCTGCCGCGTCACATGCGTGATGCATGGCGGGCGCAGGCCTAGCTCAGCGGCCTGATTTGGTTCACTTTCTGGCCATGCGCGCTGCAGAATATTTGCCCGCGCCTGAAAATCGCCGCATCTGGCGGGTAGTCGCCTCGCGCAACGTGACGGAGCTATCGGGATCATGACTGCACGCATACTGGCCTGCCTTCTCCTTGCATCGCCGCTTCTCAGCGGATGCCTGTCGGATCGCACGTTCGGCGAGGCGCTCGACGATTCGAGCGCCGCCACAGAAGTGAAGACGCGGCTGCTCAGCGCCGGGCTCAATGGCCGCTTCATGGAGGTGGACGTCGCCGTGGTGGATCGCTTCGTGCTGCTGTCCGGCCGCGTCGCGAGCCAGGAAGACCGCAACGAGGCCGAACGCATCGCGTGGACGGTGGGTTCGGTCGACGAGATCGCGAACGAGGTGAATGTCGGGTACTGGGATCTCGGCCGCGACCTGAACGATGCGTGGATCACCGAGCAGATCCGCATGCGCCTGATCGCCGACAACGACATCAAGGGCACGAACTTCAACATCCAGGCGCACGGAGGCACGGTCTATCTGCTGGGCCTTGCACGCACCGAGGACGAGCTTCGCCGCGCCGCCGAACACGCCAGCGTCGTCAACGGCGTCAAGAAAGTCGTCTCCTACGTGAAGATGCGCGAGCGCGCCGGCCCGCCGCCAGACATCAGCGTCGCCGCCGCGCCGCCGAGCGACAGCCAGGGCAGGCCCGTCGCCGATCCCTCCGCCGGCCAGCCGATCAACATCGCCCCGTCATCGGGTTCGGCCGCGCCGATCGTGCCGCCGACCCAGTCGCCCACCACGCGCGGCCAGTACACCGACCCCTACGCGCCGGGCGCCGCCCCGCCGCCGGGAAGCGATGGCAATTCGGTGGGGCTCCAGACTGTGCCGCTGCCGCCCGTCTCGAACAACTGAGAACGAATACAACCTCGCAGCGCATTGCAGCGAAGCGTGGCGCAACCTAGGTAGGGAACGCCACGCCGGAGCCACGCCATGTCACTGCGCATCGCCGTCCAGATGGACCCGCTGGAGGCCGTCAACCCGGCAACCGACACGTCCTTCATGATGATCGAGGAAGCGCAAGGCCGAGGCCATCAGGTTTTCGTCTATGGCGTGGGCGATCTCTTCTATGATTCCGGTTTCGTCGGCGCGTGGGCGAAGCCCGCTAAAGTCTTCCCCGGCCGCACGCCGCATGCCGAGATGGGCGGGGCGCAGAAGCTCGACCTGCGCAAGGACATCGATGTCGTCCTGATGCGGCAGGATCCGCCCTTTCACATGGGCTACATCACGGCGGCCCACCTGCTCGAACTGGTGAGCGACGAGACGCTGGTGGTGAACGATCCTGCGGGCGTTCGTTCATCGCCGGAAAAAATTCTCACCTTGATGTATCCCGACCTGCAGCCGCCGACGCTGATCACGCGCGACATTGCGCGCGTGCAGGAATTCCGCGCCGTGCACGGCGACATCGTGCTGAAACCGCTGCACGGGCATGGCGGCGCGGGCGTGCTGAAGATCGGCCGAGAGGACGGCAATCTCGAAGCCGTGGTGGACCTGTTCAACAAGATGGTTCCCGAGCCCTTCATCGCGCAAGCCTTCCTCCCCGCGGTGAGCGAAGGCGACAAGCGCATCATGATCATCGACGGCAAGCCTCTCGGCGCGATAAACCGCAAGCCGCCGAGCGGCGCCATCCGCTCCAACCTCATCGTCGGGGGGACGGCGGAAGCCACCGAGCTGTCCGCCCGCGAGCGGGAAATCTGCGCCCGCATCGCGCCCGAGCTGCAGAGGCGCGGCCTGCTGTTTGTCGGCATCGATGTGATCGGCGGCATGATGACCGAGATCAATGTGACATCGCCCACCGGCGCACGCGCGCTGAAGCGGCTCTCCGGCGTCGATGTGGTCGCAGCGATGTGGGACGTTATCGAGAAGAAGCTGGCCTAGCGGGCAAGACCCAGCCGGCAATTCTTGTAGAAAGGCTGCCAGCCAAGCATCTGCTTCGCGCGCGCGTTCCGCAGCCTGAAGGATGGAAAGCCAGGCGGGCCGCCCGTCTGTGGCGGCGGGCCTCCTGCAATCGCCGCGACATGACCGAACAGCTCGTCCCAGGTCACGGGCGCATCATCGCATACGATCAATGTCTCACGCGACGGCCAGCGCTCGAGGGCGGCGAGCGTTGCGGTCGCCATATCGGCAATGTGGCAGAGCGATACGAAATCACGTCCGTCGCCGGGCATGCGCAGCTTTACTGTAGCAGCCCGCCCCATCCAGCCATCATCAAAGCCCGTGCCCGGGCCGTAGAAGAGCCCGCCGCGCAGAATGATCCAGTCCATCGCTGAGGCGGCAATCGTTGCCTCCATCGCGTGCGCCGCCAGAAAGGCGCGGCCGCTTACCGTGTCGGATGTTGCGGAAAAACGGTGCGTCTCGTCGGTCCAGCTGTCGTCGCCCGAGGCGCAGATCATGCCGATGCTCTGCTGGATGACCCGGCCGACGCCTGCCGCCGAACACGCCGCGACCCAGCTTGCCGCGCCCTCCGCACGCACCCTGTCATTCGCGTCGAAATCGCCGCGACCGCTCGGCCCCGGCAATGACGTCGCGAGATTGACGCTCACAGCGCAGCCTTGCAGCGCTTCGATCATCGACGACGTGTCGAAGATATCTGCAATTCGAACTTCAGCCCCACAGGCGCGGGCGAGTTCGCCGGCCTCCGGGCGACGCACCAGCGCTCTCACAGGATGACCGCTTGCGATCAGCAGCGGAATCAGGTGGCGCGCATAGACGCCATTGCCGCCGAGGATCGCGATCGTCTGGCGCAATGCCGCATCTCCCTCGTCAGGCGACAATTCCCGCCGCGCCTGCACCCGCCCGCCCCGCGAGGGCGGGCCGGAACCGGTAGGTCAGCGCCTCCGCCGCATGCACGCGCGCAACGCTGGCCGCACGGTCGAGATCGGCGATGGTGCGCGCGACTTTCAGCACGCGATAATAGGCGCGTGCCGACAGCGACATCTGTTCTGCCGCCTTGGCCACAAGCGCCTTTGCGCCCGCGTCGAGCTGGCACAGCGCCTCGATATCCGAGCCCGGCGTATCGGCATTCACCGCCCGCCGCCGCGCATCACTCTCGCCGTAGCGCTTGAGCTGGGTGTCGCGCGCTGCGTTCACACGCGTGGCCGCCTCCGCCGTTCCCTCGACAGGCGGGGGTAAGGCGAGGTCGGTCGCCGTCACCTGCGCAACATCGACGAAAAGATCGATGCGATCGAGGAAAGGCCCGGAGATGCGCGCGAAATAGTTGGCCTGGCAGGCCGGCCCCTTGCGGCACTGGAACGCGCCCGGTCCTCCCCCGCACTTGCAAGGATTGGCAGCCGCGACGAGCTGGAAACGCGAAGGGTAACGCACATGTCTGTTCGCGCGGCTGATCACTGCCTCGCCATTTTCCAGTGGTTGCCGCAGCGAATCCAGAACTTGCGCCGTGAACTCCGGCTTTATGGAGCAAACACACCACTAGATGTGGTGGTAAAGGCCATCACATAAAGATAAGCTTATGTCTTTATGTCCCTCGATACTTCCGCTCTTGAAACTTGTTCTTTCAGACTCTAAATGGTTAACGAGTGCCATTGCAGGCCATGATGTTCACCATCGTTCGCAATGGTGTATGGTTAATGGCAGCGGGTGCTCTTTTAACTTGACGGCAACCTGACTCGGTACATATTGCCCCGTAATACGCCCGGCCCCTCTGCACTTGCGAAAGCAGCTGTACGGGTCGGGTTTCAATTTCTGGGGTCAGTTGCGTTGTGGGGCCCTACAGCAAGCCGCATTTGCCGGTCGCAGGTCAGGTCGCGCTCCTGAAGGAACGCGGCATGACAATAACCGATGAGGCAAAGGCCACAGAGGCTTTGCATCGCATTGGATATTATCGACTAAGCGGCTACTGGCACCCTATGCGCGAAATCGCGCTCCCAAGAGCGGCCGGGCCGCCAACCTTTCTGGACAAATTCAAAGACGATTCCCACTGCTCGGCGGTGGTCGATCTGTATGTGTTCGACAAGAAGCTTCGTCTTTTGGTTTTGGATGCGGTTGAACGCATCGAAGTCGGGCTCCGAGTAGAAATGGCGCTGCTCGTCAGCGCCCGCGATCCGCTGGCGCACAGGCGTGAGATAGAAGTGCATCACGATTTTGTCGCCGGCCGAAACGGCACCAAACACTCGGAATGGCTGGCCCGCCATGACGAGACCGTCGATAAATCCAAGGAGGAGTTCATTCTCCATTTTCGGCGCACCTACTCGACTCCGCTGCCAATGTGGATGGCGATCGAACTTTGGGATTTCGGTACGCTTTCGATGTTCCTGTCTGGGATGAAGGCGGCTGACCTGAACGTCTTAGCCAAATACTTTGGTTTGCCGCGGCGGGATTTGCTCACCACCTGGGTGAGAACCATCAACCACGTGCGCAACATCTGCGCACACCACAACCGTCTTTGGAATCGAGTCCTCGTCGATAGCCCGAGCCCTCCGAAGATCCGTGAGCTAGCAAACCTCGATCACCTTGCCGCCACGCTCCATGCGCAAAACCGCCTCTATGCCGCTGCTGTTGCCCTAAGGTGGTTTCTTCTGAAGCTTAACCCGACAAGCACATGGGCCGACCGGCTCAAACAACACTTCACAACTTTTCCAGAGAGCCCGCACTATCACGTCTCACAAACGGGCTTCCCTGCGGATTGGGAAAAGCTGCCGTACTTACTGGAACTAGTCCGCTATCTGTATTGCCTTGGCCCCTATCACATCGAGGCATTGCATCAGGAACGCAGCCGAGAACCCGCCGCGAGCTATTTTGTTGTTGAGGTTCTTGTCATTCTCGCCGTTGCCGAGCATTGCGGCCAGGTCGGCGTAACTTATCGCGCGGCGCCGCAGCTCGGCCTTGAGCACGTTTTTCGCGACTTCGGAGTAATCGGTTTCAGGCTGTTTCTTCTTGGCGGCCATGCGGGCGCTCCAAATACCATCAATAATGGTGGTATATACCCTTGACACTGGCGGTGGCAACCATCATATACGATGGTATAGACCACAGGAAACGCCGGTATGTCGCAACACTTCCTCCTCTCCCCCGCCGCCAAGACGCTGAAACTGGCGACCGTCCTTCGCATGTCGGACGACGAAGCCCGAGCTGCCTTCCGCGCGATCCGCTGGGCATCGACCGGCGGCGATCCGGTTTGCCCCAAGTGCGGCTGCTGCGAAGTTTCCGAAATCAAGACGCGCAAGATCTTCAAGTGCAAAGCGAACGAGTGCCGCTCGCAGTTCTCGTTGACCTCGGGGACGATCTTCGCATCGCGCAAAATGGAAGTGCGCAACATCCTCGCGGCCATCGCGATATTCGTGAACGGCGCCAAAGGTTATTCCGCGCTCCAACTCTCGCGCGACCTGGGCTGCGATTACAAATCGGCGTTCGTGCTGCTCCACAAGTGCCGCGAAGCCATCGGCCTTGCGCAAGACGCCGCGAAGCTGGACGGCGTTGTCGAAATCGACGGCGCCTATTTTGGCGGCTACGTGAAGCCGACCAACAAGAAAGCCGATCGCAAGGACCGCCGCCTTGCTGAGACGCAAACGGGCAAGCGTCAGGTTGTCGTCGCAATGCGCGAGCGCGCTGGCCGCACCCGCGCTTTCGTCGTGAAAGCCGAACGCGACGGCGTCAGGCTCGCCACGCAACACATTATGCCGAACGCTACGGTTCACGCAGACGAGGCTTCACACTGGGACGCGATAAGCGCCCGCTTCAACATAAAGCGTATCAACCACTCAGAGGCCTACAGCCTCAACGGAGCCTGCACGAACGCTGCGGAGTCGTTCTTCTCCCGCCTGCGCCGCGCCGAAGGCGGGATCCATCATCACATCGCCGGCGCTTACCTCTCGGCCTACGCGACTGAAATGGCATGGCGCGAAGATTTCCGCCGCAACAGCAACGGCGCTCAGTTCATGATGCTGGCGGATGCCGCGGCTCAGGCACCGAAGTCGAAAGCGTGGTGCGGGTACTGGCAGCGCCGGGCGTGAGCCACTTGCCACAAACCGCCTTTATTTCCACAGAAAAACCCCCCGTTAACTACTTCCCCGCCACTATAGGGTGCTACACACCACCATAAGTGAAGGTAAGTACCTACTGATAAACGGGTGTACTGCTTCTTGTTGGAACGCTAACCATTCACTACGTGTTTACACCGCGTTAACCTGCCAAGGAGGGCAACATGTCCACGCGTATCGCCATTAGAACTGTCATTCGGCGCGCTGAGGGCTGGGGCGGTAACTAATAGTTGCCTAGGGAATTAACTAGCATAGAAAGGCCCTCAACAAGTAGTTGGGGGCCTTTTTACTTTGTGGCCGTGGGAATGGGACCTTTCTAGCAGTCCAGAAGCGATTGTCGCACTCTGGATTGGCTTGGCAGCTGCAGTAATCGCGCTGTGGGGAATACTGACTCAGCGAGCGTTGACCCGGCGCCAAACTACCTTGAACACGCTTTCAGAACTGGAATCCGACAAGGATCTGATCGAAGCGCGTCAGAGGTTTGTTAAGTTGACTCGTAACGCTGCCGCGTTGGTCAGCTTGGCTGACGACGCGCCATTTCGGGGCAACAAAAAGGTAGACCCCGAAATCGAAGCAAATATGCAGGCCATTAGGCTGGTGTTCAACCACTGGGAACTTATCGCGATCGGGATGCAGTTCAAATCGATCGATTTCCATATGGTAAAGCGGTACGCGCGCGGACAGATCATCAACGACTGGGGGGATGTCGCGCCGCTGATCTTCGCTCTGCGGAAAAAGTACAGCCAGCCCGCGATGTACCACGAAATTGAAGAATTGGCCCGCTCACTCCGGGATAATAACATGCCTCGGAGGCGACGAATCTTGGGCTTGTGGTGGTGATACCCAACTAAAAGCGGCGGTGATACAATCACCGCCGCAGGTTAGAGTCTCAGGTTCTGCCCGCATCGAAGCCGCTGCCCGTGCCTGGGTGGCGGCTTCTTCGTTAGCCCCGTCGCAGCGCGAGCTGTCCTGCGACAGGGCCACCCTTATCCGCGTCATTCTCACCTCCGCTGCAGACAGGTTGGCGCGATCGATGCTTGGGCGCAAGCAAAAACTGTTGCTTTGTCAGCAAGCATCGATATGCTTGGTGTCTAAGCATCGGGGTATTCGAATGGGCGACGATCACTCTTCGCGCGGTGGCCAAGAACGAGCCCGCCGTCTTTCAGGGCAAAAGCGATCAGAAATCGCGCGCTTAGGGGCTGTTGCCCGATGGGCAAACGCGGGAAAGGCCATGCCGCTCTTGGCAATGTACGGCGCCCCGGATCGCCCGCTCCGTATCGGCTCGATTGAAATTCCTTGTTACGTGTTGGCCGATGGGACGCGGGTGCTTGCGCAGCGAGGTCTGCAAAGTGGAATCGGTCTATCTGAAGGTGGCGGCAAAACCGGCGCGCGCCGAATCTCCGAATTGATGGAGCGGCTGGCCGAAAAAGGAATCAATATCAGAGGCTTGATCGCGCGCGCCAATTCGCCGGTCCGTTTTACTCCACCGCATGGGGGGAACCCCGCCGATGGATACGATGCAACGATACTTCCAGACATTTGCGCCGTGCTGATCGAGGCGGGGCAGCAAGGGGTTCTGGGAAAACGACTGGCGCATTTGGCGATTCGCGCTGCTGAACTTCAGCATGGTTTTGCGACGATCGGCATTATTGCACTCGTCGATGAGGCGACCGGCTATCAGGATTTTCGACAGCGCGATGCACTAGCCAAAATTCTTGAGCGCTGGGTTGCGAAGGAACTGCGGCCTTACCTGCGGACTTTTCCAGCCGAGTACTACAAGCAGATTTTTCGATTGAACGGTTGGGAGTACGAGGAAAACTGCGGACGCCCCGGCGTAGTCGGGCATTGGACCAACAACATCGTTTATCGTCGGCTTGCCCCCGGAGTGCTGGAAGAACTGAATCGATTAGTGCCCCGCAACGACAAAGGGCGGCTCACAGCGCCTCTGTACTATGGTCTCACAGAGGACTACGGCCACCCAGAACTGAAGCGGCATCTAGAAGGGGTAATCATGCTCATGAAGTACTCGCCAAGCTGGCAAGTTTTCATGGAGCGCTTGGACAACGAGTACCCGCAGTATGGAAAAACCATGATGCTACCGTTCCCTGACGACTATCAGCCGCCAAGGCTGTCCCAAAGCGCCACGAAGAAGTTGAACTAAGCGACCGAGATCCAACCCCACACCGCTACCGCCGTGGCCAGCAGGAAGAACAGCCAGGGTAGGCCGTCCCGTCGCTGCCTCAGCGTCTCGCCGCAGCGCTGGCAGCGCAGATATTCATCGGTGCCGTAATACTCGCGGAGCTGGTCGCTGATGGTGTTCGTGCACCCACAACTGCAAGTCTCGACGATCTGCGGCATGGCCCCTCCACCAGCCGCAGAATATCTAGTCTTGCTTAATCCGCCAGAGCTTCAGCGGCCCGCGCGCGTCGTCTGCCAACTTTGAATGGCCGACGCTTTCAACCAGCCCCTTGTGCCGCATACCGTTGATGCAGGCCCCAATCCGCTTGGTCAGTATGACCCGCGTGGCCTCGTCGGGCTGCATTCCCCGTTCCTCTATCCACGCCTTGGTCAAGTGTTTGGACGTCATGGGCTCAGGCGCACGGCGCAGCATGTCCAGAAGGAAACGCTTAGTGTGTCCGAAGTGGGCGCGGTGCTTTATGGCGTAGCGGTTCTTTACCCGCCGCTGAATGTCGGCTTCTGGATCGAATAGCCGGATGGTCGCGTCGATATGGTCAATGTCGCAAGTGACATTCTTGGCGTCTGCGACTAGGTTATCATAGAGCTTCACAAGCTCGGCGCGTTTGGCTTGAAGGCCGGAGATCGTATTGGGGCGTTCCTGGGTCATCCCCGCCACATATACCACCATTAGTGATGGTGCAAGCCATTAGATGTGGTGTGTTTGCTCCATAATGCCGGTGAACTCCGGCAACTCGTCGAGGAACAGGATTCCGTGATGCGCCATCGACACTTCGCCGGGCTTCGCCTTGATGCCGCCGCCGACCATCGCCGCCATCGAGGCCGAATGGTGCGGCGCGCGGAACGGCCGCGTGCGCGACAGCTGCCCACGCTCGAGCAGGCCCGCAATGGAATGAACCTGGCTGACTTCAAGTAGCTCGCGCGCCGACAGCGGCGGCAACAGACCGGGCAGGCGCTGCGCCAGCATCGACTTGCCCGAGCCGGGCGGCCCGATCATCAACAGGTTGTGCCCGCCTGCCGCTGCGATCTCCAGCGCACGCTTTGCGCCCTCCTGCCCCTTCACATCGCGCAGGTCCGGCGGCGCGGGGCCTTCCGCAAGCGGCTCCGACTTCGCCGGCATGATCGGCCGCGTGCCGTTGAAATGGTTGACCAGGGTGATGAGGTTCGGCGCCGCCAGCACCGTGCCCCCCGACCACGCCGCCTCAGCCCCACACGATGCCGGGCACACCAGCGCCATCTCCAGACTTTCGGCCGCCATGGCCGCGGGCAGGGCGCCGGCCGTCTGCGCCAGCCCGCCATCGAGCGCGAGTTCGCCGATGGCGGCGACGCCCTCAAGACTGTCGCGCGGGATGGCGCCGATGGCGGCCAGGATCGCAAGCGCGATGGCGAGGTCGTAATGGCTGCCTTCCTTCGGCAGGTCCGCGGGCGCGAGGTTCACCAGCGTGCGCTCCGGCGGCAATGACAGGCCGAGCGCGGAAAACGCTGCGCGCACCCGCTCACGGCTTTCGCCCACCGCCTTGTCCGGCAGCCCGACAATGTTGAAGGCGTTGGCGCCGCCCGACAGTTGCACCTGCACGTCGATCGGCCGCGCCTCAACGCCCTCGAAGGCGAAAGTCGTGATGCGGCTGATCATCATCGGCCCGTCCCCAGTCCAGCGCGATTGACCATAAGCCGCGGGATTATCCCCTTGACACAGGTACGCCGTTTCCCTATCTATTAGCGGTAGGAGACGGGACATGGCCAAGCTCACAGTCAAAGAATTCTTCGCTCGCTTCCCAAACGATGAAGCCTGCCTGACGCACGTGATGAACGTTCGCTATGGCACGCGTCACACCTGCCGCGCTTGCGGCGTGGAAGCGACGTTCCATCGGCTCGCCAACCGCCGCGCCTACGCTTGCAGCCAGTGCGGCGACAACCTCTACCCTACCGCTGGAACCGTCCTGCAGGACACGCGCACACCGCTCCAGCTCTGGTTCTACGCGATCTACCTGTTCGTCGTGACGCGCCATGGCGTGAGCGGCATGGAGCTTAAGCGCCAACTGGGCGTCACCTACAAAACCGCCTACCGCATGGGCCAGCAAATCCGTGACCTCATGACGGCGACGGACGGCTTTGAAATGCTCCGTGGTCACGTCGAGATCGATGAGACGCTTGTGGGCGGCGTTCACCGCGGCGATGGCCGAGGCCCGCACTCGACCAAGAAAACGGTTGTGGTCGGCCTCAAGCAGCGTGACGGCATGATCCAAACCCAAGTCGTTCCCGACGCCAAGATGGACACGCTTCAGGAAGTCGTTCTGAACCGTGTCCAGCGCGGCTCAATCGTCTCGACCGACGAATTCAAAAGCTACAATTTACTCACCGAAGAAGGCTACACGCACGGCCGCGTGAACCACTCCAAGAAGGAATACGCTCGCACCGATCAGGCGCTTGGCGTCGTCGTCTCGACCAACTCCGTTGAGAGCTTCTGGAACCTGTTCAAGAATTCGGTGCGCTCGACCCATATCCATGTGTCCAAGAAACACATGGCCCGCTACCTCGGTGAATTCACGTTCCGGTCAAACCACCGCGCGATGGAAAACGCTATGTTTGATCTGCTGGTCGCGGCGTTTTAGCCGCCGTGTCGATGGCTGCCTGAACCTCTTTGGCCTCGGGATACAACCAGCCTAATTCCTTCATTCTTGACTCCGCCTGCTTGATGAACTCAGGCAGGCGGTCTTGCTTCAGGGCGTTAGATAAGGTCAGCGGTTCGCTAGCCTTCATCGGACTCGACTCCTGTATTCCCTAGTGATCCTTATGCCCTGTTTCGGGAGCAAGGTCATGGGGGAAGACGATGACTGGGAGGACGAGTTGGCCCGCCCATCAATAGACGCGCTCAATGCCTATTGCAGGGTTCGTCCGAACGAGGTGGGCGAGAAAGAGGTCATTGGAAACCTGTTTGATGAGAGCGATCGCGCAGCAATCATTGTTGCCGCCTCTCTTCTGGAGGAGGCTCTAACGGATGCAATGCTCAAAAAGCTACGCCAGATGAGTGTTACCCAGCGAAAGAACATTGACCTGTTTGAGCAGAACGGCCTGGTCAGCGGGTTTGGGCAGAAGATCGATATGGCTTTCGCCTTGGAGATTATCGACAAGCGCTTGTGGACCGTTCTCGACCACATTCGTCAAATCAGGAACAACTGCGCGCACGCCTTCAGGCCTTTGACACTGGAGCCCGACACGGTCCTTCGGAAAGCCTGCGAGATGCTGTTTCACGACGAATGGAAGTCGATTGTCACTGAGGCATTTGGACAGCTGCCGTCAAACTTCAAACATGCCTTCGTTATGGAATGCATGGCCATCAGCGTGGCCATTGAACACGGCCGCGCGCACTCGATTAAGTTCATAAGGGGCGTCGTCGAGGGGAAGGAGTGAAGTCAGGAGCGTTGCGCCTCATGGCTCTATAAATTTCCTCGACCGCATCGATCGGACGAGCGGATCGATCGAATGCCAGAACCCCCGCATCAAGCATTGCCGGGGTCACTTCGATTTCAGAGTCCGGCCTGTCTACGGGCTGATCACTCATGTTCCTTACCTGTGTCAAGGGGATAATCCCGATAAGCCGGGAAAAGAACATTTCAAGAACAATCTTGCGGCTCAGGCCGATTGTTTGCCTGTTAAGGCGAACCCGCCGAGACTCCGCCAACGGAGAGACGCGTGCTCAGACACTTCGCCAGCGCCATTGTGATCGCCGCCGCCGCGGCCTGCGCCAGCGCGCCGGTGGCGCACGCCACACAATTCCTGACCGCGATTGACGACGTCCCGCTTCCGCAGGGCCTCACCGAAAAGCCCGAACCGCTGATCTTTGAAAGCGACCAGGGCCGCGTCGTGCGGACGTCCGCCGAAGGCAACATCGGCAGCGAAAGGATCGCGACCTTCTACGCGCAGACGCTTCCCGCACTCGGCTGGAAGCTCGCGCAGGATCCGGGCGGCATGGCGTTCGAGCGCGAGGACGAGCGGCTCACCATCCGCATCCGCGAGCCTGCGAACACGGCGCTTGTGCAGGTCGAATTCGAACTCGTCGTGAAGCTCGCCTCCACGCGCCTGCCGGACTAGGCTCCGCGCCATCATCGCGACGGAGCCAGGCGTGAGCGACCTCTACGATCTCTTGAGCGACATCCGCTCGCATCACGTGGACCTGTTCAAGAAGGCGCTCGACGAGCTGCGCGGGCAGGGCCATGTCCTGATCATCGAGCCACCCATGCTCAACGATGCAGGCGAACTCGCGCGCGAGGGCGCGCTCAATCTTGGCGCACGTTATGACCTGGCTGTGCAGGACGGCGAGAGCGCCGGGCCCTCGATGTTCCAGTCGGGTCGCATGCTGGATTTCCAGCCCATCGCGTTCGAGGGCGGCGGGCTCTCGATCGTGATCGCGCCTTTCCCGTGGGACGGCGTGCGCCTCGCCATCGACGGCGATCCGCTGTCGGTTGCGGCTGCGCTCGCCGGCTGGTTCGAGGAAGCAATCTGCGCCCCCGAGGGCGTCGCTGAAGACGGCTTCCAGCACGCCGCGCACTTCCTCTCCGACCCTGTGATCGAAGGCGCAACATCGGTCGCACAGGCGGATCTCGGAACCGCCGATGTCGATGTGTTGATCGACTTGTTCGACCGGCTGAGGCTCGCGGGCGCGACCCGGGTGGAACTCAGCCTGCCGCCCGGCTAGTAAGGTCCAACAGAAGAGAGACGCGCATGGCCTACGAAACGCTGCTGGTCGAAACCGATGGTCCGGTGGGGATCATCACGCTCAACCGTCCCGATGCGCTGAATGCGCTTTCGCGCAAGCTGTGCGCGGAAGTCGCGGACCAGCTCGGCAAGTGGAATGGCGATGGCGCGATCAGCTGCGTGATCATCACGGGCGCGGGCAGGGCGTTCGCCGCCGGCGCCGACATCAAGGAAATGGCGCCGCAGAGCTACATGGACGTCTACAAGGCAGACATGTTCGCGGACTTCGAGCGCGCGGTGTCGTCCTTCCGCAAGCCGATTGTCGCAGCTGTGAACGGGTTTGCGTTGGGCGGCGGGTGCGAGCTCGCCATGTTGTGCGACTTCATCCTGGCGTCCGAGACCGCGAAATTCGGCCAGCCCGAAATCAATCTCGGCGTGATGCCGGGGATTGGCGGCACGCAGCGTCTCACGCGACTGGTCGGAAAATCCAAGGCGATGGAGATGTGTCTTACCGGCCGCATGATGGACGCTGCGGAAGCCGAGCGAGCGGGCCTCGTCTCCCGCGTCCTGCCTGCTGACCAGCTGATGGAAGAGGCCAGAAAAGTTGCGAAAAAGATCGCCGCCGCCTCCCAGCCGATCGCCATGATGACAAAGGAGGCGGTCAACGCCGCCTATGAAACCACGCTTCATCAGGGGCTTGCGTTCGAGCGGCGGCTTTTCCACGCCATGTTCGCCACTGATGACCAGAAGGAGGGCATGAGCGCCTTCGTTGAAAAGCGCCCGGCCCAGTTCAAGCAAAAGTAGAAGGGTCCAGCAGCGCCAAAGCGGCTTATTGGAGTGGTGTTTCGCCCGGTCCGCCAAATCGCACCCGCCCCGAATTGACGGGCTCGGGCGACGCTGATAATAGGCCGCTCCCCAAATCCCCCGGTTCATGTCCGGCGGTCAGGGTAAACGGAGCTTGGAAGACCGATGGCCAATACGAAATCCGCCAAGAAAATGGTGCGCAAGATCGCCCGGCGGACCGAGGTCAACAAGTCACGCAGGTCGCGCCTTCGCACCTTCGTCCGTAAGGTCGAGGAAGCCGTTGCGTCAGGCGACAAGGCCGCCGCCGTCAAGGCGCTGAAAGCCGCCGAGCCGGAAATCATGCGCGGCGTCACCAAGGGTGTGCTGCACAAGAACACCGCCTCGCGCAAAGTTTCGCGTTTGGCCGCCCGCGTCAAAGGCGTCGGCGCCTAAGGCTCTCCATCCCGAAGTTTTCATTTTCGGGGTTGCATCGGGGCTCTCCACACAGTTGAGTTCGCAAGCCGCCACGCTGCAACGCGCTGCGGCTTTGTGCGCGTCGTGAATCATCCGTAGACGGATGAATTTCCCGGGCGAAACCGTGCGTGCAGATGCCGAGCGCCTTCAATTTTTACGTGAATCTTGGTGGCAATACTGACCACGACAGATTCATGAAAAATAATTCGTCAGCTGCGGCGGATGAGTCGGTTGACGGCTGGTCTCTAAGGGAGAAAAACTCTCCTCCGTAGCGAGTAACCTTCCTTCGTTTGGACATCGTTCTGCGGCTCCGGGGCTGGAGCCGTCGGAGAGACTATGTGTCCGATCAGAAAAGGCAGGCATCGCCTTGAAAGGGTAGATGAGGGGCCATGATCAACAAGCAAACCACGACGCGTTTTTCTCCCAATGGGGCGGGAGGCGGCGCCGGCGGAGCTTCGCGCGGCATTGAGCCGTATTCCAGCGATGCGGGCGCGAATGCGTCTGCGGGTCGTGAAGGGTCCGGTCGTGACGGCGACCAGATTCCGGTAATCTGGGCTGACGTGCGCGCAGCGTTGCGCCGCCGTCTTGGCGACGTGAAGTTCGATTCCTGGCTGGCGAAGCTCGAACTTGTCGCCGAAGTGAATGGCGAAGTGCTGCTCTCGGCAGCCAGCGAGCATGAGCGCACGCGCGTCGAGGCCGACTTTGGCCATTTCATCCAGCAGGCCTGGGACCAGGCTGACCGCGATGGCCGCCGCGTGCGCATCGAGGCGCGCGAGCGCATTTCCAACGATGTGATGGCGCTTGCCCGTCCGAACGAGACAGCCGCCGACGAAGCGTTCAGTGACGCGGCCGATGAAGATTTTCCTGCCGCCGCGATCGCCGACGAAGACACGCAGACGCTCGAGACCTTCATGGTTGGCGACTCGAACCGCGTCGCCTTCGGTCTCGCGCGGCGTCTCGCCATGGGCGCCAGCGTCTCCGCGCACGTCGTCACCATCGTCGGCCCGCACGGCGTCGGCAAGACGCACCTCCTGCGCGGCATCGAGGCTGCTCTTCGCCTCGTGAAAGGCGAAGGCAGCGTGCTCTACATGAGCGCGGAGGACTTCCTGCATGCCTTCATCGACGGCGTGAAGCGGAAGGACACCTCAGACCTGCGCACCATGTTCCGCCGCGCCCGCGTCGTCCTGCTCGACGACTTCCAGTTCATCTGCGCCAAGCCCGGCACGCTGGTGGAATTCTTCTCTCACATGCGCGCCATCGTCGCCAATGGCGGCGTGGTGGTGCTCGCCGCCGACCAGACGCCGGCCCTGATCGACCAGCTCGACGAGCGGATGCGCGACGAAATCCATGGCGGGGTCATCGCCCAGATGGAACTGCCCGAGCGCAACCTCCGCCGCGAAATCCTGCGCGCCCGCGCCGACGCCGTGTCGATCGCGGCCGCCGCCATCGATAGCGAATTCCAGCTGACCGAGGAATGGATCGATCTCCTTGCTGATCGTCTTCCAGCGTCCGGCCGCGCGCTCTGCGGCGCCGTTCGCAACGTCTATTGCGGCACGGTTCTGGCGGGAAAGCCGCTCGACCGCGCAGCGGTGGAAAAGTCGATCCAGCTGCAGATGGGCGGGGCGCCGTCCAAGGCCCCCCGCATCGACACCATCAAGGATGTGACCGCCCGGGCCTATGGTGTCACCAAGGCCGAGCTGGAATCGCCCTGCCGTAAGCGCCAGTACGCGCTCCCGCGCCAGTACGCGATGTATCTCAGCCGCCAGCTGACCAAGTGCTCCTATCCCCAGATCGGCCGGATGTTCGGGGATCGTGATCACACGACGGTTCTCTTCGCCTATCGCAAGATCGCCGCGATGGTGGCCTCCAACGAGTCCATGGCGGACGAGATCCGCCAGCTCGAACAGCGCATCATGGCCGACCCGCGCAACACGCGCTGAGCGCGTTCTGGCCGCCTGCGAAGAAAACGGGGCCAGAAAGCAGGGGACGCCGTGTGAATAGCTTGCGAAAGCCCTCCTCGGGGCCTTCCCGCAGGCTCCAATCTGGCTAATCTTCCGGCCCGCCCTCATCCGGCGGGCCGAACCTTTTCGGCGAACCGCCGGGCGCGCCACGAGCTTTTCTCACGGGCCGCCTCCTGACAGGGACTGGACGTATGAAACTGACCATCGACCGCAATGCGCTGATGCGGGCGCTGTCCCACGTCCAGGCCGTGGTCGAGCGGCGGAACACGATTCCGATCCTGTCCAACATCCTGATGCAGGCCGAAGGCGACCGCCTGAGCCTTACCGCCACCGACCTCGATATCGAGGCGACGGATGCGGCCGAGGCCAAGGTCAAGAAGGCGGGCGCCATCACCGCGCCGGCGCAGACGCTCTTTGATGTGGTGCGCAAGCTTCCCGAAGGCTCCGAAGTCGCGCTCGACCTGTCGGAGGGTCGCCTGTCCATCTCCGCCGGCCGCTCCAAGTTCGCGTTGCCGACCCTGCCGGCCGCCGACTTCCAGACCATGGCCAAGGAAGCAGCGCCGGTGAAATTCGAGATCGCGGCCGCCGAACTGCGCCGCCTGATCGACAAGACGCGCTTTGCGATCTCGACGGAGGAGACGCGCTATTACCTGAACGGCATCTACCTGCACCACGCCAAGGGCGCGAAGGGCAATGTGCTGCGCGCTGTCGCCACTGACGGCCACCGTCTCGCGCTGGCCGAGGGCGACGCGCCAAAAGGCTCCTCCGGCCTCAAGGGCGTGATCGTGCCGCGCAAGGCTGTCGCGGAAGCGCGCCGCTTGCTCGACGATGCACCCGAGATCGTGACCATCGAAGCCTCGGACTCCAAGATCGTCTTCCGCATCGGCGAGGCCGTGCTGACGTCCAAGCTGATCGACGGCTCCTTCCCCGACTACCAGCGCGTCATCCCGAAGGACAACAACCGGATCATGGTCGTGCCGACCAAGCTCTTCAAGGATGCCGTCGATCGCGTGGCGACAGTCTCCGCCGAACGCTCGCGGTCGGTGAAGCTGTCGCTCTCGCCCGGCAAGCTGATGCTCGCCGTCACGCATTCCGAATCCGGCCACGGCGCAGAAGACATCGAGGCGGATTATGATTCCGAACCGATGGAGATCGGCTTCAACGCCAAGTATCTGCTCGACGTCGCGGGCCAGATCGAAAGCGACGAGACGCGCATCGAATTCAACGACGCCGCCTCTCCGGCCCGTGTCATCGACGCGAAGGACGCCGGCGCCGAATACGTCCTGATGCCGCTGCGTGTGTAGCGGCTCGTTCGTTCGGATACCCTCGGAGCCTATGCAGAACCGCGCGCCACAAACCGCGAGAGTCGCGAGGGCTCGCCCCTCTCCCCCTTATGGGGAGAGGGTAGGGTGTGGGGGGGGGCTCAGCGGGTGTGCTGCTGGCGAATACGAAAAGTCTCGAAACGTTGAGAGGCCCCCCACCTCCTCCCTCCTCCCCACAAGGGGGAGGAGGGCAAGCCTTCACTTTCATTCGTGCGCTGGGCAGCCATGACCTCCCCACCCGAACCCCGCCGTCCCCATGTCCGTCTCACGCGGGTTGGCCTGCGCGACTTCCGCAACTACGCCGCGCTCGACCTGCGCCTCGACGGCCGCCATGTCTGTCTCCATGGCGCGAACGGGTCAGGCAAGACCAACCTGCTCGAAGCCGTCTCGATGCTGTCGCCGGGACGCGGCCTGCGCGGCGCCGAATTCAGCGACCTCGTGCGCCAGACGCCCGATGGCGAGGCCACGCGCGGCTGGGCCATCTCGACGGACGTGCGCGACGCCGATGTTGACCGCCGCATCTCCCTGGCGCTGGAGCTTGACGAGCAGGGCCGCTCCCGGCGCACCGCTCGCCTCGATGACGTCGAGACGGCCCAGCAGGATCTCGGCGAGCTGATGCGCGTGATCTGGCTGACCCCCGCCATGGACCGCGTGTTCGCCGGCCCTGCTGGCGACCGCCGCCGCTTTCTCGACAGGCAGGTGCTCGCACACTTTCCCAGCCACGCCGCCGCCTCCGCCGCCTACGAGAAGGCCATGCGCCAGCGCAACGCGCTGCTGGAGCAGGCCCAGGGAAGAGGAGGCGCCGATCCCGCCTGGCTGGACGCCATCGAACTCGGCATGGCCTCTGCCGGCGCCGCCATGGCCATCCATCGCATCGACGCGGTGAAGGTGATGCAGGAGGCGATCCTCACGCGCCCCGAAGGCGCCTTTCCGAAAGCCCTGATCGACCTCGACGGAGAGTTCGAGATGCACGCCGCCAATGGTGTGGCCCTCACCGATATCGAGCAGGAGATCGTCGTCCAGCTGCGCGAAAACCGCTCCCGCGACCGCATCGCCGGGCGCACGACGGAGGGCGTTCACAGGACCGATTTGCGCGTCATTCACGCCGCCAAGGGGCTGGCCGCCGACCAGTGCTCCACGGGAGAGCAGAAGGCCTTGTTGATAGGGCTTATTTTAGCTAACGCGCAGGCGCTTTTCGAGCGTGATTTTGCCCCCTCTCCCCTGCTATTACTGGACGAGGCGGCGGCTCATCTCGATTCGGACCGGCGCGCCGCGTTGTACGACGAACTGGCAGCCCTCGGCGGCCAGTCCTGGCTCACAGGAACGGACCGCTCCCTGTTCGATGCGTTCGGCGACCGCGCCCAGCGTTTCGAGGTCTCTGACGGGGCTGTCCGTGAGAGCTGATACGGAATCTGGCGGCGTCGCCTCCGCGCGCCGCTCTTTAATTGCTTGAAGGTCGCTTCGCGACAGGGATGCCTGAATGTCTGACGTGTCTGAAACCAATGGCGGCGAGCCTTCAAAGAAGAGCTACGACGCCGAGTCGATCAAGGTGCTGCGCGGGCTCGACGCCGTGCGCAAGCGGCCGGGCATGTATATCGGCGACACGGATGACGGCTCGGGCCTGCACCACATGGTCTACGAAGTCGTCGACAATTCGATCGACGAAGCGCTCGCGGGCCACGCCGACCATGTCGCAGTGACGCTCTTCCCGGATGGCTCAGCCGAAGTCAGCGACAATGGCCGCGGCATCCCGGTCGACATCCACTCTGAAGAGGGCGTCTCCGCAGCCGAGGTCGTGATGACCCAGCTGCACGCCGGCGGCAAGTTCGCCAACACCGAGGAGGAGGGCTCCTACAAGGTCTCCGGCGGCCTGCACGGCGTGGGCGTCTCCGTCGTCAACGCGTTGTCCGAAACGCTCGACCTCACCATTCGCCGCAATGGCAAGATCCACACGATGCGCTTCAAGCACGGCGAGCCCGAAGCGCCGCTGCGCATCGTCGGCGACGCGCCGATGAAGGCAGATGGTTCGCGCCACGAGACCGGCACCACGGTCCGCTTCCTGCCGAGCCAGGGCACGTTCACCATGGTCGAGTTCAAGCGCGAGACGCTGGAGCATCGCCTGCGCGAACTGGCCTTCCTCAATTCCGGCGTGAAGATCGTCTTCAAGGATCTGCGCGGGCCGGAGCCGTGGGAAATCGTGATGCAGTACGAGGGCGGCGTCGAAGCCTTCGTCAGGCACATCGACAAGCAGCGCAACGCGGCGATCCCCAAGCCGATCTACTCGATGACCAAGAAGGACGGCGTCGTCGTCGAGGCAGCCCTGCAGTGGAATGACGGCTATTACGAAAACGTCCTCTGCTTCACCAACAACATCCCGCAGCGCGACGGCGGCACGCACCTCGCCGGCTTCCGCGGCGCCCTCACGCGCGTGATCAACAAGTACGCCAACGAGACCGGGCTCGCGAAGAAAGAGAAGGTCGACATCTCCGGCGACGATGCGCGCGAGGGGCTCACCTGCGTGCTCTCGGTGAAGGTGCCCGACCCGAAATTCTCGAGCCAGACCAAGGACAAGCTGGTCTCGTCCGAAGTCCGCCCCATCGTCGAAAGCCTGATGACGGACGCGCTGAGCCAGTGGTTCGAGGAGAACCCCGGGCCCGCAAGACAGGTCATGCAGAAGATCGTCGAGGCGGCCGCTGCGCGCGAAGCCGCCCGCAAGGCGCGCGAGCTCACGCGCCGCAAGTCCGCGCTCGACATCACCTCGCTCCCCGGCAAGCTCGCCGACTGCCAGGAGAAGGATCCGGCCAAGTCCGAACTCTTCATCGTCGAGGGTGACTCGGCCGGCGGCTCGGCCAAGCAGGGCCGCCATCGCGAGAACCAGGCGGTCCTGCCGCTGCGCGGCAAGATCCTCAATGTCGAGCGCGCGCGCTTCGACAAGATGCTCAGCTCCGATCAAGTCGGCACGCTGATCACGGCATTGGGCGGCGGCATCGGCCGCCGGTCGGAAACGAACCCGAGCGAAGGCTTCCAGATCGAGAAGATGCGCTACCACCGCATCATCATCATGACGGATGCCGACGTCGACGGCGCGCACATCCGCACGTTGCTGCTGACCTTCTTCTACCGGCAGATGCCGGAAGTGATCGAGAAGGGCTATCTCTACATCGCCCAGCCGCCGCTCTACAAAGCCGAGCGCGGCAAGTCCGAACGCTACCTCAAGGACGATGCCGAACTCGACGAGTTCCTGATCGCCGAGGGCGTCAAGGGCCAGATGCTGATGCGCGACAATGGCGAACAGATCGCAGGCGCCGATCTCAATGCGCGCGTCAAGGAAGCGGCAGCCTTCAAGGGCACGCTCGCCCGCCTCGCCCTGCGCGCGCCGGGGCACGTTGTCGAGCAGGCAGCCCTTGCCGGCGCACTGAGGGCCGGAGCAGGGCAGGCCGAGGCCGATCTCGCCGCCCAGCGTCTCAACCGCATCGCTGAAGAAGGCGAAGACACCTGGAAGGGCGATCATCATGACGGCGCCGTCGTCTTCTCGCGCACGGTTCGCGGCGTCGAGGAAAAGGCCGCGCTCGATCCGCACCTGCTGGCGACGCCCGATGCGCGCCGCCTCGCCGATCGCGCCGAAGCGCTGGGCGACCTCTATGCCGGGCGCTGCGTGCTGCGCCACGAAAAGACCGGCGAGTCCCAGGTCTTCGGGCCCGTCTCGCTTCTCGCGGCCGTGCTGGAGGCGGGCGAGCGCGGCATCAAGATCCAGCGCTACAAGGGCCTTGGCGAGATGAACCCGGAACAGCTCTGGGAAACCACGCTCGATCCCAACGCCCGCCTGCTGCTGCAGGTGAAGGTCGAGCACGCCGATACCGCCGACGAGATGTTCTCCCGCCTGATGGGCGACCTCGTCGAACCCCGCCGCGAATTCATCCAGGAGTTCGCGCTGGAAGCGGAGGTGGATGCCTGAGGCCTACCCCAGCTGCGCCAGCAGCACGCGCGCGTCGTCGAGCAAGCCAACGAGCTGGTCTTCGGAGACGCGGATGCGGGTTTTTTCGACGATGACTTCTGCTGCTGGCGTTGCGCCGAGGCGGATCTGCTGCAGCTGGTCGGAATAGCGGAAGATCGTCGATTTCAGGAATCGCACCGCTTCGAGTTTCTGTTCGGCCATCATTGTCCCACCCCCTGGCAGCAGTGAACGCATTGCTGCGGCACATGTCCGATGGTTGGCTGCCGATTGTCGCAAAAGTGTCCCCGGCGGTGGCGCATTGGTCCTTGCGGCAACGGTCGTCGATCAAGTGCGGAGCGTGATGCGCGAAAGCCCCAAGTTTCGCGTCACGAGCGAAAGGGACGACCCGGAATTCCCTCGCTGCGGGTGATGCGCCGCGGCCTCTGGAATCTGCTCCCGGCACAGGCCTGCCGCAGCGCACTGCGACCCTACGACTGCGCCTTGGGTGCAACGCGCGGCCAAAACCTGTCTGGAATTCCCCTGGTTTTAACCCTGCGCCGTGCACGCCACCACCGCTTCAGGCTCAATTGCGGCAAGAATGTTTCTCACGGCCAATCACAAGACGCGGCAATGTGAGGCGCTCGACGGCACATATTGGAATCTTATGCCTGCCGCAGCGAAAGCTGATGCAGAAATGCTGCACATTCCCGCAGGTTTGCAGAAAATCCTTCGGACCCATCCGACCCCAATTGACGCTGCCAAGTTTATGACCGGAATGTGGCTGATCCGCCAAACTCGCCGGAGGGGCTGCGTTCACTCCGGGGGAAACAGGCGGCACAGCGACGTGATGGCGCGTCCAGTGGTCAGGCATTAAAGGGGTCAACATCGTGAAAACTACCGCGAAAGCGCACCTGCTGCGCTCAACGCTCTTTGTGGCCCTTACGGCTGCGCCCGGTTTCTCCCTAGCTGCCTATGCGCAGGAAACAATCAGCGCGGCCCAGCCAGAGACTGCTGCGGAAGAGCAGGACGGCGATGTCGTGATCATCACCGGCACGCGCCTGCGCACGGAGACCCTGGACAACCCGAACCCGACCTTCGAGGTCGGCGCCGAGCAGATCGACGCACGCCAGGTTGCGAACGTCGTCGATGTGCTCGAATCCCTCCCGATCGTCGGCATCGGCACGAACAACCGCGGTACGCAGGTTCAGAACGGCGACTCGTTCGCCTTCCCGGACGTGCTTGACCTTGGCACGCAGCGCACGCTGACCCTGCTCAACGGCCGCCGCATCGTCCCGTCGAACCCGGGCTCCGTGTTCGTTCCCGGCAACGCTTCCGGCTCGCAGGTCGACCTGACTTCGATCAACCCGCAGATGCTGGAGCGGGTTGACGTTCTGGCCGGCACCGGCGGCGCGATCTACGGCGCGGACGCGGTCGGCGGCGTGGTCAACCTGATCACCCGCACGGACTATGAAGGCTTCGAAATCCGCGCGCAGGCCGGCGTCACCGAGCTTGGCGATGGTGAAAACTACCGCCTGTCCGGCCTCTGGGGCTCGGAGATTATGGACGGCCAGGGCAACATCGTTGTCTCTGCAGACTACGCCAAGGCGGACTATATCGGCGCCTCCAACGATACGCCGTCCCGTTACGCCGGGTCGGGTATCGCCAACCCGTATGAAGGCTCGGTCCGCAACACAGCCGCCTTCAACGCCCAGGCTGCGGTGACCACGCTGCTTGGCGGCGGCACGCTCACGCCCGCCTTCAGGGCGCAAGGCGCTGACGGTATTCCGGCGACCTTCTTCGGACCGCTCGCCCTCTCGAACCCGCAGACTTCCGCCGGCGGCACGCTGGTGACGGGCAACCTCTTCGGCGCGGGTTTCTCTACAAACACGATCCTGGTCCCGACGACTGCGCTTCACGGCTCGCTTGCGGCCGGCGGCGCGAATCCGGCCACGGCATTCTCGGTCTTCGCGCCAACGACCCTGCCCACCGGCGTCCTCGCGTCCAACGTCATCACCACGCTGGCGCCGGGAACCAACACAGCTGGTCTCACGGCGACCCAGCTCAACACGCTCGCTGTCGCGCTTCTGCAACGCAACCGCCCGACGCCCCAGGAATACTTCACCGCGAACCCGACGCTTAACCCGCTGCTCTTCATGGGCACGTTCGGGACGGCTCGCCCGGACACTGGCGCGGTCAACGCAAACAATGGTTATCTCACGACCATCCCGAACACTAACCCGGCGACCAGCGCAATCTTCCCGCGCATTGCGGTTCCGCTGACGTTCGACGCGGCTGGCAACCTGGTGTCCTACAACCCCGGCACGTTGTCTCCGACCCTGCCGGGCCGGATCGGCGCGATGTACAACGGTCAGGGCTATGACGCTTTCTCGCGCGGTCACTCGCAGTTCCAGGCCGGCAATGAGCGCATCTCACTCGCCGCCAACGGCCACTACGACATCAACGAAAACCTGCGTTACCGCTCGACGTTGATGTACACTAGGAACGAGTTCGAGCAGAGCGCCGGCGCCGTCACCAACACGACAGGCGGCAGCGCGCAGGCGGGCGCCCAGTCCATTCCGATCTATGTCGACCAGAACCCCTTCCTCACGGCGTCCTCGCTTGCGACCATCAACCAGCTCCAGACCAACGGAGCGGTGCTCCCGACGATCGGCGGCCAGCGCGTTCTCTACATGGGCCGCGCGCTGTCCGACGTGCTTGGCGGCGAGGGGACGAAATCCACCTTCGAGGCCGAGAACTACCAGATCATCCAGAGCCTCGAAGGCGACTTCACCTTCGGCCCATCCGACTTCTACTGGGATGTTGCAGCCTCCTACGGCCGGTCCGAGCAGAACTCGCGGCGTCCAGACTTCCTGGACACCGAATTTGCCCTCGCCACGGACGTGGTGCGGAACGGAAGCGGCCAGGCAGTCTGCCGCCAGCAGACGCTAGCTGCTCCTGAGCGCATCAATATCCGTAACCCGGGTGTGGGCGGCGTCGTGACAACGACCGGCCTCGTGCCGACCGCCGCGCAAGTTGCAGCCTGCCGCCCGCTGAATCTCTTCGGCGATGGCAATGGCGCTCTCGATGCGGCAGCGGTTGATTACGTTTTGGGCGATGCCAACGTGCACGCCCTCAACACGCTTGAATACTATTCGGGGTCGCTCGGCTCGGACCTGTTCGAGCTGCCGGGCGGCACTTTCCGGACCGGCATTCAGGCCGAATATCGCAAGGAATCGGCCGAATTCGAACCTGGCCGCGTCACCCAGGTCGGTGCGGGCCGTACAGCTCCGCAGGGCCGCGGCGAAGGCCAGCTGGAATTCAAGGAGTATGGCTTCGAAGCCGTCCTGCCGGTCTTCGGCGGCGACTTCACCTTCCCGGGTTTCCAGGAACTCGAACTGAGCTACGCGCAGCGGATCGTGGAGCGCGACCAGGCTTCCTCCACCGTCGTCTTCTCCGGCACCGGCACGAAGGACGATACGTTCAACTACTCGCTCCGCTGGAAGCCGATCGACGACCTGACGATCCGCGCCGCCAACTCGCGCACGGTCCGTTCGGCCTCGCTGGTCGAACTCGTCGGCCCGTTCACCGTCGCCTTCACGGCGCTCGCCTCGGCCAACCACCCCTGCACGACTGCGCAGATCGGCCTGGGCCCAGCCCCCGCCAACCGGCAAGCGAACTGCATCGACGCGGTGCAGAGACTGGGCATCGCCGCCACGCCGGCGGCGGCCGCCGCTTTCCTGTCGACCTTCACCTCGGTCGGCGGCACGGTGCCGGCCAACGCCGGCGGCAACCCGGGCTTGTCGAACGAGGAAGCCAACACCTATACGCTGGGCTTCACCTTCGAGCCCAGCTTCATCCCGCGCCTCGTCATCGCGGTCGATTACTTCAACGTCGACCTCAAGAACGAGATCGGCCTGGTGGGCCCGGGCACCTTCGCCGCCCCGTGCTTCGACGGGCCTACCGGTTCGGGGCCTGACGGTTTCGGGAACGCGATCGTCGGCGGTTATCGCGCCTGCGAAGCCATCCTGTTCGGCACGCCAACCGGCCCCGGAGGCCAGTTTGTGGTTCCGTCGAACAACGCCATCACGGGCAACCCCGGCATCTCCGGCGTTCTCGCTGGCGCCCCTGCGACCAACCAGGTGCCGTTCGAGTATGCCTTCGCGGCATTCTCTAACCTCAACCTGGGCAAGCGGGAATTCCGCGGCGTGAACGCCGAGATCCGGTACAACTTCGACCTGTACGAAGTGCCGCTGCTTGGCGGCATGATGCAGGACTGGGGCGGCATCGACCTGCGCGGCTCCTACTTCCACACCCAGCGCTACGACATCTTTAGCAACGGCGTGACACGGGACAACCGTCTGGGCGGCGAGCACACGAACCCGGAGCACAAGTTCCGTCTCGATGCGCGCCACACGATCGGGCCGTTCCAGCACACCCTGTCGTCGAGCTACTCCAGCGCGACAGTCACCGATGTGCTGTCGCTCAAGACGGTGATCCCCGAACAGACCCCGTCCTTCGTCGCGGATGAGTTCTGGTTCTTCAACTACAACGCAGCCTACGACCTGAACGACAACTATCAGGTCCGTCTGTCGATCAACAACCTGACCGATACGGAAGAGCCGCGCGGTATCTACGGCATCGGCAACAACATCGATGGCGGCACCGGCCGCGAATACATCGTGGGTGTCACCGCCAAGTTCTAGGAACGTCTGAACGTAAAACGAGAGAGAGGCGCACCCCGTGCGCCTCTCTTTTTTTGTGCGGATTGTCAGTGCGGCGCGCGATGCGCACCGCCGCGCCTCCAGTGAAATGGTTCAGAGCGGAATCGATTTGGATGGAATCGGCGGTCCCGGTTGTTATCCCCGCCGAACCCCGGAAGCGCGAAGCGCTATCCGGGGGAAGAGCCGGGACCCATTCCTCCATCGTCATGGTCCCACAATGGGTCCCGGGTCTCGCTACGCTTGCCCGGGATGACAACCGCAGGCTTTGCCAGAATTGTGATCCGCTTCCGCGCTAGGCGATGCGTCTCACGGATCCCCGATCGAATGCAGCGCGCCGCCGCGCGTGTGCAACCAGTCGCGCGCCTCGCGCCAGTCGGGATAGCAGCGCTCGACCTGTTTCCAGAACCGGCCGGAGTGGTTCATCTCCTTGATGTGCGCCACCTCGTGGGCAGCGACATAGTCGAGCGCAAACGGAGGCGCGCAGACCAGCCGCCAGGTGAAGTTCAGCCGCCCCTCGGACGAGCACGACCCCCAGCGCGAGCGCATGTCCTTGATCGCGATCGAGCGCGGTTTCACCTTCAGCGTCTCCGCGTGCACCGCCACCCTTTCAGCGAAATCGATCCGGGCCGCGGCGCGGAAAAATGCGCGCGTCTTGTCGGCAAACGCCTCGCGAGTTCCCGGGATCAAAAGAATGGGAGTGGGTCCAGAGACCTTATCGACCTTGACGGTCCGCCCCGTCTCCGCATGCTTGAGGCGATGGATGACGCCACGCAAGGGGATGTAGGCGCCCGGCCTGAACAACACAGGCGGTGGTAAGGCGCCCAGCCTTTCCGCGATCCAGTCCACGCGTTCGGTTGCAAAGCCGATCGCATCGAGCGCGTAACGGTTGGACGGGGCCGTCGCGATGGCTTCTCTTGCCGTTGGGTCAATCCGAACCGAAACACGCCGCGCGCGGCTGTCGATATGCACCCGCACAGGCACCGAAGTACCTGATTTTGCGAGCAAAAACACCCGGTGATGCGATTCCGCGATGACCATGCTAAGGCGTAGCGCCCTGCGCTTCACGACGCAACACAACCTCTCCGGGGACGGACATGTTCAAGCACAAGCTCGCCTTCGCCAGCCTCCTGGTCCTGTCCGGCTGCGGCGTCAGCCGCGAAGCGATGATGGCGCTCGAAGACATGCAGATCCTCGAGAACAACACGAAGCCCGGCCTCTCCTATGCGTCCATCTCGGGCTCGGGGAACGACGTGACCCTGAATGGCGTCGAGCTGCGCGCCCCTCGAACAATCGCGGTTCAGCTGGATACGCCGGCGACGCCTTCCGGCGAGCCGCGGCCGCGAGCGCTTTCCATTCCAGAAGGCAGCCAAATCGATCTCGTCGCTCGCGCCGAGACAATGACTCTCAACGGCCTCACAATGAGGGACGGAAAGCCCACCGTCCGCGACATTCGATTCAACAACATTGCGCCCGTCCTTTCGGCGGACGAAGAAACCAATGGAATTACGGCGTCTCTCGGCTCAATCGCCCTCGAAGGCATGAACGAGGCCACCGGAACCTTCATCGCTGGCGCCATCGCGCAGGACCAGACGCTGGCTCCGCCCCCTCTGGAACAGTGGGCCTTCCGCAAGGCCGCGATCGGCGGGTTCAAGCTCGCCGGTCCGATCCCGCAGGACGAAGGCGAGACCGGCAGCTTCGCGATGGAACTCGGCGAACTGTCGTTCAGTGACTTCACGGCTGACAAGCTCGGCCAGACGAAGCTCGCAGGCCTCAAGGGCGTGATCGACGTGCCCGGCATGGTCGACATCGCCGGCACATTCGACTTCGGCACGCTGACGGCGAGCGACATCAACGTTGGCCTCTTCGCGAAGACCGCGATGGCCGGCGTCGCGTCGGCGATGAATCCGGACGAGCCCGTCGATTACGCCGAAATCTATCGCGACCTCACCAGCCCGCTCGATAGCGGCATCGACCGCATCGACTGGACGGGGATGAAGGTCGATGTCTCGGGCCTCAAATTCGATACGTCGGAAATGCATGCGAAGGTGACGCGCAATGCAGACGGCGTCGTCGTTGCGTCCGACCTGCCGCGCACCTCTTTCAAGCTGACAGCGGACGCCTCGGGCGGCGCGGTCGGCGCGATGGGCATGATGATGCTCGCCATGGGCGGCTACGAGTCCAACGTCATCGAGCTTTATACCGGCGTGGGCGCGACCTTTGACCCGGCAAAAGATCTCACGCGCTGGACCGACTACAATGTCGGCGTCACCGACCTGTTCGACGTGAAGATGTCCGGCGGCGTCATCGGCCTCAAGCAGGCGCTGCCCAGCCTGATGAACGGCATCATGGCGGCGGCCGACATGGCCGGCGAACAGATGGAAGCGGAAAGCTTCGACGAGGAGCCCGCCGAAGACGAGGAACTGGACGGCGAAGAGGGCGATGAGTCTGATGCGCCGCCCGAAGACTCAACCGATGAGGACGGCGCAGACGCGCAGGACGATGTGTTTGGCGGTGCCTCTCCGGAAATGGTCATGTCGCTGATGATGGGCATCCTGCCGCTGCAACTCACCGATCTCGACATTTCGATAACAGACTCCAAGCTGATGAGCCTCATCCTTGAGCGCCAGGCGATTGAAATCGGCCAGGACGCGGCGGCCTTCCGCGCCGACCTCGTCACGATGATCGCTTCGAGCACGATCTTCCTGACCGATGCAGGCGTCGATGCCGCCATCGCAAGCGAGCTGACAGCCGCCGCGTCCGCCCTGATGTCCGGCCCAGGTACGCTGCGTATCCAGCTGAAGCCCAAGACCCCGCTCGGCGTGATGAGCGCCATGGCGACGCCGATGACCAAGGACAATCTCGGCTTCACGGCGACATTCACGCCGGCTGCGCCTGCGGTGAACTAGGCGGAGGGAAAGCAGTCTAATCAAGCGCCGCAATGCACGAAGCAATCGCCTCGGCAGATTCGTCCTGCATGAAGAAGGTCTGCAACTTCCAGGTCTCGTCCATCAGGTAGAGGATGGATGAATGGCTCACCAGATAGCCGCCTGCGCTGTCCGATGGATCACCGCGCCCGAACGACGTCTTGAATGCTTCGGTCGCCGCCGTCAGCTGCTCCTCGGACCCGGTGAGGCCCGTGATGTCTTCGGGAAAACCGTTGCTGCGGATGTACTGCGCGATCTTCTCCGGCGTGTCGCGCGCCGGATCGACGGATACGAAGATGGTCGCCGGCCGCTTGTCGGCGGGCACGTCCTGCATCGCCTTGCCGACATTGTACAGCGTGATCGGGCAGATGTCGGGGCAGTAGGTGTAACCGAAGAAGATCAACGCCTTGCGCCCCGCGAAATCCTTCTGCGTCAGCGTCCGCCCATCCGCCGCCACTAGTTCGAACGGCCCGCCCACCATGTCGGTCGAGCGCCTGAAACAGTCGGGGTTCGCGCCCGCCGCCGGTTGTCCGCCCGTGGGCGAGCAGGCAGACAATATGGCGAGGCAGGCGGACATCGCGAAAAACACGTTGCGCATGCCGGGATATCTGCATGAGGTCTGCGGAATGCCAACTGCGGCCTGATGACAATCCAGCGACGATGGACCAGCACACGCCATGACCGAAGCGACCGCAACCCAGACCCCGGTCCCCCGCGCCCCGGTACCAATGTCCACACCGGCCTCGCTCGATCCTGCAGCGCGCGTCGAGGCGTTGCGCAGCGTGGGGTCGGCCTTCGGGCGCACGCGCCTGCGCACGCTCGTCTCGCTGCGCTGGATGGCCATCGCGGGCCAGGCGGGGGCCGTGCTCTTCGTGCAGTACGGGCTGGGCTTCGACCTGCCGCTTGCCGCGTGCCTTGCCGCCGTCGGCGCGTCGGCCTGGCTCAACGTGGCGCTGATGGCGGTCTTCCCCTCGCAGCACCTCTCCTCGCCCTCGGAAACCGCAGGCCAGCTGGCGTTCGACACCGTGCAGCTCTCCGTGCTCATCGGCCTGACGGGCGGCCTCGAGAATCCATTCCTCCTGATGATCCTGGCGCCCGTCACGGTCGGCGCGTCCCGCCTGCTGCCCGCCTATGCGGGAGCGCTGGCGCTTCTGGCGCTGGTGTGCTGCGCCGGCATGTGGGTCTGGGGCCTTCCCCTGCCATGGAGTGGCGAGGCGCCGCTCGACATCCCGCCCCTCTACCAGGCGGGACAGCTCGCCGCCGTCGCCATCGGCCTCGTCTTCTTCACCGTCTCGGCCTGGCGCACCGGCCGCGACGAGGCGCATCTCGTCTCCGCGCTCGACGCCGTGCAGGCCGTGCTGGCGCGCGAACAGCAGCTGTCAGCGCTTGGCGCGCTCGCCGCCGCCACCGCGCACGAGCTTGGCACGCCACTCGCCACCATTCACCTGGCTGCCCGTGAACTCGGCCGCAGCGTGAAGCCGGGCCATCCCGCGCGCGAGGACGTGGAACTCATCATCGAGCAGGCCGAACGCTGCCGCACGATCCTGAGACAGATCTCCCAGCGCCGCCACATGACCGACGCCGCCATGGCCCGCGCCACGCTGCCCTCGCTGATCGAGGAGGCCGCCGAACCACACAATGGCTCCGGCATCCACGTGCAATGCTCCAGTTCCCCGCTCGCCGGCGGGGCAAGCGCGGGCGATCGTCCGCCCGAAGTGATCCGCAAGCCGGAGATTATCCATGCGCTGGGCGCGTTCATCGAAAACGCCGCCAGCTTTGCAGCCAGGGAAGTCTCTGTGAACGCCCGCTGGTCCGACGAGGAAGTCCGGATCTACGTCACCGACGATGGTCCCGGTTTCGCCCCTTCCGTGCTGGCCAAGCTTGGCGAACCTTATTTTTCCGAACGCCGGATCGAGCAGCGGGGCGGGGGCATGGGCCTTGGGTTCTTCATCGCCTGCACCCTGCTGGAGCGCACCGGCGCCCGCGTAACCCCCTATAACCGGCAGTTTCCGGCCAAGGGCGCCGTGATCCGCATCGTCTGGCCCCGCTCCGCCATTGAGGCCCCGGAGGGGTGGGCCGAGGGCTGAGGCGAGAATTCGCGCGCCACGGAAGCCCTTGAGAAGCTGGACAGAATTCCGTGCATTGGTCTATTTCGTCGCACCCTTTATATTGCGCGTGTTGATATTGCCCCCGTCGATACTGCCTATGTCGGCATTGCTGGGAGACAGCCCTTGGAAGACCAGGTCGAATCCGATCCCAGGATCGCAGCGCTTGAAGACAAGACGCTGCTGGTTCTGGACGATGACGCGCCTTTCCGGGCGCGCCTCACCCGTGCGCTGGCCCAGCGCGGCTTCGATGTCACCGCCGTGGGCTCGGTCGCCGAGGCGCGCGAGCAGTTGAAGAAGCGGGTGCCCGCCTTCGCCGTGGTCGATCTCCGGCTCGAGGATGGCACGGGTCTCGAAATCGTCGAGGCGCTCCATAGCGTGCGCGAGGACAGCCACGCCGTGATCCTCACCGGCTATGGCGCCATCTCCACTGCTGTTGCCGCCGTTAAGGCCGGCGCTATCGACTACCTGCCCAAGCCCGCCGACATCGACGATGTCGTCAACGCGCTCCTGACCGGCCGCTCGGATCGTCCCGAGCCGCCCGAAAACCCCATGTCGGCCGACCGCGTCCGCTGGGAACACATCCAGCGCGTCTACGAGCTCTGCAACCACAACGTCTCGGAAACCGCCCGCCGCCTCAACATGCACCGCCGCACTCTCCAGCGCATCCTCGCCAAACGCGCGCCGCGGTAGGCAATCAAGGCGCTGACCAATGGTGTCATTCCGGGCGAAGGCGCAAAGCGCCGCAGACCCGGAACCCAGGCGCGGCATGCACTACCGCCTGCACGCGCCGCCCTTGGGTTCCCGCTCTCCGCAACTGCGTTGCTCCGGCGGGAATGACAGCTACGGATGCTGAAAGGGCCTCGGCTCGTCGCGCATTAAGCCTTGCGTCAAATTTCGTCCGTAATCAGCTCTATGCTGCAGGCGGATCGGAGACCTTGATGAAACTGCGACTTGCCCTGATTGCCGCCCTGCTGATCCTCGCGCCGGCCGCCTCCGCTCAATCGAAGGCGATCGGCCGTTTCAGCGACTGGCGCGTCTACACCGAGGGCGAGGGCCGCGCGATGATCTGCTTCGCCACGGTCGAAGCCTCCGACAAGGCGCCGAAATCCACCGAGCACGGCGAGGTGGTGTTCTATGTCACCGCCTGGAAATCCGGCGCGGCCTCCAACCAGCCCAGCCTGCGCGTCGGCTACACGCTGCGCTCGGACATCGCGCCTGCCGCCATCATCGGCCGCGAGCGCTTCCCGATGTACGCCGCGGGGCCTGAGGCCTTCGTGAAGGGCAATCGCGACAGCGCGCTGGTCGAGGCCATGAAGAAAGGCTCCGAACTCCGCGTCGAAGCCGCCTCGGTGAAGGACGCGCGCACCGCCTACCACTTCTCGCTGAAAGGCTCGCGCGAAGCGATCGACAAGGCGCGGACGCTCTGCAGGTAGCAGGCGCTTCCGATCTAAGTAGGGTGGATAGAGCGAAGCGAAATCCACCTTTTCGTCGGCGTGGCGCGACGGTGGATTTCGCTCCGCTCTATCCACCCTACGATCCGGTTGCCGAGCGCTCATCCCGAGCACTTGCCTGTCCGCGCGCCGGCCTTAGTCTCCTCTCCCACGCACACAACAGCAAGGACGCGCCCCATGGCCTATGTCGACGGATTCATCCTGCCCGTGCCGGAAGGCAACCTGGACGCCTACAAGAAGGACGCGAAGAAGGCGGGCAGGGCGTGGATGAAACACGGCGCGTTGATGTACTGGGAATCGGTCGCCGACGACGTGCCCGCCGGCAAGTCCACCGACTTCCACAAGGCGGTAAAGCGCAAGGAGGGCGAGACCATCGTCTTCGCCTTCGCGGTCTACAAGAACCGCAAGCACCGCGACGAGGTGATGAAGAAAGTCATGGCCGACCCGTCTATGAAGATGGACCCCGCCACCATGCCCTTCGACGGCAAGCGCATGTTCTGGGGCGGCTTCAAGAGCTTCATCGAGCTGCAGGCGAAGGAATAGTCGGGGCAGCTTCGCGCCCCGTCGAGACCTCTGCAGCCCAAGGGGTATCGCGTGCTTGGCCGGTTTGAGGTATGAGCCCGGCAAATGTCCGTGGAACTCGATCTCACTCGAAAGCCCGCCGCCGTAGCGGCTATGCCCAACCTCGCTGGCCATAACTTGGCAGGCTTGGGCCGCGAGGGCCTGCGCCTGGCGATGATCGCCGCCGGCGTCGAGGACAAGAAAGCGCGCATGCGCGCCAGCCAGCTGTGGCGCTGGATCTACCATTACGGCGTCACCGACTTCGCCAGGATGACCGACGTCGCGAAAGAACTCCGCACCCAGCTCGGCGAGAAGTTCGTCCTCGAACGCCCCCCTACAGCCATGGCGCAGACCTCCGTCGACGGCACGCGTAAATGGCTCATCGGCTATGGCCCAAATGTCGAAGCCGAATGCGTCTACATTCCCGATGTCGGCAAGGCGGGCGCGCTGTGCGTCTCGAGCCAGGTCGGCTGCACGCTCACCTGTTCGTTCTGCCACACCGGCACGCAGAAGCTGGTGCGTAACCTCTCCGCCGCCGAGATCGTCAACCAGGTGATGGTCGCGCGCGATGCGCTGGAGGAATGGCCGACCGCAGATCGCCCGCTGAACCTTGGTGATCGCCGTCTCACCAACATCGTCTTCATGGGCATGGGCGAGCCGCTCTACAATCTCGACAATGTCGTCGAGGCCCTCGAGACCATCGGCGATGGCGACGGCATCTCGATCTCCAAGCGCCGCATCACGGTCTCCACCGCAGGCGTCGCCCCGAAAATCCCCGAGTTGGGCAAGCGCACCGGCGCCATGCTCGCCATCAGCCTGCACGCCACGAACGACGACCTGCGCGACGAACTCGTGCCGCTCAACAAGAAGTACGACCTCAAGGAACTCTTCGACGCGATCCGCGCCTATCCGGACCTGTCGAACTCGAAGCGCGTCACATTCGAATATGTGATGCTCAAGGGCGTCAACGACACGCTGGCCGAAGCAAAGGACCTCGTCCGCCTGCTCAAGGGCGTGCCGTCCAAGATCAACCTGATCCCGTTCAATCCGTGGCCCGACACGAAGTACGAATGCTCCGATTGGGACACCATCGAGGCCTTCGCCGAAGTCCTCAACCGCGCCGGTTACGCCTCACCCATCCGCACCCCCCGCGGCCGCGACATCCTCGCCGCTTGCGGCCAGCTCCGCTCCGAGTCGGTCAAGGAGAAAGCCAGCGAACGCCTGAAAGCGCGGTTGGCGGAGAAGGAAGCTTCAGCTGAAGGATGACGCGCATTGCTTTGAGATGGCCAACAATCATGTTATAACATGGTCGGCTCAAGGGCTTGAACATGACGCGGCTGAAGATACGACAGATCGGGAACTCACAGGGCGTCCTGCTTCCCAAAGATCTCCTTGGCGAAGCCAATGCACAGCTTGGCGATGATGTCATTGCGACGGTCAAGCCGAACGGTGTGATCGAATTGAAGCCGGTTCGCGCAGGTAAGGAAGATCTCATGACGACTGCGCGCGGCATCATGGTCAAGCGTCGGAAAGTTCTGCGCGCGCTGGCAAAGTGACCACCCCGGTCTGGATACCAGCCGAAATCGTCGCCGCTATTCATGATGAGCAGATCAAGGAGCATGGCGGGTTGGCAGGCACGCGCGATGAAAATCTTCTCGACAGCGCTTTGATGTGCCCGCAGAACGCCTTCGCGTATGGCGATCGGACCTGTGTTCGCTTGCCTCTCTCTACGCCGCTGGCCTTGTCCGCAATCACCCCTTCGCAGATGGCAACAAGCGAACCGCCTTCGTCTGCTGCGAGCTGTTCCTTGTAACCAATGGCCTGCTGCTCACGGCCGACGACGATGCCTGTATCGAAAAGACAGTGGCGCTGGCCGCTGGCGAGATTCATGAGCACGATTTCGCTGTTTGGCTGCGCAGCAATGTCGAGCCGTGCTGACGGATTTTCACGACTGACAATGCTGCACGCGTTGGACTGGCGGCATCCGGGGCTTTGCCTCGCGGTCCAACCGGCTCACACTCCAAACCGCTCCACCACCTCGCTCGTCTCGTTCCCGCTCGGCTTCTTCGCGCCGCCGACCAGCCACACGCCATCGCCGATCGTGATGCCGCCCAGCCCATGGCGCGGCGTCGGCATGGGCGCCGCCGCCTCCCAGGCATCGGTCTTCGGATCGTAGGCCCACACCTCTGCGTGCACCCTTCCGCCATCGTGGAAATACTCTCCGCCGAACACGTACAGCTTGCCCGCAATCACGCCCGCCGCATTGCCGCCCGCGCCTGATCCCTTCGGCATCGGCGCCGCGGTGCGCCACTTGTCCTCCTTCGGATCATAGACCTCGTGCGCATCAGACGGCCCATCCGTCACGTGCCGCCCGCCCGCCACATGCCACAGCCCGCCGATCATCGCGCCGGCCGCGCTGTTGCGCTTCGACAGCGCCAGCGCCGCCCGCGACCAGCTGTTGGCGCCCACATCGTAGACAAGATGATGATCCGTATCCGCATGATCGCCATAGCCAAGGTTCGCCGCGCCCTTCGGCGTCCGCCCGCCGACACTATGGATGCGCCCGCTGATCACAGCCGCGACCGACTCGCCATGCGCCGCCGGCGCCGCCGCCAGCGCCGCCCAAGCGCCCGCCGCCTCGTCCAGAACCAGCGTCTCACGCTGCATGATCCAGTTCACCGCGCCCGCATTGGTCGCAAACCCGCCGAGCACATAAAGCCTGCCGCCATGACTCACCGCCTGCGGATGATGCCGCGGCGCGGGCAGGGCGGCCAGCATCTCGGACGCGCCCGTCGCCGGATCATACGCCACATGCCGATCCGATACGCCAACCACGCGCCCACCCTCGCCCAGCAGGCCGCCCACCACATGGATGCGTCCCTTGTGCAGCGCCGGATAGATCTCCTGCACCGCAAACGGCAGCGGCGGCTTCGCGCTCCACTGTGGTGCCGCCGGCGCCTGCGCCCCACCGGGCTGGTTGGTACACGCCGCAGCGATACCCGCTCCAGCGGCCAGCAATGCGGTGCCCAGCAATGCGGTGCGACGTGTCAGCAACATCGTGATTGATCCCTCGCTCGACTAAGGCGGCAACACGGCTAGCATGCGCGAAAACCATCAGGGATCAAACACCATGCGGCTCGCCTTGTCCTTCGCGCTTCTCGCGCTCTCGGCATGCACGGCCACGCCGTCCACGCCATCCCTCGCGCCTGAAGCGGCCGTCGAGCAGCACATGTGGGACTACACAAAAGCGTGGAACCGCCACGATAGCGCAACCATCGCCCGCGACTTCTACCGCACAGGCCCAGCCGTTGCAGAGCAGGAAGCAAACCTCGAACGCGGCTTCGCAGCCTTGCGCGAACAGGGCTATCACCACTCCGACATCCACGAGGTCAAGGGCTGCATCACCGGCGAGGACACTGCGTGGGCCGCGATGAAATTCACCCGCCTCAAGCAGAACGGCGAACCCCTGCCGCCCACCATCCGCGCCAGCTCCTACACCCTCAGCAGATTCCCCGAAGGTTGGCGCATCACCAAAGTCGGCGCCGGCGGCGTCAGCGCGGACCAGCCGCTCGCGTGCCCTGCGGGCTGAGCCAAGCGTCAATTGTCGAGACTGGTGCGCAGCTCCGCGATCTCTTCTTCACGTGTCTTGATCGATCCGCCAGCGTAGACGACCAAACTGGCCTGCCCGCCCAAGTTTGTGAAGCTGGCATAGATGGTTGGCCAATGATCTGATTTGGTTGGCTTGAATCGCGGCTGCACATCGGGATTCCAGTCCGTCTCAAGTAGCCGGCAACGGCGTTCGGCCTCATGCTCAAAACAGATTTCGTGAGCTGTTCCCTGAAGCGTCCACGTCATCGCAACCGATGCACCTCGAGCGGAATGCAAAACGGTCGCCATGTCGATTTCATAAACTGTAGACAGATCGCGCCGGGATACGCTGGCGGCCGGGTAAGCGATAAAGGGGTCCACAGCACTAACGACGACCCTGTCCAGCCAGTCGTCTGAGGCCTCTTGTGCCAGCGCAGGCAGCGCTAGGGCCGGTGCCAAGACCAGCAACAATATGCCTGCACAAGTCTTCATGCGCCTCAAGTTACCGCAAATCCGCCAGCCTGTCCCGCGTGATCCCGGCCACACTTGTCACGCCACACTGGCGCATCGTCGCCAGAAGTTCTTCATCCAGCAGGCGCAACGCCACGCCAACGCCATCCGCGCCGAACGCGCCAAGGCCCCAAACATAGGGCCGCCCGACGCACACCATGCTCGCGCCCAGCGCCAGCGCCTTGAACACGTCCGTCCCCCGCCGGATGCCGCCGTCGATCAGGATCGGTACGCGCCTGTCCACCACGGCCGCGATCTCCGGCAGCACGTCGAGCGTTCCCACAAGACTGTCCTCCGCCCGCCCGCCATGGTTCGAGACGATGATCCCGTCGACGCCGCGCGCGATCGCCAGCTCGGCATCTTCCGCCGTCATCACGCCCTTCACCAGCAGGCGTGTCTTCACCAGATCGCGCAGGCGCGAGACATAATCCCAGGTCAGCGCGTTGCTGTTCGGTGAGACCGCGCCCGTCATGTCGATCCCGTCGAACATTTTCTTGCGCGAAAAGTCATATCCCGCCGGCGATCCATGACAGGTAGAGCATGTCCGTGTGTCGCTGCGTGCAAAAAGGGCCTGCGTCTCGCGACGGTGTCCGCCGCCGAGCAGGTCGATCGTCAGGACGATCGCCCCCGCGCCAGCCGCCTGGGCGCGTGCCATCATCCTTTCGCCAAGGGCCGGTATGTTCGTCGTGTAAAGCTGCTGCCACACCGGCAGCCCGTGCGCTTTCATCACGTCTTCCAGCGACACTGTCGTCAGCGCCGACAGCAGCTGCAGCGCGCGGCGCTTGCCCGCCGCTGCCCCGACAGCGCCCTCGCCATCGGCATGAAACGCCCTCTGGCTCGACACCGGCGAGAGCGCGATCGGCGAATTGTAGGTCTGGCCGAACAGCGTCGTCGCGAGGCTCACGCGCGACACGTCCACCAGTCGCCGCGGCCGGAGCCCCCAGCTGTCATAGGCCGACCTGTTCGACACGAGGGTGCGGTCATCCTGCACGCCGCCCGTCAGATAGCCCCAGTGCGCCGGCGGGATCAGTTCCTTCGCACGCGCCTCCAGCTCGAACACATTGAGGATGTCGCGTGCATCGGCCATGGCGCTCGCCGCACCCCGCTGCGCCAGCGCATCACCAGCGCCTAGCGCCCCCGCCCCAAGCGGCGCAGCCGCCAGCCACTGCATGAACCTGCGTCTGTCCATCGCCATGCCCATCTCCCCGTATTTTCGGGATCATCCGCCGTTCACCTCCTCTTGAAAAGGGGAGGTCGAGGCAAGCAAGCCGAAGGCGCCGCGGCGGCAGGTGGGGATCTCTCTCCCCAGCCTCAGATCTTGTTGTCCTGCTCCACCTGCGGGTCTTCCGCCGCCACCACCGTGAACGCGCCGCTCTCCGCATCGCGCCAGTGCAGCTCGCCCTTGCCGATCGAGAACCACGCCCCGTTCATCGACAGCTGCCCGCGCTCGAACGCTGCGCGCACGAACGGGAAGCTCATCAGGTTCTTCAGCGACAGGCCGACCGCGCCATGCTCCACCGCCTCCTGCCAGTCACTCCGAGGGATCGCCTCGTTGCGCAACACGGCGTCGCGCGCGTCCGCTGCGATCTCCACCCATGGCGCGATGAACTTGCCCATCGGCCTGTCTGCCGCCGCCGCCAGCGACGCCGCGATGCCGCCGCACCCGCCATGCCCCATCACCACGATCTGCTTCACCTGCAGCGCCGTAACGGCAAACTCCAGCGCGGCCGACACGCCATGCAGCCCGCCGCCCTCTTCATAGGGCGGCACGAGCGCCGCAACATTGCGCACGGTGAACAGCTCTCCCGGCGCGGCGTCGAAGATCATCGCCGGGTCCGCGCGACTGTCGGCGCACGCGATGATCATCGTGGCCGGCTGCTGTCCCTCGCGCAGGCGGTGGAACACGTCGCGCGCCTCGCGATAGCGGCTCGCCCGGAAACGCCGATAGCCGGCGATCAAATCCTGTGCGTCATCGGCAAAGTCGATGGTCATGCCGTTCGCCTATCGAATGTTTCCGATCGAATCAAACGCTTCCGCGTCACCTGCAATTGACTCACCGCATGTGAATGACCCACAAGGTACGAACAGTTCCGGCACCATCTTCACGTCTGTTCCCGCATCTGCTGCCGCCGCCGCCGAGACGAGGATCGCAATGGCTGAAGACGACGTCATTCCCAACGATCCCGCAACCGACCCGGACGCCGATGAGGGCGACCGCCGCCGCGTCGGGCCCAAGCGCAGCGAGGCGTCCACCAACGCCGTGCTGGTCGCCGCCTACGCCGAACTGACCGAGCATGGCTGGCGCGGCTTTTCGGTCGATCGTGTCGCCAAGACTGCTAAGGCCTCGAAGCAGACGATCTATCGCTGGTGGAAATCCGCCGCCTGCCTCTCCGTCGATGCCGTCCTCGGCACGCTTGCAGGCAAGACCACAACCTTGCCTGCGACGGCAGACGTGCGCGACCGTCTCGCCGCGATCATCGATCCGCTGCTCATCGCCGTGCGCACGGGCGATGGCGCGCACGCATGGCGCGGCGCGCTGCTCGCCGCCGCCGACGATGGCGAGGCCGGCGAAGTCTTCCGCGCATGGTTCTCCGAGCATGTGAAAATTCCGCTCCGCCACATCCTCGCCGAGCAGGCGCTCAAGGGCACGGTCCGCCGCGACTGGGACATCGACCTCGCCACCGAACTCCTGTTCGGCCCGATCTGGCACCGCCTCATCGCCATGCGCGGTCCCGTCCCCGAAATCTACCGCACCCGCCTGGTCGACAGCCTGCTGAGGGCGCTGGCGCCGGTGTGATTGCCTCCCGCCCGCGCCCGTGGTCTTAACCCCGCCCATGAACGAGCACCCCCGCCACCGCCTCTACGGCCGCGCCGCCGGCAAGCCGCTGTCGGCGCGCCAGCAGGGCCTCATCGACGATCTCCTGCCGCGCCTCGCCATTCCGGAAGCCGGGAGGGGCGAGCTCTTCCCCGCCACGCTGTTCAGCGCGGCCACGCAAGGAGTCTGGCTCGAAATCGGCTTCGGCGGCGGCGAGCATCTCGCGGGTCAGGCCGCGCGCCACCCCGGCACGGCTTTCATTGGCGCCGAACCCTTCGTTGACGGCGTCGCAAAAATCCTCACCGCCATCGACGAGCAGGGCCTCTCCAACATCCGCCTCCGCCGCGGCGACGCGCGCGATCTCGTCGCGACATTTACCGAAGCCAGCATCGACCGCGCCTTCATCCTCTTCCCGGACCCCTGGCCGAAAACCCGGCACCGCAAGCGCCGCCTCATCCAGCCCGCCTTTGTCGCCGAACTCGCCCGCATCCTGAAACCCGGCGCGCCCCTCCGCTTCGCCACCGACTGGTCCGACTACGCCAGCCGCGCCCTCGTCGACATCCTCGCCGACGGCCGCTTCAACTGGCGGGCGGAATGCGCCGACAACTGGCGCAAGCCCCCCGCCGACCACGTCACCACGCGCTACCAGGAAAAACGCCTCGGCGACTGCGAACCGGTGTTTCTAGATTTCGTGCGAATGTAGGGTGGATAGAGCGCAGCGAAATCCACCGTTCCGGCCAAACGCGACCCGGTGGATTTCGCTGCGCTCTATCCACCCTACGAAGCCGCCTTCTCAAACACCGCCACAAACCGATCCGTCCGCCCGCGCACGTCCGGGCGAAACACGTTGAACTTCCGGTTGTCGAACGCGCTCTCGATCAGCACCATTTCCTTCAGCGCGAATCCGGCCCGCAGGAACTGTCCCGTCACATCGCCGTGGCTGATGCGGTGGAGACCCACCTGCCGCCCCAGCTCCATCTCGGGCAGCGCATCGTGGTCTTCCACCACCACGCGCCCGCCCGGCTTCAGCATCGCAAACAACTGCCCGGCCAGCTCACGATAGTCGCCCCCTTCCAGAATCACATCGTGCCACACCTGGCCCAGCACGATCACGTCATAGCTCTCTGGCGGCGCATCGATCTCCTGCCAGCTCTTCATCAGCCAGCCGACATTCTTCCGCGTGATCACCGCCTGCTGCCGCTCCACCTCCATCGATGGAAACTGTGCGATCCATCCCGGCGTGTTGTGAATATCGACATGACCAGTATCGCCGACGATGCTGGCAAAGAGCAGGGCGAGATACCCGCCGCCCGACGCCACATCGAGCACGCGATCGCCCGGCTCGGCCGCGCCCGCCCGCAGGATCAGCTCCACCATCCGCCGATCGTCGCGCAGCCGAGAATCCATCGTCCGCGTCACGTCGCCCAGCGTCGCGCGGATAGAAACGTCCGCCTTGGCCTCCCTCCGCAGCTCCGCCACGTCGGTGCGTGGCGCAACACCCTGGTGATCGGGCGTCTCTTGCGCTGCAGCAGGCAGGCCCGCCAGCAGCGCCGCGGCGAGCGCCATAACGCCGATGATCCACGTGCTCGCGCGCATCCGCATCTCCGGCCCGCATATCGCCTCACCACGGGTCACGAAGCATACAGCCGGATTCCCGCCGGGCGAGAGCGTTTGCGCGTCATCTGGCATCGAAACTGCTTCGTGATGCCCGCGCTGCCGGGCTTTCAGTGCGTGTTGCGGGCTTTGGCGATTCACCATGACCGTTGAGCCAACCACATTCGTCACGGTCGTGTTTGAGGGCGACGAACTTACGCTGCGCCTCCAGGCGCGCTCCATCGCGCGCTATGCGCAGGCGCTGCCCGAGACGAAGATCATCGTCATCGAGAATTTCCGCATCCCCCGTAGCCCCGCCTGGCGCGACAGGCAGAGAGCGCTCTACGGTAGCTTTGCGCCCAACGTCCGCTTCGTATCCACCAATGACCTCATTGGCGGCGCTCGCGCGAAGGGCTGGTGGAAGCAGCAGCTGCTCAAGCTCGCCGTCGCGCGCATTGTCGAGACCGACACCTATCTGGTCCTCGACGGCAAGACGCTCCTGATCCGCGACCTCCGGCGCGACGATCTCTTCGCGGCGGACGGCAAGCCGAAAATGGCGGTCTCCGGCTACGCTGCTCATCCGCTCGAATGGTTTTTCGACAAGGCGATCAGCTATTTCGCCCTCGACCGGGAAAGCTGGATCGGCCGCTTCGTCGAGACAGCGCCACCCTTCATGATCGACACGCGCGTCTGCCGCGACCTGATCGCGCACGTCGAGGGCAGGGAAGGGGCCGCCTTCGAGAGCGCCTTCCTGTCAACCGGCGTCACCGAATTCTTTCTCTACGGCGCCTGGATCGCCTCACGCCGCGGCTCGCTCGAGGCGGTCTATGAAATCGCCCCCCTCAATTGCCAGACGATCTGGCCGCACGATGCCAGCCTCAAGAAAAGCCGTGCCAAGATCGAAGCCGCCAGGACGGAAGACAGCGCCTTCTTCGCTGTGCACCGCCTCGCGCTCGGCGCCATGGATGCCGATACCATCGCCATGCTCGCGAATCGTCTCCACCAGCATGGCCTCGACGACCCGGCCGACACTGCGTTTGAGTCACTGACACAAACTGCAAGGCGTGGCCGGCGCGAGCAGGCCATGATCGATTTCAGGAACAGGATCAGCTGGCGGCTTCAATCCTTCCGGAACTGGCGTCGCCGCTCCGCCGCCGCTAATGCCGGATCAGCCAGTTGAAAGCCCGCACGCTCGTGCTCTGCCACAACCCCGCCTGCGCATAAGGGTCGGCCGCAAACACCGCCTTCGCCGCATCGAGGCTCGACGCCTCGATCACCAGCATCGACCCAACCGGCGTCTGCCCATCCTCGCCGAGCATCGGCCCGCCGACCTTCACCCGCGGCGCCAACGTCTCGATCCATGCCAGATGCGCCGGCCGCGTCGCCTTGCGCGCCTCCAGCCCATCCGCCCTGTCGAGACCCTGAAACACGAAAAGGGACATCACCGCTCCGAGAGTCTTGTTGGCCGCCAACGCTCAGCCTATTCCCACTTGATCGAAAAGCCAGTTGAGTTCCTGCCTCCACCAGTCGCAGACTGGGGGAGGTGGATCGCGCGTTCTTCACGCGCGAGACGGAGGGGGTCTATCGGTGAAACAGGACTGGCAGACGCGCACGCGAGCGCAGACCCTGCGTTCGCATTTGACAGACGCAGAACGCATACTCTGGTCGCGGCTGAAGTCGCGACAGCTGGGCGGCTGGCAGTTTCGCAACCAGCATCCGATCAGTCCATACATCGTGGACTTCGCCGTGGTGAAGCTGAAGCTGGCGATCGAACTGGATGGCGCGACGCATTCGAAAATCGAGGAACGGGAGCGCGATGAGCGGCGACGGCGGTCGCTCGAAATGCGCGGATGGACCGTCCTGCGGTTCTGGAATGCCGAAGTGTACGACAATCTCGAAGGTGTGCTGACATCGATTGCGGCGCGGTTGCCGCCTCGGGAGTGACGCGTCGATAGACCCCCTCCGTCATGCGCGCAAAGGGGCACGCATGCCACCTCCCCCACTTGCGTTGCAAGTGAGGGAGGCTCCCGAGAAACCCTAACTCTCTTCCCTCATCGGCCGGTTCAGCAGCCGGTCCACGGCCGCCTTCGCATCCAGCCGCGCCTCGATCATGTCGAGCACGACCTCGCAGATCGGCAGGTCGACGCCCATCCGGCGCCCGAGCTCCACGACAGCCTGCGCCGTCTCCGCGCCCTCGGTCACCGCGGTGCGCGAGGCCAGAATCTCCGCCGCCGGCTTCCCGCGTCCCAGCTCCATCCCGAAACTCATGTTTCGCGACTGGGGAGAGGAACAGGTCAGGACAAGGTCGCCCAACCCGCACAGCCCCGCCAGCGTCTCCGCGCGCCCGCCCAGCTTCACGCCCAGCCGCGCCATCTCCGCAAAGCCGCGCGCGATCAGCGCCGCGTGCGCCGACCGCCCCAGCCCCATCCCCTCACAAACGCCGCATGCGATCGCCAGCACGTTCTTGATCGCGCCGCCCGCTTCCGCGCCGACAAGATCGTCGCTCCAGTAGGTGCGGAAATGCGGCCGCCCGATTGCGCGCATCCAGGTCTCGCCCACGGCGCGGTCGGCGCAGGCCAGCGTCACCGCCGTCGGCAGGCCCTTGGCGACATCGCTCGCAAACGATGGCCCGGAAAGAACGGCAGGCGAGGCCTGCGGCGCCTCCTCCGCCAGCACGTCCGTCATCAGCTTCAGCGTCCCGCGTTCGATGCCCTTGGAGCAGAGGGCCACGGGCGTACCCGGCTTCAGGTGAGGCGACAGCGCCCTCAGCGTGGCCCGCATGTGCTGCGCCGGCGCGACCATCAGGATCGCGTCGCAATCGGCCAGTTCGGCCATGTCGGTCGCCGCCGGCATCGCGGGCACACTGACGCCGGGCAGGAACAGCGGATTGCCGAGGCCCTTGCTCAGCGCGTCCGCGATATCCGGCTCGCGCGCCCAGACATGCACCTCGCGCCCCGCCGCCAGCGCGCAGATCGCCAGCGCCGTGCCCCACGCCCCCGCGCCTGCAACCCCGACGCGCTGGAAAACCGTTTCGGTAGGCGATATGGCTGCTGAAGATTTCATTGAACGTTCAGCGTTCCCAGCCTATAGTCAAACCATGACGTCAGCCCATACCACGGACAAGATGGCGACCGACAAGGCCGACCAGAAGGCCGATCCCCGCATCACCATCCTGCGGGCGGCAGCCGACCGTATCCTTCACTACGGATACAACAAGACCACCATGTCCGAGATCGCCGCCGATTGCGGCATGTCGGCAGGCAACATCTACCGCTTCTACCCGTCCAAGATCGACATCGCCGAGGCGATGACCCGCGAATACGGCGCCGATTCCCACCGTCTCTACGAAGAGATCATCCGCGATTCCGGCCGGTCTCCGTCCAGAAAACTCAGGGATTTCTTCGCTATGCGCCTGGAGCGCACCTTCCGCACCTTCGAGAAGCATCCCAAGTTGATGGAGCTGGCCGACATCATGGGCCGTGAGCGCCCGGATTACCTGGCCGAGGAGCGCGCGCAGGAGCGCATCCTGATCGAGAAAATCCTCGACGAAGGCAGCACCACCGGGGATTTCGCCCTGCCGGAGGATCTCACCATCACCGCCGACCTGGTCCAGTGCGCCATGCTGAAATTCCGCATCCCCCAGCTCTGGACCACCGAACAGCTCGACGCCCTGATCCCCGAAATGGAAGGCCTCCTGCGCCTCATGCTGACAGGCCTGTCGGCAAGGCGCTGACCTCCGAACCGCCGGCCCCTTTTTTGCGGAACGCCGGACGCCTGTACGGCTCTCTCGCACAACGCCCGCGGAGTCATTCTCGGGCTTGACCCGAGAATCTTTCTGCCTTCGGCGCCCGCCATCGTCGATGCGAAGAAAGATTCTCGGCTCAAGGCCGAGAATGACTCCGTGGTGGGCTCAAGACCCCGCCAGAACCAGCCGATTCTGCACTCACAATTTCCAGCGTGTATCGAACGATCTCAACAACTTGCACGGACTGAATCGGCCGATCCCGGACACAGGCGTCCCCCACATCCAGACCTGTGAGATACTGCCTTCATCCATCCCGCATGGAGGGCGGCTGTACACTGTTCAACGGCGCGGGGTGGATGCAGGCGAGCGTGAAGAGCCCGGTCGAACAATGCCAGTAGATCGGGAGTTCGTGAGGGGCCGGGGGCGGTTGGCATCAACATCCCCGGCTGCCTTCCTCATGTCGCGGGGGACCATGGCTGAACACCATGGCCCGCACGCCGGCGGCTTCTGCCACGTGGGCCAGGACGGGTGAAAAACCCCGCTGCACGCCCGGGCCGCCGACCAACACCTGCCGGGGACGCGGGATCCGCGCTTCTCTTTCCTACCGGTAGCGCCTCACGGCGTCGCCAAACCACGCGGGGCATCCCGCGTCCCCGGGCCCTCCACTTGTGGAAAGCCCAGGAAATACAGCGTCCCGCAGGGCTTTCCGGCTCGTGCGAATGCCTCGCCGCACCCCGTTTTGTTAGCAACCGCAACAAATTCTCGCGCGTCTGTGATCGCACGCGCAGCAGAAATATTGAACATTATCGATTTTGTTCATTGCATTTCGCTCAAGTCGTATGTAGATACTGGTGCATGGACGGGACAACAAAACCCCCGCCAGCCAAACCACCCAGGGGCCGATAGAGACCCCAACAAAAAATGGAGTTGCACATGACCTTCCTCCCCAAATCCCTCCGCGCGCCGGAACTCTTCGGCCTGCTCGCCGCCATTCCCGCCGCCTTCGCCGGCTCCGTCCTGTTCGCCTACATGCTGGACGCCGCCAGACGCTTCGCGGCCTAACCATCTGAATTCCGCCGGGTTTTTACCTCCCCCATCCATCGAAGCCTCGGCGGCCCTCGTACTCGCGCGGAACGACTCTCTCCTCCCCAATCGTTCTCGACGCTGCCTGGCGCCGGTCTCCCCAAGAGGCCGGCGTCTTTCTTTCCTGTCGGCAACGAGGGCCATGACCTCTGCGTCAACTTTTCTTGCGGATGCAGGTAAGAAGCACTTGCAATCTCTCTCAGCGCCGGCATAAACCTGCAACTGCAAATCGTTCGCAGTAAGGTAGCTGGATGTCGGGGACTCGCATGACACGTGACGTTGGCGCAAAGCGCTGCGCCTTCAACGCGGCGGGCGCCAGCAGCGCGCTTGCCCTCGTGCTGGCTGCCGCAGCGCCGGCCTGGGCACAGGAATCAGGCCTTGCCGGACCGACAGCCGAGGATGATCCCCAGGCGCAGACGCGCGCGCTTGTCGCGTCTGATGAAGAAGACCACGACCGCGTCTACGTGCTCGGCCGCCGCGTCATCTCCTCGGTCGCCACGATCAACGTCGAAGACGCCCCCCAGGTCGTGAACATCATCAACAGCGAGACCCTGCAGGAGCAGGGCGTCGCCTCGCTCGAACAGGCGCTGCGCAACGTGCCGGGCATCACCACGCAGATCGGCGAGGGCGGGGTGATGAGCGGCGACCAGTTCTTCATCCGCGGCCTGTCGGCCAAGAACGACATCTTCACCGACGGCCTCCGCGACTTCGGCGTCTACACTCGCGACTCGTTCAACTACGGTCAGGTCGAAGTGTTCAAGGGACCGTCCGCCACCGCTTTCGGCCGCGGCGCAGCCGGCGGCGGCATCAACACAACATCGAAGACGCCCTCGACCGACACGTTCGGCTCGCTTAACGTCGCAGGCGGCACGGCCGACTACGCCCGCGTCACCGGCGACTGGAACCAGAATCTGGGCGACGGCATCGCCGCGCGCATCGCCGTGATGGCGCACAGGAATGGCGTCGAGGGTCGCGACCGCATCGAGTCCGAGCGCTGGGGCATCGCCCCCTCGATCGGCTTCGGCCTCGATGGCGCCACCAGCGTCACCATCGCCTACCTGCACCAGGACGAAACCAAGGTCCCGGACTACGGCATCCCCACCATCCAGCCGACCATCAACGACATCGCACGTCCCTCGCCGGATTTCGGCGTCGATTCCAGCAATTTCTACGGCTTCGCGCCGGACCGCGACGATGCCGTCGTCGACGCCATCACTTTCCGCCTGCGCCACGAGGTCAACGACGTCCTCACCCTCACCAGCGACCTACGTTACGGCGTCTACCAGCGCTACTGGCAGGCGACACCCACGACCTGCAATGCAGTCTGTTCGACCAGCGCAACCGACAACAACCCGGCCACCATCCCGCTCGCAAGCGTCGGCGGCCCCGGCCCCTACGACCAGGATACGCAGGGCGTGCAGAGCATCTCGACCGCCGCGCTGACCGCGCCGCTCTTCGGCCTGCGCAACGAGCTTGTCGTCGGCCTCGACGCCTCCTGGCAGCAGAACGATCGCAACGGCTTCGCCTATGTCTCGCGGGCCACGACCAAGGACCTGTTCAACCCGCAACTCGGCGCCAACCCCGTCGTCGGCGCCGCGCCGTCGAATATCCGCGACACCACGGCGAAAGACGTTTCGGTGTTTTTCAGCGACCGCCTGTGGCTCAACGACCAGTGGTCGCTCACGGCAGGCCTGCGCGCCGCCACATACGAAGTCGATCAGGAAATCACGGCCTTCAACCAGACCGCGTCGTGCAATGGCGGCCCGGTCGTGCCCGCGCCGGGCATCACCTGCTTCACGGCGCTGTCGTCCAACACCGAATTCCTGACCCCGCAAGTCGGCGTGATCTTCGAGCCCTCGCCTGACATTCAGGTCTATGCGTCCTACGCCTCCTCCGCGAAGCCAAGCGGCGTCTCCGTCGGCAATGGCGACACGCTGTCGGCCACAAACGACGCGCTCGACCCGGAAGAGAACACCAACATCGAAGCCGGCATGCGCTGGGGCCTGTTCGATGACCGGCTCCAGCTGCAGGGCGCCGTCTTCCAGACAAAGAAAGAGAACGCCAAGGAGTTCGACACGACGGGAACCGAGATCGCGCGTTCAGGCGACAGCCAGGAGATCACCGGGGCGGAGATCGGCCTCGCCGGCATGATCACCGACGAATGGTCAGTCAATGCAGGCTACACCTGGCTCGACGCAACGACCACCGACTCGACGACCAGCTACACCTTCAGGGGCGTGACGCGCACCGTCGTCGGCAACCGGATCGTCTTCACGCCCGAACACGCGGCGAGCCTGTGGACGACCTACAACTTCACCGGAGGCCTTGCCGGCCTCGAAATCGGCGGCGGGCTCACCTATCAGGACGAGGTCTTCCTCAACGTGCAGAACACGGCGGCCGCCCCGTCCTACACCTCCCTCGACGGCTTCGTGTCCTATGGCTGGGACCGTTTCCGCCTGTCGCTCAATGGCTACAATCTCAGCGACGAACTCTACTACTCGCAGGTGCATGGCAACCGGGTGACGCCCGCGCAGGGCCGCACATTCATCGCAACCCTCGGCGTGGTCTACTGATCCTCCCCAGACCACGTCCGAATGACTGGGCCGGGCTCCTCGCGAGTCCGGCCCACTTTGTGCTAGAGAACCGGCATGCTGGTTAAGGTCGAATCCGTGCTGACGAAGGAGGAGGTGGCGCACTGCCGCTCCATCCTCGAGGGCACGCAATGGGTCGATGGCAAGATCACCGCAGGCGCGCAGTCGGCGCTCGCCAAGCACAACCTGCAAGTCCCGGAAGACGCGCCGCAGGCGCGCGCGCTTGGCGAGATCATCCTGCGTGCGCTGGCGCGCTCCCCCGGCTTCAACTCCGCGGCCGTCCCGTTCCGCGTTTTCCCGCCGCTGTTCAACCGCTACGATGTCGGCATGAAGTTCGGCGCGCATGTCGACAACGCCATCCGCTTTATCGCTGGCCCCAACATCCGCGTCCGCACAGACATGTCGGCCACGCTGTTCCTCACAGAACCGTCAGCCTATGACGGTGGCGAACTCGTCATCGAGGACACATATGGCGAACAGAGCATCAAGTTCGCCGCCGGCGACATGGTGCTGTACCCCGCAACAAGTCTTCATCGCGTTCAGGAAATCACGCGCGGCTCCCGCTGGGCGTCCTTCTTCTGGATCCAGTCAATGGTGAAAGACGACGGCGCCCGCGCGCTTCTCTACAATCTCGACCAGTCGATCATCAAAACCCGCGCCGAACTCGGCGACGCGCATGATGCGGTTTTGGGGCTGACGGCGGTGTATCACAACCTGCTGCGGCGTTACGCAGAGGTGTGATCTCCGGACCGCCGGGCCCCCGCCCGGCAGCTGCGCCGTCGGCGCGCGCTCGTCCTTCGACGGACGCTCCCTTCGGTCGCTGCTCAGGATGAGCGCTTGGGACGCGTTGCCGGAGTAGCGCTCATGCTGAGCAGGCCGCGCAGCGGCCGTCCGTCGAAGCCGAGGGCGGGCTCACCGATGCCAGCAACAAAGCGACGCTACTGCACCCGCTCCGCCTTGATGCCCTTGGCCGCCAGCATCGCGACCACGCTGTCGGGTCCGATCAGGTGGCCCGCGCCGACCGCCATGAAGCTCACGCCTGAGCCTGCCAGAATACCCTCGATCTGCGTCACCCAGTTGGCGTTGCGATTGGTCAGCAGAGCGGCATAGAGGTCGGGTTCCCCGACCTTCATCTCGGTGACGAACATCGCCTCCATCCCGGCAAGATCGGCCTTAGCCCACTGGTCAACCATCTTGTCGAGTTCGACCGGCGCGTCCTCGTATTCCTCGATCGTCTCGCGCAGGTAGCGCAGCTCCTGCTCGGAGGTCATGCCGGCGAACACCTTGATCTGAAGCTCGGCGGTCTCCAACCCTTTGGGCTTGATGCCCCGCGCGGCGAACGCCTTCTCGATCTTGCTATCGACGCCTGACATCGGATCATAGCCCGCCCGGGTGATCGCCGCGTTGGAGATGGTGAGCGCCGCGAACCATGGCCGAAAGCTGTTGAGCTGCGCGCCGGAAAGACCCGCCAGCCGCGCGGCCTCGTCCAGCGTCTTCAACTCCTCCGGGGTCAGCGATTTCGACAATGGCTTGCCCGGCGACAGCCCGTACTGGACAACCAGCGGCATCATCTCGCCCGCCATCGCGGCGGCGTCCGTGGTGGGCAACTCCAGCCATAGCTCCTTCGCCTCGGCCATCGCCGCGTCCAGCTTGTCCGAACGCCACTGCGTCTCCGGGCGCAACAGGTGCACGGTGCCGAGCATGTAGATCGTTGAATCGGCGTCCTTGACCGCCCACATCGCAGGTTGCGCCAGCGCAGGCGCGCCGAGGATGGAGGCGACGACGGCAATCAGGACGCCGCGAACCAGTCTTCCGAGGGCAGCAAGGCCAGCCATGAAATCCTCCCCAACAGGCGAGCAGGACGCCAGCCGCACCTGCGAAACTAGCACGCCAGACCCGCGGCGCCACAAGCGGACTCAGCCGATGCCGCCGCATCGCTTGCGAGCCGGGCGGCGGGGGCTATAAGCGCCCATCCGAATGGCCTGTCCGCCCGGGAGATGACCATGTCCGCCGCCCAGAACACCGACAAGAAGCCTGCCCCGAAGAAAGTCGTGCTCGCCTATTCCGGCGGCCTCGACACCTCGATCATCCTGAAATGGCTGCAGACCGAATACGGCTGCGAAGTCGTCACCTTCACCGCTGACCTGGGGCAGGGCGAGGAACTCTCCCCGGCCCGCAAGAAAGCGGAGCTGATGGGCATCAAGCCCGAGAACATCTACATCGAGGATGTCCGCGAGGAATTCGTGCGCGACTTCGTGTTCCCGATGTTCCGCGCCAACGCCGTCTATGAAGGCCAGTACCTGCTCGGCACCTCGATCGCGCGACCGCTCATCGCCAAGCGCCTCGTCGAGATCGCGAAGGAAACCGGCGCTGACGCCATCGCTCACGGAGCGACCGGCAAAGGCAACGACCAGGTCCGCTTTGAACTGTCGGCGTATGCGCTGAACCCGTCGATCAAGGTGATCGCGCCGTGGCGCACCTGGGAGTTCAAGTCGCGCACAGACCTCATTGAATTCGCCGAGAAGCATCAGATCCCGGTCGCGAAAGACAAGCGCGGGGACGCCCCGTTCTCGGTCGACGCCAACCTGCTGCACTCCTCCTCCGAAGGCAAAGTGCTGGAGGACCCCGCGGTCGAGCCGCCGCCTTACGTCTACCAGCGCACCATCTCGCCGATGGAAGCGCCCGACAAGGTCACCGAAATCCAGATCGGCTTCAGTCAGGGCGACGCGGTCTCGCTCAACGGCAAGGCGCTGTCGCCCGCCACGCTGCTGGCCGCCCTCAACGATCTCGGCCGCGACAATGGCATCGGCCGCCTCGACCTCGTCGAGAACCGCTTCGTCGGCATGAAGTCGCGCGGCGTCTACGAGACCCCCGGCGGCACGATCCTGCTGCAGGCTCATCGTGCGATTGAAAGCATCACGCTCGATCGCGGCGCGGGCCACCTCAAGGACGAGTTGATGCCGCGCTATGCGGAGCTGATCTACAACGGCTTCTGGTTTGCCCCTGAGCGCGAAATGCTCCAGGCCGCCATCGACAAGTCGCAGTGGAATGTCACCGGCACGGTCACGCTCAAGCTCTACAAGGGCAATGTGATCGTGACGGGCAGGGCCTCGCCCACCTCGCTCTACTCTGCCGCCCACGTGACGTTCGAGGACGACGCCGGCGCCTATGACCAGAAGGACGCCGAAGGCTTCATCCGCCTGAACGCGCTCCGACTGAGGCTGCTCGGTCAGGCGCGGAAGTCGTAACGAGCAGACAGGACCCGATCATGGACCTCTCGAAGATTGCCACCGGACCCAACCCGCCCGAGGACGTCAACGTCCTGGTCGAGGTTCCACTGGGCGGCGAGCCAATCAAGTACGAGATCGACAAGGCGTCGGGCGCGATGTTCGTGGACCGGTTCCTCTACACGTCGATGCGCTACCCGTGCAATTACGGCTTCATCCCGCACACCCTCTCGCTCGATGGCGACCCGATCGACGTGATGGTTGTCGGCAACCGTGCGCTTGTCCCGGGGTGCGTCGTGCGTTGCGTGCCAGTTGGCGTGCTGATGATGACGGACGACAAGGGCCAGGACGAAAAGATCCTCGCCGTGCCGCATCCCAAGCTCACGCGCTACTATGAGAAGATCAAGGACTACCGCGAGCTGCCCGAAATCCTGGTCGAGCGCATCGTGCATTTTTTCGAGCACTACAAGGATCTCGAACCCGGCAAGTGGGTGAAGATCGAGGGCCTGTACGGTCCCGAGCGCGCGCGCGAGTTGATTATGGAATCGATCGAGCGCGCGAAGAAGACTTAGGCATCCACCGCCGCGCGCGAGAAACGCTTGCGGTCGTTCGGGTCGAGATAGACCTTGCGTAGGCGGATGTTCTCCGGGGTCACTTCCACCAGCTCATCGTCCTGGATGTAGGCGAGCGCCTTTTCCAGCGTCATGCGGATCGGCGTGGTGAGCCGCACCGCTTCATCCGTGCCTGAGGCGCGGACGTTGGTGAGCTTCTTGCCTTTGAGGACGTTCACTTCGAGGTCGTTGCCGCGCGTATGCTCGCCGATGATCATGCCTTCATAGACCTTGATGCCCGGCTCGATCATCATCGGGCCACGGTCTTCGAGATTCCAGAGCGCGAACGCGACCGACTCGCCGGACCCGTTGGAAATCAGCACGCCGGTGTGGCGGCCTTTGATCTCGCCCTTGTGCGGAGCGTACTGGTGGAAGAGGCGGTTCATCACGGCCGTGCCGCGCGTGTCTGACAGCAGTTCGCCCTGATAGCCGATCAGGCCGCGCGTCGGCGCGTGGAAGACAAGGCGCGTGCGGCCGACACCCGACGGGCGCATGTCCATCATGTCGGCGCGGCGCTCGGAGAGTTTCGAGACGACGACGCCGGTATGATCATCATCGACGTCGATCACGACTTCCTCGATCGGCTCGAGAATTTCGCCGGTCAGTTCGTCCTTCTGCATCACGACCTTGGGGCGCGAGACGCCAAGCTCGAAGCCTTCGCGGCGCATTGTTTCAATCAGGACGGCAAGTTGCAGTTCGCCGCGGCCGGCGACTTCAAACGCGTCCGAATCCGGCGCGCGCGAAATCTTGAGGGCGACATTGCCTTCGGCTTCCTTCATCAGGCGGTCCCAGATCACGCGGCTGGTGACCTTCTTGCCTTCGGTGCCGGCGAGCGGCGAGTCGTTGACGCGGAACGTCATCGCCAGCGTCGGCGGATCGATCGGCTGGGCCGCCATCGGTGTCGTGACCGATGGATCGCAGATCGTGTCGGCGACGGTCGCCTTGGTCAGGCCCGAGATCGAGACGATGTCGCCAGCCTTGCCCTCGTCGATGGGCGAGCGCACGAGGCCGCGATAGGCGAGCACTTTCGACACGCGGCCCTGTTCGATCACTTCGCCGGTGCGCGAGAGAACCTTCACGGTCTGGTTCGGTTTCACCGAGCCGCTATCAACGCGGCCGGTGAGAATGCGGCCAAGGAACGGGTCGGAGCCGATGGTCGTGCCCAGCATGCGGAACGGGCCATTGTCGACACGCGGCGGCGGCACATGCTTCAGCACGGTCTCGAACAGCGCGGCCATGTTGTCGGTCTTTTTGGCCGGGTCCGTGCTCATCCAGCCATTCTTGGCTGAACCATAGATGATCGGGAAATCGAGCTGCTCGTCGGTGGCGTCGAGGTTGGCGAAGAGGTCGAAGACTTCGTTCACGACTTCGACGTGACGCTCTTCCGGCTTGTCGATCTTGTTGATGCAGACGATCGGACGCAGGCCGACCTTCAGCGCCTTGGAGACCACGAACTTGGTCTGCGGCATCGGGCCTTCAGCGGCGTCGACGAGAACGATCGCGCCATCGACCATGTTGAGGATGCGTTCCACCTCGCCGCCGAAGTCGGCGTGGCCGGGCGTGTCGACGATGTTGATGCGGATGTCGTTCCAGACGACGGACGTGGCCTTGGCCAGGATGGTGATGCCGCGTTCACGCTCCAGATCGTTCGAATCCATCATCCGCTCGGACGTGGCCTCGTTGTCGCGGAAGGACCCCGACTGCTTCAGCAGGCAGTCCACCAGGGTGGTCTTGCCGTGGTCGACGTGGGCGATAATGGCGATGTTGCGCAGTTGCATGGGAGAGCGTCGTTTCGGGTCTGGGCCGGGGGAGGGGCTGGTTTTGGCGCGGCAATACAGGGCTTTTGTGCAGAAAGCGAGCACGGACGGCGCCGCAGGCGGCCCGGGGCGTCCGGAGCAACCCGTAAACCACACTTTGCGAGCGATTCAGGGCGCATGGCGCCATTTGCAAGCCGTTCGCCCCGGTTGCGACCGTTCCGGTACGGGACCACAATTCGCCCGTCACTGATGACTGGAATGGGGACAATTGATGCGCGTGTTCGTTGCAGCAGCCGCCATCGCCCTTTCTGCCGGCTGCGTGGTCAACGAAACAAGCCTCGCCGCACCCGCCTGCCGGGTCGGCGCCCCGATGGTCGAGACCATGCTCTACATGGGCATGCTGCGGCCGGGCGGGTCGATCTCGCGCTTCGAGTTCCAGCAGTTTGTGGAGCGGGACGTCGTGCCGCGCTGGAAGGATGGTTTTACCATCCTCGACGCTCAGGGGCTCTGGCTGTCCGATCAGCGCAACATCACCGAACGGGAGCCGAGCCGGATCCTGGTGCGGCTGCACGATGGAAGCGCCGGGGCCTCCGCCCAGGTCGAGGAAATCCGAGCGGCCTATATCAATGCCTTCGAGCAGGATGCAGTGCTACGCACTGATCGCGTGACCTGCGCGGATTTCTAGTAAGGTGAGCCGATGAAACGGAATCTTTCGCCTGTCGCCTTCGCCTTCCTCGCGCTGGCCGCCTGCAACGCGCCACCGCCCCAGCCAACCTCGGGCGCCGCGGACCCGCTGGTCGCCGACGGGCGCGCGATTGCGGAGCGCGAGTGCGCTGGGTGCCATGCCCTCGACCAGTCCACGACAAGCCCGCGTGACGGCGCGCCGCCCATGCGCGACATGCTGGCGCGGTATCAGGCAGATGCGCTGGCCAACAACCTGATCGAGGGCATCCGCGTCGGACATCAGGACATGCCGGAATTCGATTTCGACGTCCGGACCGCAGACGCGTTGATCGCCTACCTGCGGTTCCTGGGCGCCAGCGACTAGAATTCAACCCGGAAACAGCTGCAGGCCGATTTCCTCGACCTGGCCGTCGCGCAGCGCGAGGCAGTTGAGGCTCTCCATGCCTTGCGGGAAGCAGTAGGTGTGCAGCTTCTCGGCCCGCATCGCTTCATAGGTCTGCCTGTCGATCCATTCGGCGGGCATGAACGGGAATTCCGCACGATTTGGCTGGCCTTCGGTCTCGTCCCATGGCGGCAGCGCCCCGGTCGTCTGGATACTGCTGCTGGCCGTGTCCATCCATTCGGCGAGGGCCTTGCTCATCGCGGGCGTGTCTGGCTGGTCGGCGAGGCCGAAAAGGTGCTGCGCTGCTCCTGCCCAGGCGTAGACCGGAAAGCCGTCGCGCGTGCGGATTGCCAGCGTCACGACCGCCGCCTCGCAGATGCCGCCATTGGCATAGGCTTCGATGCGATAGGACGGATGATCGCTGGGGCCGATCGGACCCCACATCGCCTCCGACGTAGCGTCGCATCCGGCTGCCGGCGTGTCAGTTGCGGCAGTTTCCGTTGGCGCGGCCGGCTGGCACGCGGAAAGCGCGAGCAGGCTGGCGGCGAGCGCAAGACGAAATTCCATGTTCAGTCACCTGCTGTCATTCCTCGCAACGATGAGGGACTACAATTTAGGCCGCACCTCAATGGCCGTCGCAAGCGCGACCGGAAATCAGCCCGGCCAGCGGCGGGGGAGAACCGCCACTGGCTGGACCTGGATCGCGTCATGTGCGCTGGCGGGATCCGAGCGTCCCCACGCCCAACCTGCAAGCATTTAGTGCGTCAGCGGTTGTTTCCGCCAGTCCGCTCCTTGACCTCGTCCTCCTTGGCGGCGGCGCGGTCTTCGGCATTCCATTCGACGGTCGGCGCGGCGCCGGAACCATAGGCCTTCGACTTGCCGGCGAGGCGGTTCATCGAGTCGGACAACTGGTCCTTCGACACCGCCATGTTGCGCGAGGAGCTCTGGCCGACGCCTTCGGCATCGTCGAAGTTCGAGAACTCGGCGCCGAGGAAGACGACTTCCCAGCCCTTGGCGCGCGCGCGGTCGAGCGCAGCCTTGGCGGCGGTCTTGGTCATCTCGGTCGAGGAGTTTTCCTCGCCATCCGTCATGATCACCAGCACGGCCTTTTCGGGCTTGTCCTTCTCGGCAAGCGAGACGATGCGGCCGATCGCGTCATAGAGCGGCGTCATCCCGCGCGGATTCACCTCGTTGTTGGTGACGTCATTCCAGTCCTCGGCGTCCACGCCCTTGCGCAGCACATCGAACTGGAAGCCATCCTGAGCGTCGAACACCGCCAGTGTGATGTCGGCATCGACGCGCGGCCCGCCATCAAGCGCGGTGAGGCCATCGGCATAGGCGTTCACCGAGGAGAGCGCTTCGGACCAGATCGGCTCCATCGAGCCCGTCCGGTCAAGGAGGATGTAGGAATGCACCGCAGGATGGCGCGGCGGCTTGGCGAGCGCGGAGGTGGTGGTGAGGGCGCCGGCGGTGGCGAGGGCCAGGATGGCGGCGAGGGCGGTGCGGGCTTTCATGGTCGGTCCCCAGGAGAGATGTGCGCCGAAGCGCGGATGGTCGTGCCTATTGCTCATTCAAGGCGAGGCTGGCGGCTTGCGGGTTTGTCTGCGGAGGCAGCGTGCCCGCCGCAGCCCACGTCACGCCGCTGATCAGCAGCGCAGTGAGCAGGAGGCGGATCGAGGTCTTCACGTGCACGTCCCCAGTCGAAGTCTTCAGACAAGTCCCGCGGGCCGGTCTCCGGTCCCGTCGTGCACAACTTGTCGCAGCCGATTGGGGCCGCCGAACGGCGTCAATTGGGGCGAAACAAGAATTGTTGAGTCAGGCCTGCGGTGGCGCCGCGAGCGCGTCCTTGACGTGCAGGACAGCCCCGACCACCTGCCGGATTCGCGCGAGGGCGGGCGCTGCAGCACGCGGTCCCGGTTGCGAGGGAGGATCGAACACCCGCGACGCGCCCGTCTCAGGTATCACCAGCAGCAACCTGCCATCAGCGATTGCGCTTCTGGCAGCACCGAGATTCGGCAGGGTGGACAACTGCTTGATCAGCGCAGGGATGGCAGGCGTCGCGGCTGCAAGCTCCTCCATCGAAGCCGCATCGAGATGCGGGCCCTCGATCTCGACCAGCAGGCCCTTGAACGCGGATGCCTTGTCCGCGCCTGACGGCGGAATGGTTTCAACCGGCGTGATCCTCACGGAGAGGCCGGCATGCCCGCCAGCGACTTGCCCTGTCGTCTTCACACCAGCGGCAAGGGGCAACAGTCCCGCATTCCGAAGCTTCGCAAGATCGACACTTGCCGACTGGCTCCATTTGAACGCGCCGAGCCCGCCCACCAGCACGTCCACGGCGCGCTGCGAATAGATGTCGGCATTCTCGCGCGCGGCCTGTGCCTGCGCCCAGCCATAGCCGGCCAGGGCGCCGCCCAGCATCACGGCGGCGAAGTCGAACACACCGCCCGGCGCACCGACCGCCACGAAGGTAGACCAGAGCGCGATGCCCACCGATGCGCCGAGCGGCGCGCGCCAGGCTGCGCGCTCGACCTGCCTGCGGGCCACGGGATGCTGGAAAGCTTCAAGCTCGGCCAGCGCCGGCGCGAGTTCGGGATAGGGGAAGTCGATCGCGTTGCGGACAGCCGGCGGCGCCATCTCCGCCGCGCCAAGTTTCAGCGCGATCGCTCCGCCGATCGCGATGGTGAGGGTCGCCGCGAGCACGCCGCCGAACACGGTCGCCGCAAGACCAACCACGCCGGGCGTGCGGGCGTTGGCGCCGATGGCGATGCCGATCCAGACGACGGCGGCCAGAACTGCGAATGCGAGAAAGGCCGCACGCATCGCGCGGCCGCCCGAGCTCCCCGTCACCGCCTGCTGCATTGCGCCACCCGTCATCCTCACTGACTATAGCCCGCTGATCTCATTTGCGAACAGGGGCGTGATCAGAGCTTTCCCGCGCGCAAGCCAGACTGCTAGGGTCCGCCTGAATCGGGAGGCATAACTCATGAAAAAGGCCCTGTTGACCTTTGCGGCGCTTGCGGCGGCCGGGTCTCTGCTGCTGACGATGCCCGGCGTCCCGCAGACGGGCCCTGCGCCTCTGCCCACGACCACAAGCGATACCTCGGTCTTTGCGGACTATTCCAAGTGGAGCCCGGCCGCGCTTGAGACGGAGCTCGCCCGTCGCGCCGTCATCGAGAAGAAGGTGCGCATGCCGATGCGGGACGGCGTCAGCCTGTCCACCGACATCTATCGCCCGAAGGACGCAAGCGGACCCGCGCCCACCATCTTCATCCGCACGCCCTACAACATGCAGACGCTGCAGGGATCGTCGCTGCGCCAGGTCGTCGAGGGCATCGATCGCGGCTATGCGGTCATCTACCAGAACGAGCGCGGCCGTTACTTTTCCGAGGGCAAGTTCGAGATCCTCGGCTATCCCCGCACCGATGGCTATGACGCGCTGACCTGGATTGCGGACCAGCCCTGGTCGAACAAGAAGGTCGGCACGTTCGGCTGTTCCTCGACCGCTGAATGGCAGCTGCAGCTGGCGGCGACCAACCATCCCGCCCACGCCGCGATGGTGCCCATGGCGTCCGGCGCCGGCATCGGCCGCGTCGGCGAATTCCACGAGCAGGGCAACTGGTATCGCGGCGGCGTGCCGCGCACGCTGTTCTCGATCTGGCTCTATGGCGTGGACAACCCGCTGCGCGCGCAGATTCCCGAAGGCCTCGACGCCACGATGCGGCAGTACCTCTCGCAGTATTCCGACCTCAATCCGAAGAAGCCGGATGTGACGTGGGCAAAGCAGGTCTGGCATCTGCCCTATGCAGAGCTGCTCTCCTCGCTTGGAGAGCCGGCGGGGACGAACGAGAAGCTTGTCGCCCGCGCGCTGCCGGACGATCCGGAATGGTTCAAGGGCGGCCTCTATCACGACAACGAAAAATGGGGCGTGCCGGCGCTGTGGTACAATTCCTGGTACGACGTCTCCATCGGCCCCAACATGGCGCTCTACACCCACGCGGCGAAGACGGGCGTGGATGTCGAGGCGCGCGACAATCAATACGCCATCGTCGGCCCGAGCGTGCACTGCGCCTATTCCGCGCTGGGCCCCAACTTCAAGTCGGGCGAGCGCGAACTGGGCGACGCCACGATGGATGTGAATGGCGAGGTCTGGAAATTCTTCGACCGCTTTCTGAAGACGCAGCCGGACAGCTTCCCCGCGACGACGCCGAAGATTCGCTACTACTCGATGGGCGACAATGCGTGGAAGACGGCGGATCGCTGGCCGCCAGATGGCGTTCAGGAAACGAAGCTCTATCTGCGCTCGGGCGGGCGGGCCAACTCCATGTTCGGCGACGGCAAGCTCTCCTTCACAGCGCCGGGCAGCGAACCTGCAGACAGCTTCGTCTATGATCCGAAAAATCCGGTGCAGACCATCGGCGGCGGCGATTGCTGCAATGGCGGCGTGGTCATCCCCGGCGCATTCGACCAGCGCCCGGTCGAGGTCCGCCATGACGTGCTGGTCTACACCTCGGACGTGCTGACGGCGCCCGTGACCATCGCCGGTTTTGTCGATGCGATCCTGCATGTCGCATCCGACGCGAAGGATACGGACTTCGCGGTGAAGCTGGTGGACGTGGCGCCGGACGGCGCAGCCTATATCCTCGACGACACCATCCTGCGCGCCCGCTTCCGCGAAGGCTATGACAGGGAAGTGTTCATGCAGAAGGGACGCACCTACAAGCTCGACTTCACGCCAATGACCACGGCCAACACCTTCCTGCCGGGTCATCGCATCCGCGTCGAGGTGACGTCCTCCTCCTTCCCGAAATACGCCCGAAACCTCAACACGGGCGGCCGCAACGAATTCGAGAAGGATCCGGTCGTGGCCAACAACACGGTGAAGCACTCCCGCAATGAGCCCAGCTATATCGTGCTGCCAATCGTGAGATAGGCGCACCCCGTAGCGGGCGGACGCGAATTCCTGCTAGCGTGGCCGCGGGTCACGGGGCTGGAGTTCCACGCATGTTGAAATGGCTCAGCGTCATCACGCTGCTGGCGCTGGCGGCGGGCGTTGCAGCGGGAGCGTGGGCTGCGGCGTCCGGTGATCCCAACATCATCGGCTTCGCCACTCAGGTCGGCCATGTCGGCGATCTCTGGCTCAACCTCCTGCGCATGACGGTGATCCCGCTGGTGTTCTCGCTGCTGGTGACGGGCGTCGCCTCCGTCGCTGACGCCGCCTCCAGTGGGCGGGTCGCGGCGCGCGCGATCTTCGTGTTCGGCGTGCTGCTGGTCTCGGCGACCGCGTTCGCCTGCGTGATCTTTCCGCTGCTGCTGTCCTTCGTACCGGTCGATCCCACGGCAGCCGCCAGCTTCATCGCGCGCGCCAGCGGAGAGGCGGTGCAGACTGCATCCCCGCCGACGCTGGGGGAATGGCTTGCCGCCCTCGCGCCGCCCAACGCCGTTGCGGCCGCCGCCGAAGGCGCGATCCTGCCGCTGGTGGTGTTCGCGCTGTTCTTCGGGTTCGCGGCGACGCAGCTGCCCGCCGCCCAGCGCGCGCCGATGGTGGCGTTCTTCCGTGCGGTCGCCGACACGATGATCATCATCGTGCGCTGGGTGCTCTACGCCGCCCCCATCGGCGTTTTTGCGCTGGCGCTTGGCGTCGGGCTCACAGCGGGCGTGGGGATTGCCGGGCTGATCCTGCACTACATCGTGCTGGTGTCGGCAGTCACAGCCGCCATCGTGCCGATCGCATTCCTCTTTGCTTTCATCTGGGGCAGGGCGAACCCCGCGCGTTTCATCAACGCGACGGCGCCGGTGCTCGCTGTCGCGATTTCCAGCCGCTCCTCGCTCGCGTCCTTGCCGCTGATGGTCGAACGCGCACGCGATGCGATGGGAACACCCGAGCGCGTGGCCAACCTCGTCCTGCCGATGGCGGTCGCGGTCTTCCGCATGACCAGCCCGGTCGCCAATCTCGGCGTCGTGTTTTTCTGCGCCGCCGTGTTCGGTGTCGAGCTGACGCCCGGCGCCATCATCGTCGGCGGATTGGTCGCCATCGCGATCAGCATCGGTTCGGTCGGCCTGCCGGGCGAGATTTCCTTCATCGCCAGCGTCGCCCCGATCTCGATGGCGATGGGCGTGCCGATCGAATTGCTGGGCCTGCTGGTCGCCGTCGAGGCGGTGCCGGACATCTTCCGCACCGTGGGCAATGTATCCGGCGACATGGCGGCGACGCAGATCGTTGCGAAGAGCCGGGCGGAGACTATCCCGCCGGAGGCGGCCGCCGTCTCACGACCCGGCTAGCGGCAAGCACTTCATCCACCGCCGCTGCGATCACGTCAGGCCGGTGGAAAAAGAACGCGTGGTTGGATTCCGGCACGATCTGCAATCGCCCGCGGCTCGACCATGTCGCGAGATCCGCCTGCAGCCTGCGCCACACGATTTCGCTCTCTGGCGTGTCCGAGCCGGCGACGAGCCCGTCGGCGGAAAGCAGGTAGGCGTCATGTGCGTCAGCGCGCTTCCGCGCCTGCGTCTGTTGCGGAAGTTCGCGCGCCAGCACCACGACCGGCCAGTTCTGCAGGTCGCGATGCTTGCCCGCTTCCGCCATCGTCGCCGAGCGCTGCCGCGCCTCGCGCGCATTGGCTTCGGCCGATTTCGGATAGAAGGCACTGACCTTGCCGGCGATCGAGGGATCGGCTGGATAGGTGGAGAGCCGCATCAGGCCTGTCCACCTGAAAGCCAGCGCAAGCTCCTGTGCTGGCGAGACATACTCGCCCACGCTCAGCCCCGCCTCCTTGAACTTCGCTTCTTGATCGGGGTGGGATGAGTCCGCGAACACCATGCCCGCGATCTCATCCTTGTAGAGCCCCGCGAAGATCATGCTGTAGAGCCCGCCGCGCGAATGCGAGACCAGCACGTAAGGGCCGCTTTCACCCGCCGCCGTGAGCGCTGCGTGCAGGTCGTGTGCGACTTCTTCCGGGCTGAAGGCGCCGCTTGCCGGATCACTCCAGAGAATGCCCGCGCGGCTGTAGGCGCAGGCGCGCGATTTCGTGGCGACCTTCTCCATCACCGGCTGCCAGCCCAGCGCGCCCATCAGGTCGCCGCCCGACTGGAACACGACGGTGGGCGAGCCCTCGCCCCGACAGTCGATCTGGATGCGGCGGCCATCTTCGACCTCGACCAGCCGCCCCGGGGCGGGATGCTCGCGCATGGCTTGCTGCTCAAGCATGCTCTCGCAGGCGGAGAGGGCGGAAGCAGCGTACAACGCGACGGTCACCGTCGCAGCGTTCCATCTCGACTGGCGCCGGCCTGTCTTCATGGCCCCCATACTTAGGCGCCGAAGTCGCGAGCGCCACATCACATTCGGGAAAGGTTGGCGGGAAAAGTCGGTCCGGAAAGCACAGCGGGCGCCCTTGAGGGGCGCCCGCCGCAGTCTCAGCCGCGAGGCTGGAACTTACTTCACAGTGATTTCGATCTCGCCGATCGTCGGATCGGTGATCTTGAACTTGTCGCCTGACTTCTGGCCGTTCGGGTAGTCGAAGCAGGTGTTGTCCTGTCCGACCGCCGGAGCGGTAAGGCAGAGCTTCGAGCCATCCACCTTGTAGGTGCCTTCATACTGGCCGTCGAAGCCGGTGAAGGTGCCATCCGGCTTGTAGGTGACGTCGCCCGTGATGCCCATCTGGGCGACACTCATGGTGACGCCTTTTTCGAGCACCAGCGCGATCGTGTCCGACGGCGCCGACTGCGCGAGGGCAGGGGCGGCGGCCATGGCGACGATTGCAGCCAGCAGTGATTTCGCGATTTTCATTTTTTTGCTCCCAGACCCCTCAACACTTGATGGTGTCAAGTTGCATAAAACCTCGACTTGAAATCCGAGGCAAGAGGGCAGCCGCAGCTTCGCGGATTAGCGAATGGTCACCTGCATCGCACCCATGTCCGAGGTGAGCTCGAACGAGTCACCCGACTTCTTGCCGTCCGGATAAGCCTGGCACTGATCGACCAGGCCGAATGCTTCGACCGTGATGCAGAGCTTGTTGCCATCGGTCTTGTAGGTGCCGGCGAACATGCCGTCGAAGCCCGAGAACGTGCCGTCCGGCTTGTACTCGATCTCGCCGACATTGCCCTGCACGTCCATGCTGACGCCTTTTTCGACCACGGCCTTCACCGTGTCCGAGGGCGGTTCCTGTGCGATGGCCGGCGCGGCGATCATGGCGGCGGCAAAAAGGGCAAGTTTGAGTTTCAAGGGGTCGTCCTCCCACATGGTTGATCTGAAAAATTGGAAACCTATGAGTTTCCGATACCACCGTTCCCGATGCATCAAAAGGGGGCTTCTGCAGGTGCAATCAGACGCCGGCCGGAGTAACGGGACGCAATGACGTTCCGCGCCACCTGCCTCACGCTTTTCCCGGAAGCCTTCCCCGGCATCCTTGGCGTTTCCATCATCGGGAACGCCCTGCGCCAAGGGATGTGGGAACTGGAAACCGTGGACATAAGAGCGTTCGGTCTCGGTAAGCATCGGACGGTGGACGATTCCCCCTCGGGTGGCGGGGCGGGGATGGTGATGCGGGCGGATGTGGCCGCTGCTGCGATCGACAGCGTGGAGCAGGGCGGGCGGCCGCTTGTCTACCTGTCGCCGCGGGGAAAACCGCTGACCCAGCAACGCGTTCGCGAGCTGGCGGCTGGGCCCGGGGTCATTCTCCTGTGCGGGCGGTTCGAGGGGCTGGATGAGCGGGTGATCGAGGCGCGGGGTCTGGAGGAAGTCTCGGTTGGTGATTTCGTGCTGGCCGGGGGCGAGGTTGCCGCCCAGGCGCTGCTGGAGGCTTGCGTCCGGCTGCTGCCCGGGGTCGCCGGCAATGCGGAAAGCCTGGCGGAGGAGAGCTTCGAGGCGGGGTTGCTTGAGCATCCTCACTATACCCGGCCTCAGGTGTGGGAGGAGCGCGAGATTCCAGCCGTATTAACCTCCGGCGATCACGCGAAGGTCGCGGCCTGGCGACGAAATCAGGCCGAGGAGTTGACTAAAGCCAGAAGACCCGATTTATACGCCGCTTTCCGGGAAGCCTCCCCAAAGCAGGGGAAGGCCGCAAAACCCCGCGACTGAAAGACCTGATCCATGGCCGCTCACCTGATCCAGACCCTCGAGCGCGAGGAAATCGCCCGCGTCACCGAAGGCAAGAAAATCCCTGTCTTCGCGCCCGGCGATACCCTCCGCGTGAACGTCAAGATCAAGGAAGGCGAGCGCGAGCGGATCCAGGCTTTCGAAGGCCTCTGCATCGCCCGCGCCGGCACCGGCGTGAACGAGAATTTCACCGTGCGCAAACTGTCCTTCGGCGAAGGCGTCGAGCGGGTGTTCCCGCTCAATTCCCCTTCGGTGGACTCCATCGAAGTGCGCCGCAAGGGCAAGGTTCGCCGCGCCAAGCTTTACTACCTGCGCGGCCGCACCGGCAAACGCGCCCGCATCGCCGAGAAGCTCGGTGGTCCGAAGGAAGCCGCCGAGAGCTGATTGTCTCTGGTTCCAAATTGAAACCGCCGGCCCCAAAAGGCCGGCGGTTTTGTCTTGTGCGACTGCGTGAGCGTTAGGCGTCGCGCAGGTTCCACTCATAGACGACCTTGTGGCCGCAGACGTCCTGGGCTGCGCCATTGATCTTGGCGGGCTGGAAGCGTTCGCCGCGGATCCATTTGACGGCGGCATCGTCGAGGCGGCTATGGCCGCTCAACTTTGTGACTTTGGCTGACGTCACGCGGCCGTTGGAGGCGACACAGACATCAAGCTGCGTCGTGCCCTGTTCGCCGGCGCGCTGCGAGGCGGTGGGGTAGGCTGGCTTGTCGCTGGCGATCAGCTTCGGCGACGAACGTGACTGGATGGGCGCCGGCGCCGGGGCGACGGGCTCAGGAACCGGCACGAACTCCACGACCGGCGCGGTGATGACGGGAATTACCTCCGGCACGAATTCGATCTCGGGCGCGACGAGCGGAGGCGGCGTCGGCGGCGCCGGCGTATCTTGAACTTCTTCCACGACCTTGGGCGGCTCCGGCTCCTCGATCACGGGCGGAGGCGGCGGCGCGATCATGACGAGTTCTGACGAGACCTCTTTCTGGCGCTCGCCGGTAAAATTCATGGCGGTGAAGACGCCGCCCATGCCGATTGTGAGCGCCACGGTCGCGACCGCGCCGAAAGCCTTGGTGGCGTTGCCTTGCTTCTGCTTCGCGAAGTACATGTTGCGATCCTTCTCCGTCGCGCACGCAGAGTCGTTCCCCGGCGTGCGCACAATCAACATGGTGACCAGACAGTCTGGCCGCATGGTCTTGCACAGCGGGAACGCAGCGCAGTTGCATACGGTTCCGGTTTCGCGGCTTTGGGGGAATGTGGCGCCGGGGTGGAGAATGCGGCGGGAATGTGATGCGCGCGGGATGGTCCGTGTACGGACAAAACGCCGCGATCTCAGCCGCGCGGGAGCGCTGAGGGATGGGGAGTAGCGAATAGCGAATAGTGAGCAGGCGGGCCACGGGCTTTCGTGAGCACGCGCTCGTGCTTCGACGGACGCTCCCTACGGTCGCTGCTCAGCATGAGCGCTACGCGGGCATTGCTGCTTTTCATCGTCGAAACATCCACCGCCTCATGGTGAGCAGCGCGAAGCGCGCCCGTCGAACCATGGGCGACGAAGGGATTGTTGCCTTCGTGTTTCGCCAGGCGCCTGAAGCGCTCGCGGACCATCGCCTCCGGATCGGCCGCCCAGCGGGCGAGCGCGAGGAAGCGGCGGTTCATGTCGAACGGCGTGCGCGGGCATGGGCCGCCATACGCGGCGGGCGGTGTGAGGATGATTTGTCTGTCGTCGAGGTGGAGGGGGTTGCCGCTGAGGAGTTGTGCGACGCCCTGCGCGATGAGTTGATCGCGGAGCCATTCGGACTGGCGCAGCCCTTCCCAGCTGTCACGCCAGTCTTGCCTGAAGCGGTGGCCGTGGCGAATGCGCCTGAAGCGCGCGATGAAGTTCAGCACCGCGACGAGCCACGCGACAAAAGCATAGACAGGCCAGGCCCAGCTTGGGGCCTCGCCTTGTGTCGATGCGTCGTGGGTCTCAGCGACTGTCATGGGCGCGATTATACGGCGCCATTTACCCCCGCCGATCCTGTGCCTCTGTTTCCCCCAAATTCTTCGAGCAAGTGATTGATCGGATTGGAAATCGCGACCGAGTTTCCCCCAAATCGTGACAACGACTTTCCCCCAAACTCCGCGCAAATTCTGGCGGGCCATGGCGCGGCGCGGCGCCTTCGCCTAACAACGACATTCAACCCAAGCGAGGTATCCCATGGCGTTGCTGGTCCTCAGCGTTGTCGGCAGCGACCGGCCCGGCCTGACCAAGGCGCTGGCGGCGGCCGTGCTGTCGGCCGGCGGCAACTGGCTCGAGAGCCACCTCTCGCGGCTGGGCGGGCTCTATGTCGGCTCGGTGCTGGTTGATCTGCCGCAAGGCAAGACCGAGGCGTTGCGCGCTGCTGTGGCCGCCGTCGATGCAGCCGGGCTGGAGGTGCGCATCGTGCCGGCGGGGACGGGCGCGGGCGCGGCTGGCGAGACGCTGGAGTTCAGCGTGGTGGGGCAGGACCGGCCCGGCATCGTGCGCCAGGTGACGGCGGCGATCAGCGACCTCGGCGCCAACATCGAAAGCTTCCGCACATGGCTGAGCACGGAGGCCCACTCCGGCGCGCCGCTCTTCCACATGGCGGCCAACCTGCGCCTGCCTGCGGGGTTGTCTGCGAGCAAGGTGCAGGACGCGCTGGAGGCGATCTCGGGCGAGATCATGGTGGATGTGGCGGTGGGGTAGGGGGGAGTCGCCGAACTCTTGCTGCTTACGGACTTTGGTCACTAGGAAATTTGAGGTTGAACTTCCGTTCGATCCGCACCCTGTTTAAGGTTGAGCCGAGCGCCAACTCTTTCACCATCTCAGTGGCGACCGTTTCGACTTTAAGTCGCTCAACGCTTTCAGGTCTTTGACGCGCTGCGGTCAGGCACGCCTTTATCGCATTCCAACGCCTGCTTTCCGACATCGCTTGGACCGCGGCTTTCAACTCGGGAACGCTCAACGTCGACAGGCGAGTGGCTTGATAGTCTCCTACGCTTTCACTTTTTGCGACGTCCTCTAGGGTTTTAGCGAGATCCATAGAGGCAATTTCGGACGCAAGGCCCTCTTTCATCGCAGCAGCAAATGTCGGGTCGATTTCGCTTGCGATCATGAAAGGTTCGGCCCCCACATCAAAAAAATATGGCCCTCTTCCCTTGTGTGCACCGACGTATTGCGAAGCGAGTT
>JANOKS010000136.1:0-1824 GCA_031419455.1 Alphaproteobacteria bacterium
GGATACGTTGCTTGGCCTCGCGCAGCGAGGACGCCCACAGCTCCAATGTCGTCTCGATCGATGCGCCGCTCATCCATGACCTCCGAATCATGGTCGCCCATAGATTCAGAGGTCGTCCAATTATGCAACTGTAGTGTTAGGCCTTGCTCTCGCCGACAAACTGAAGACCCGCTATGCCCCAGGTCTGCCACGTGACATAGGCCCAGCGGCTCGCGCCGTGCGCGGTCAGCTTGACGCGATCCGGCAGGTAGGTGCTGCGGATGAATTCGATCCGGGCGCCTGTGTCGCTGATGTTCTTTACCACGACATCCATGCGCTCGCCGGTCTGGAAGCTGATCGTGCCGGGGCGCCAGGCATCGGCGCGGATGGCGCGCTTGCCGAACGACTGAGCTACACGCCGAGCGGGCGCGTAGCCCGGAGTTTCCGCGATGCGCTGCATCCGCAGCGAGAGCGTTTTAGAGACTGAAGCGTGTTTCCTGCCCAACATTGCCGACTCCCGGTCATGTCTTGTTGTGCAACAAGCGCAAGCGCCGTGCCGGTAGCAGACGAGGCCGTCCGCGCACGAAACGCCGGAGGCGTCAGGCTGGCATCAGCTTCGTCGCCATTTTTGGTCAGTTTGGCGAGCAAGAGAGCAGAACGGATCATAGCGCTCCATTTTTGGAAGACGCCGTTAATCACGCTCGCCAGCGCCCTCGCCCCCCTCTCTGGACTGCCCGATCAAGTCGCGTCTACCTACCGCCATGACCCACGCCGTCGAAACCACCCAGATAGAAGCCCGCAAGACCCGCGCTGTCGCCTGGTTCCAGCAGCTCCAGACGGACATCATCGGCAGGCTCGAAGCGCTGGAGGAAGCGGCTGGCCCGCCGCTCTACAAGGGCGCCGCCGGACGATTTGAAAAGACGCCGTGGAAGCGTGGCGACGGCACGCAGGATCTCGGCGGCGGCACGATGGCCATCATGAAGGGCCGGTTGTTCGAGAAGGTCGGCGTGCATGTCAGCTGCGTCTACGGCGAGTTCGCGCCTGAGTTCGCCAAGACCATTCCCGGGTCGGAAGCTTCCGGCGGGAAGTTCTGGGCGGCGGGAATCTCGCTGATCGCGCACCTCGTCAGCCCGCGCGTGCCGGCGGTGCACATGAACACGCGCATGCTGGTGACGTCCGAAAACTGGTTCGGCGGCGGGGCGGACCTCACGCCGCTGCTGGAATACCAGCGGCAGCAGGACTATCCCGACACAATCCAGTTCCACGCCGCCATGCAGGCCGCCTGCGACGCGCATCCGCCAGTCGACTACGCCGCTCTCAAGAAGCACTGCGAGGAATACTTCTACCTGCCCCACCGCGACGAGCCGCGCGGCATCGGCGGCATCTTCTACGACCGCTACAATTCCGGCGACTGGGAAAAGGATTTCGCCTTCACCCAGGATGTCGGCCGCGAGTTTGCCAAGGTCTATCCAGAGATCGTCCGCAAACGGATGGTCGAGAGCTGGTCGCCCGCCGAGCGTGAGGAACAGCTGGTCCGCCGCGGTCGCTATGTCGAGTTCAACCTGCTCTACGACCGCGGCACGACGTTCGGCCTGAAAACCGGCGGCAATGTCGCGAGCATTCTCTCGTCCATGCCGCCCGTGGTGAAGTGGCCCTAAGGTCGTCTGCCCACCTTGCGGGCAGCCCCCTCCGTCCGCTTCGCGGCCACCTCCCCCGGCTTCGCCGAGGGAGGACATCAAGCCACACGGGGAAGTCCTCCCTCGCTTGCGAAGCAAGTGGGGGGAGGTGGCCGCGAAGCGGACGGAGGGGGCTGCCAGCCACGCACAATGATGCCGAGATTGGGGG
>JANOKS010000137.1:0-6880 GCA_031419455.1 Alphaproteobacteria bacterium
GCTCGAGGAAATCCGCTGTTTCCGCCTCTACCGCTTTGGCCAGAAGCGCTCGGGCGCCATTGCGCAAAACCTCGGTGAGCAAATCGCTAAACGCCCCTGGCTGGGGCAGCGCAATCACGTTACTTTTTGTCACGGCGTATCCGATGGAATGTGCCGCATGGGGCCACGGAGCTTGGTTTCGGCGTCGTATCCGCCGAACCGCTCATGGACGAGCCAAGAAATTACCGCCGGAAGAGGAAGCTCGCCCACGTCATGCAGCCCGACTCAGAATCAGCCCCGGATCAATGCGGACGTGGATACCACCTATCGCACAACTGCGCGCGCCTGAGATGCAGTTGATAGCGGCCTGCTCAGCTGGGTCAGGCGCTGTCTGTACCCTGCGCCGAACTTGCGTGCTTTAGCACGTGGACGGTCCACCAATCCGCCATTCTGACCCGCTCTTCCCAATAGGCCGCGCGATGGTAGGCGCGGCGGACCTGATCGGAGCCGACGTGCGCCAGTTCCGCCTCGATAGCATCGCGGTTCCACAGGCCGCTTTCATTGAGAAGGCTTGAGGCGCTGGCGCGGAAGCCATGCGAGGTGTGCTCCGACTTCTGGATATCCATCCGGCGCAGTGCGCCATTTAGCGTGTTCTCGCTGATCGGCTTGCCCGGCGAGAGTTGAGACGGAAACACGTACGGGTAATTCCCCGTGTGTCCGCGCAGGTTCTCCAAAATGTCGGCCGCCGCCTGCGGCAGAGGCTTCACGTGCTCGCGGCGCGTCTTTGTCCGATCTGCAGGGATGGTCCAGATTGCCCGCTTCAGGTCGAACTCGCCCCAGCTGGCCAGCCGCAGTTCGCCGGGGCGCGGATACAGCAGGACTAGCAGCTTCAGCGCCGCCTGCGTCTCGATGGCGCCCTGATAGCCCCACACGGCACGCACAAGCCCGGCGAAGCCAGTCTGCTCGGTGACCGCCGCCCGGTGTGAAACCTTCGGCGTGATCAACGCGCCGCGCAGACCAAATGTCGGGTCTGTGTCGGCGCGAGCGGTCGCGATGGCGTAACGGAAGACCTGCCCGATCACGGCACGCAGCCGTCGGGCTGTTTCATAATTGCCGCAAGCTTCCACGCGCTGAAGCGGCTTCAGAATTTCGGTGGCGCTAATTGATCGGATTGGCCGTTCGCCAAGGTCGGCGGCCGCAAGGCCGATCAGCCAGCGCTTTTTGTCGAGCGTAGCGGCAGCTTTTCCCTCGCGCTCCTGCTTGGCTAGCAGTTCCTCGGCCAGCGCCGCGAAGGTGTCTTTGGTCAGAGCCCGTTCCGCTGCGGCGGCGGCTTTGGCTTCCGCTGCCGGATCGCGGCCAGCCTGCAGTTGCGATCTTGCGTCCTGGCGGAGCTGACGAGCGCGAGCCAGTGGCGTTTCGGGGTAGCTGCCGAGCGCCAGAAGCTTCTGCTTGCCCCCGAACCGGTAGGCGAGCCGCCACAGCCGCGATCCGCCGGGGCGGACCTCAATGAACAGGCCTCCGCCATCGCTCTGGCGGGTCGGCGCGGCGGCAGGCTTGAGCTGGCGAAGCTTAAGGTCGGTGAGGGGCATTAGGTGCAGGCGCCTGTACCAACACAGACAGGCAATATGCCCTCTGCTGTACCAACAACTGTACCAACAAATTCGCGGGATACCAACAAACCCAGCCGGACCGTTCCGGACCGCCTAGGACAGTATTTATTGTTTTTATTAGGTTTTTTCTTCGTACCGGACAAAGAAAAACGACGCCGGAGCGTCGCTTGGTGCCCAGAAGAGGACTCGAACCTCCACGGTGTTACCCGCTGCTACCTGAAAGCAGTGCGTCTACCAATTCCGCCATCTGGGCAGATAGCAAGGCGGGGGTGATACAGGGGGCGCGGGCAGGATTCAAGGGGTTCCGCGCGGACGCCGGAAAGCCGCGCTTCCCGCGCGTTATTCCTTGTCTTCGGACGCCGCAGCCTCGCCGCTCGCGCCGTCCTTGATGCTCTCGCCCATGGCTTTGAGATCCGCCCGGCCTTCCCGGATTTCGGCCGACCACGCGACCCTGCCAGTGGGACCGGTGATATCCCAAACGTCACCAACCGCCTTGTCCGCCGGCAGGGGGATGCAGACTTCGGACTCGCCGCGCGCAGTCCAGCAGAAGCCACGTTCCTGCATCGACCAGAACCCCGCCGCCCACATGCCGCGCGCATTGACCTGCTGCATCCGGCCATCTTCCGCGACCAGCAGAACCATGGAGCCGCCACCCGGCGCGGTCAGCACCAGCGTGCTGGTCTTGAGCACGTCGATCGTGTCAGCCGCCGCCGGTATCGCGACGCCGAATGCGATCAAGAGGGCGACGGCCGCGCCACGCATCAGTTGAACCTCCACACGGCGCGCACGCCGATCTCGTCCAGCCCCTGGTTGCGCCCCTCGCCGAGAATCTGCCCGTGGCTCAGATGCTCGTAGATGCCCTGCAGCGCGAAATTGGCCGACACGTCCCACGATAGCGCGATCGATGTGCGGAACAGGTCTTCCGAACCAAACAGCACATTCTCCGCAAAGAACGCCGCCGCTTCCGGCGTGCCGTTGGCAAACGGGTTGGTCGTCGCGCCGTCGTGCAGCACGTATCCGAAACCCGGCTCGAAGTGCCAGCCTTCCGCGAACTCGAAATCCCATTCGAGACCCACCCCGCCATAGGACGTTTTCCCGTCAGTGTTCACCGACGCCATGACGTAGGGATGCGGCGAGCCCGCCCATGCGAGAAAGTCGGGTGAATTGAAGCGCACGTCGCCGACAATGTTCACGCCGGTTTCCTTGTCGGCGTTCTTGCAATCGATGACGCAGATATTGTGCTCCATCACGCCGACACGGATGCTGTCGATCTGCGCGCTGGCGCTGGGCGCAATGACGGCTGCCGCGCTTGCAGCAAGGAACACAGCTCTCATGAACGCCCTCCGGTTGTCTGGCCAGAGCTAGAGCATGTTCGAGCGCAACAGGAAATGGCGGCGTTCAGCGGCGACGTCTAGGGATAGCTCGCATAGACGGACGTTGAGCCGTTCTTCTTCACCAGCAGCACCTGATAGGGCTCGCCCTCGGATGCAGGCCCCATCCCCGGCGATCCATACGGCATGCCGGGCACCGCAAGCCCCAGCGCATCCGGCCGCTCGCGCAGCAGACGTGCGATCTCCTTCGCCGGCACATGGCCCTCGATCACATAGCCGCCGATCTTGCCCGTATGGCAGGAGGTATGCTCCGGCTTCAGCCCGGCCTCGTGCTTGTGCTGGTTCAGCACGTCCAGCGCGACGTAGGTGACGCTCGCCTGATAGCCGCTCGCCTCGATGTGCTTCACCCACTCCCGGCAGCACCCGCAGCCCTCGCCCGACACGATCGTCATCGCTGTCTGCGCCACCGCCGGCGCACACGCCGCCAGCACCATGAAGCTCGCGAAAGTCAGTTTCCGGATGGACGTCATCGAAGTCTCCATGCGCCCCGGCATTCCTTGTTCCGGTGCGTGATCGGTCCGTCAAGCATGCGACTGTCGACGATTGAGAAAGGTGGCCTCCCTGCGCCAAGGCTTCGGGAGGCAAGTGTACCCTGCGTTCCTTCGGAGCTTCGGGTGTCTGTCCACCCTTGCAGGGTGGCCTGCCACCCGAAGCTCCGAAGGAGCGCAGGGTGGCGGTGAAGGTGTCCGCCGCAGTATTGTCCGCGTCCGTTCCCACCCGTCCACCGAAGGGCCTGTGAATAGGGCATTTTTGAAAATAAAGTCCCAGCGGACATAGGCGGATACCCCACAGTCCGGCTACGTTGGTGGGGTTAGCGGCGGGGTTGCGCCGTACTCTCAGCATGGGGACTGCATGCCCGCGACGATCAATCGGCTCACCGCGATCGAGGTGAAGGATGCCAAGACGCCGGGCCGAATTCCGGACGGCGGCGGGCTGTATCTTCAGGTCGGCCCGAACGGTTCGAAGTCTTGGCTTTTCATCTTCCGCTGGGAGGGGAAGCGCCCCGAGATCGGGCTAGGTGCTTACCCGCAAGTGAGCCTTGCGAGCGCCCGACGGCGGGCTGAGGATGCGCGCAGCCTTCTGTCGGGTCGCCCGAAGCAGGATCCGCGCGTCGTGTGGGCCGCAGCGGCGCCGGCTGCGCGTATGACCTTCGGCGACTTCATCGACGACTGGCTGCCGGCGCTGATCAAGGCGTTCCGCAATCCCAAACACCAGCAGCAGTGGGAGAACACGCTAAAGAACTACGCGGGCTCGCTTCGCCCGATGTGGCTGGACGAGATCGACACAAAGGCTGTGCTCGCTGTGCTGCAGCCGATCTGGGCGACGAAACGCGAGACGGCGCAGCGGGTGCGCGGCAGGGTCGAAAGGGTTCTGGACGCGGCGCGCGCCAAAGGCCTGCGATCCGGCGAGAACCCGGCCCGCTGGCGGGGCCATCTGAGCACCCTGCTCCCCGCCCAGCGCCGCGCGATCCAGCACTTCCCGGCCATGCCCTACGATCAGGTCCCCGCCTTCATCGCCAAGCTGAAGGAGCGCGAGGCGTCTACCGCGTTGTGCCTTCGGTTCATCATCCTGACGGCGGTGCGGTCCTCGGAAGCGCGCGGCGCCCGTTGGGACGAGATCGACCTGCAGGCCAAGGTCTGGACGATCCCGGGCGAGCGCATGAAGGCGGGCAAGCCTCACCGCGTGCCGTTGTCGGCTGAGGCCATCGCGATCCTGAAGCCTCTTCACGATGCACGGCGCGGCGCGCTCGTCTTCCCAGGCCAGACGAGCAAGAAGCCGCTCTCGGAGACTGCCTTTCGCGCCCTCTTCCGCCGGTGCGACGTGTCGGACGTGACGATCCACGGCTTCCGGTCCGCGTTCCGCGACTGGTGCGGCGAGGCAACCGCCTTCCCTCGCGAAGTCGCCGAGCAGGCGCTGGCGCACACCGTCGGCAACGCGGTTGAGCAGGCCTACCGCCGCGGCGATGCTCTCGAGAAGCGTCGGAAGCTGATGGAGGCATGGGCGACGTACTGCGCGACGCCGAAGCGCGGCGGAAATGTGAGGGCGCTGCATGGGTAGCGCTAGGCGCTTTCGCAAACAGGTTTCCCTTCGGGACGTCGCCGATGCTGCAGAACAGGCACTAGAGGAAGTGCACAAGACGCTTTCGCGCTCAAAACTCGTCGCCGCAAATCGGTTAGATGAGCACTATGAGCAAGCCGGCCGCCTCGCTAGCACGCTGTGGGACCTCAGCCGCGCTCTTGACCCAATGCGGCGGGCTGCTTGGAAGCGGCCTGGCCTGTCTTGGGCCGAAATCGCTGAGATGCAGGAGGAAAATGGTAGTGCGCGCCCAGGTAAGCGAGAGGCGGCGCTGCGGCGCCTTGGGACCGCAGCCGCCGAGGCGAAGGCGGCGGTGGAGAAGCACCATTTCGACCACATCCACGGCAAAAATTTTGAGAAGTTTGCGGCCGGCATTCATCATCCCAACTTGGAAGAGCGGGAGGTGTGGCAGGACATCGCCGACAAGACGCCGTTCAGGACCTGGAGCTGGATCCAGAGGCTTCGAAAACCGCCTAGTTTAAGGGGGCGGCCCAAGGGCAGCGGTAGTTATAAGGAGGCGGATGAAAAAGCGCTTTTCGAGATGAATAAGCTCATCGAGAGCGGGTTATCACCCCTCAAGGCGGCGCACCGCTTGGTCGACCAACTCCCCGGCGGTGGGACACCGCATAGCAAAGCGCGACGCCTTCGCAGGCGCGGGGAGAAAAAATCCACCTGATTTAATCTCCGTGGCGGCCACCCGCCGGTGCGCGGCAGCTTCTCCGTATCCGCGCTGCTCAGCGCGAACGACGGAGAACGAGATGCTCGACAACACCCGGATCTCTCACACGATCCCCGACGCCTGCCATGCGACCGGCCTTAGCCGTACGACGCTCTATGAAGCCATCAAGGCGGGGCGCCTCACACCGCGCAAGTGCGGCAACCGCACGCTGATCCTGCATGAGGACCTGAAGCGCTTCATCGAAAACCTGCCGGCGCAGGCAGCTTGACCGATGCCAGATAAAGAGAAACCCACCGACGCTGGCAGGCGCGGTGGGCTCCAAAATCTGCCGGCGCGAACCAGCCATTTAAACCTAACCCATCTCCCCTTGATCTTCAACGCGGGGCGGTCAGCCTGGCAGCTCGCCTGCCTTTCTTGTGCCCTGCCTAAGCGGGCTCTGCCGCCGACCGGCACCGACGTTGGCGCGCTGGGCCCAAACCTCTGCATCGCTAACGCTGCCATTAAACAGCTAACCCTCACCCTCCTCTTGGACATGCAGGCGCAGCTGAACGCTGCGGGCGTCGGCCACGTCACCATACACTTCTCGATGGGTGGCGCATGATCGACCTGAACGGATCTGCGGCGCCGGGCTCTGACAACCGGCTCGCCGACGCAGCGTTGGAGTATGCGAGCTCCCGTGGTTTTTCCGTTTTCCCGTGTCGCGACAAACATCCCCTGACCCCGCACGGCTGCAAGGATGCGTCCGCCGACGCGGCCCAGATTGCGATGTGGTGGGAGCGCTTTCCCGACGCTAACATCGGTCTTGCGACGGGCAACGGCGTTCTGGTCCTCGACGTTGACGGCCCCGAAGGTGAGGCGAGCCTTGCAGCGCTGCTCGCCGTTCACGGACCCCTTCCCGTCACGCCGGAGCAGCGCACCGGCAAGGGGCGTCACGTGCTACTCAGCGTGGAAGCAAAAACGAAGAACACCTCCAGCAAGCTCGGTGCGGGCCTCGATACGCGGGGCGATGGTGGCTACATCATCGTTGCGCCGTCCATCCACCCCAACGGGAAGCGCTATGGGTGGGTCGTCGGCCGCAGCCCCTCGGAGATCGAGATCGCCCCAGCGCCGGAGTGGCTGATCGCCAAGCTGGTGAAACCAAAGAC
>JANOKS010000138.1:0-88220 GCA_031419455.1 Alphaproteobacteria bacterium
GCTCCAGCGCACGGCGCATGCGTTCGGCGCCGCCTTCACCTTCACCGTATCGGCCGCGCCAAAAATCCGTGTGATGCACAATGCGGATACGTCCAAGTCGGACCTGCACGTGCCGTGGTATCTCTGGAATTCCATCGACGAGATGCAGCTGCCGCGCGGCTGCACGCTGGTCGGCATCGAGCTGACCGACGACGCCATCGACCTGCCGGCCTTCCGTCATCCCCTGCGCGCCGCTTACGTGATGGGCGGCGAGGCGAGGGACCTGTCGCCGGAGCTGCAGGCGAAGTGCGCCTTCATCGTGAAAATCCCGACGCGCTTCTGCATCAATGTCGGTCTTGCCGGCGCGCTGGTGATGTATGACCGCGTCCTATCGATGGGCGGCTGGCCGCGCCGCCCGGTTCACTCCGGCGGGTCGGACGAGACGGAATAATTCCGCGGATAGCGTTGCTGCGTGTGGCGCAGGCCAACGCCGACATGCGCCAGCAGAAGTCCCGCGATCACGCCAACCGCCAGCGCCGCCGCCGCAGGCGCATCCTCCCGCTCGAACCCTGACGCCAGCAGAAACACCAGCATCGCGCCAAGGCCGAACGCGACCACAAGACCCACCGTGCGCGTCACCGCTCCGGTGACATGCGCGATCGGGGCTGCCGCACGCCAGTGGCCATAGACCAGCCGGCCCACCAGCATCGCGGCGACGCCGCTCGCGGGCCAGGCCGATCCGCCGCGCATCCGCAATCCGATGGTAAACGCATCCGTCCCGGCCTGGATTTCTCCGGCCACGACGAACGTCGCCATCGCCACCGCGCCGGCAATGACGCCAGCGCCGGCAAACATGATCGATGCGCCCGCCGCGCGCCGCCATGCCACGTCGTACCCCTCCGTCCGTCAGCTGATGCGAAACTGACAAGCAGGGTGCGCGCCGCATCGCAGGATAACTAACGCGCGTCAGCCAACACTTGCCGCAACGCGATTTCCGCCCCGATTTGACGCAAAAAGCGCTCAAAACAGAGGGTTCGATGAAATTGCAGCAACCCGCTTAAACCGGTTTTCAACCACGCGTGCCAGTTTGGGCCGTAACAGGAAGGCCGTTCAGAGCCTTCCGTCTACGGATGATGGTGTGGTTATGGCGAAGACGGTTCTGGTCGTCGATGACGATCCTACCCAGCGTCGGTTGATGCAGGCCGCGGCCGAGAAGCAGGGCTTCCGCGCCCGCGTCGTCGAGAACGGCGAGCGCGCCCTGGAAGAGGCGTCCGACCCGCGCCACGGCGTCGATGTCGTGCTGCTCGACCTCATCATGCCGGGCCTCTCGGGCATGGACACGCTCGAGCGCCTGATCGAGCGCCGCCCCGATCTCCCCGTCATCGTCATCACCGCAACCGGCGGCATCGACACCGTCGTGCAGGCGATGCGCGCCGGCGCTGTGGACTTCTTCGTCAAGCCCGCCAGCCCCGAACGCATCGCCATCTCGATCCGCAACGCGCTGAAGCTGTCGGACCTGCGCGGCGAAGTGAAACGCCTCACCAAGAAAACCGAAGGCCGCATGGGCTTCGACGACATGATCGCCGGCGCCCCTCTGATGCGCCAGGTTGTCCGCCTCGGCCAGCGCGCCGCAGCATCGTCCATCCCCATCCTCATCCTCGGCGAGTCCGGCGTCGGCAAGGAAGTCATCGCCCGCTGCATCCAGGGTGCATCCGAGCGCGCCGGAAAGCCGTTCATCTCGGTCAATTGCGGGGCCATCCCGGAAAACCTCGTCGAGTCGATCCTGTTCGGCCACGAGAAGGGATCGTTCACCGGCGCTACCGACAAGAAGCTCGGCAAGTTCGTCGAGGCTGATGGCGGCACGCTGTTCCTCGACGAAGTTGGTGAACTACCGCTCGACATGCAAGTGAAGCTGCTGCGCGTGCTTCAGGAGAGCGAAGTCGACGCCGTCGGCTCGCGCCGCCCCACCAAGGTCGACGTCCGCATCATCTCGGCCACCAACCGCGACCTTGCAACTCAGGTCAAGGAAGGCCGCTTCCGCGAAGACCTCTATTACCGCCTCAACGTTTTCCCCATCGAGATTCCCTCGCTGAAGGAACGCCGCGAAGACTTCCCGGCCCTTGTTGATCACTTCGTCGGCCGCTTCAACGCGGATGAAGGCAAGGCCGTCCCCGGCGTCTCGCCGGATGCACTGGCCATGCTGGCGTCCTACGACTGGCCCGGCAACGTGCGGCAGCTCGAGAACGCGATCTTCCGCGCGGTCGTCCTCTCCGACGGCGGCACGCTGAAGCCCGAAGATTTTCCCCAGATCTCCGGCATGACCACGCTCGGCGTGGCCGCTGTCGCGCCGACGCAGAAAGCCGCCAACGACCAGGGCGACCAGCCCGTCCACATCACCGACGGCACGGGCGAGCTGCGCACGCTCGAAGCCATCGAGCGCGATCTCATCCAGTTCGCCATCGACCACTACTCGGGCCACATGTCGGAAGTCGCCCGCCGCCTCGGCATCGGCCGCTCCACGCTCTATCGCAAGGTCCGCGAGTACGACCTCAAGGTCCGCGACGGCGACGAGCTCGACGAGACAGGATCATAGGAACAGGTCATGGAAAACGCAGCCCGCATTTCGCCCACGCTCTTCCTCGGCGCCGACGCCAGCCCCAGCGCGCCCACCGTCAGCAGCACGGAAGCCTGGGGCAGCTTCGCCGCGATCGCCGGCATGTTGATCGCGACCTTCTCCGGCCTCGGAACGGCTGTCTGGCTCGTGGCGATATCGATCTAGGGCGCCCGTCCTTCCCCGCGAAGCGGGGAAGGTGGCCCGAAGGGCCGGATGGGGTACGCGCCAAGGGGACTGCCCGAGGGAATCCCACACACAACAAAGCCGGCCGCGCATCACGCGCAGCCGGCTTCATGCATCTTGCCGGTAACTGACTCGTCTAGGTCTTCGGGATAAGACCTTCACGCTGGGCGCGCTTGCGGGCCAGTTTCCGCGCACGGCGGACGGCCTCGGCCTTCCGGCGCGCCTTGGCCTCGGACGGCTTCTCGAAAGCAGTGCGGGACTTCATTTCCCTGAAGACGCCCTCGCGTTGCATCTTTTTCTTGAGCGCCTTCAACGCCTGATCGACGTTGTTATCGCGGACCACGATCTGAACTATCTGAAACTCTCCATCGGTTTCCCGGCCGGCCCCGGGGGATTGGTCTAGAACGCAATAAAAGCCGAAAGGGCCGCAAACGCTCCCTTCAGGGAGACGCGGGCCCGTTCGACGGGTGATTTCTTGCCAATCCGCACGCAGCCCAGAACTGGGCCATGACGGGCAGGCGGCGGTCCGATACCATACGAATCTGGCCGTGCCTACTGCCCCAAAACCCCGGAATTCGCCCCCCTGGATACCAAAATGGACGCCAAATCCGCACCTGAAACCGAAGCCGCCCCCAGCGATCTGTTCCTTGATCGCCTGCTCGACGCCATGCTGGAGGTCGCCCCCGACATGGGCTGGACCCGTGCAGCCCTCGACCGGGCGGCCGAAAAGGCGGGTCTCAGCGCGGGCCAGGCCCTCCTGTCAGCCCCCAGCGGCGTGCCCGACGTGCTGGAGGCGCTCGGCAAGCGCGCCGCCCGGGCGGCGGGGCAAGGGGTCCTCGCCGCCGACAACCAGAAAGTCCGCGCCAAGGTGCGGGCAGGGGTGAAGGCCTGGCTCGCCGCCTTCGCGCTGCACAAGCCCGCCGTGAAGCGCGCCGCCGCCACGCCAGCCAACCTGCTCACCGGCCCGAAAGGCCTCTGGGCCGCCGCCGACGCCATCTGGTCGGCGCTTGGCGACAAGTCGACGGACTACAACTGGTACACCAAGCGGATGACGCTCGTTGCAGTCCTCGGCTCAACGCTCACCGCCTGGATGGGCACGGGCGACGAGGCCGAGATCGACGCCTTCCTCGACCGCCGCATCGAAAACGTCATGCAGTTCGAGAAGCTCAAGACACAGGCGAAAGACGCTTTCGCAAAATTCCCCGATCCGCTCGACCTCTTCGGCCAGCACAAGTCGTGATAGATTGAGAAAAGCAGGGGGGAGTAGCGATGAGTGCTAAGGTATTGTTGTGCTTGGTCTGGCTTTGTTTGTTAGCTGGTCCTAGCGAGGCAAGACAAGCGGATGAGCAGTTGCCTCCCAGGTTTGATGTCGAGCGGCATTGCAGGTCAGTAGCGAATGTTACCGGTACCTACTCAGCCATGATCGACCGCTCATGCTTCGAAATGGAGCAAACCGCGTACAACGCGCTGAAATCGATCTGGACGTCACTAGCTGCGCCAACTCGCAGATACTGCACTCAAGTTGCGACCGTTACAGGGCCGGGTAGCTATTCCATTTTGGGCTCCTGCATAAACATGGAGGAGGCAGCGTCTCGCGACAACGACGTTCGGAAATTTGACTATTAAGCGAACACCGTAACGGGAGCACGAGCGAACTCGATCGGCTTACTCCGTTCTGTTAGCGCGAGAGAAAACTGAGCAGACATCAGTGCCGAGAACGGGGGATGGGGAACCCACCCTCTCCAGCAATTTCAACGACTTCCGCCAAAAAAGCGGGGGACACCGATTCTGCAAATAAATATTCTGTCCAGCACTGTCTCCAGCGGCCGTATAATGCCCCCATGACACGAGCACGCACCGCATCATCGGGAGTAGGCGAACTCACCGCGATCCAGCCTTTGCTGGACGCGGTGCTGATGCTGTGCGTGAGCCTCGTGCAAGCCGCCGCGACAACGCTGAAGATGATCTTCAACCGCAGAAGCCGTGATTGGCACACGGAAGATGCACGCGAAGACCTGCCCCAGGCGACGTCCGGCACTTCATCTCAAGGAACCAACCCAACCCACGGAGTCATTCTCGGGCTTGTGCCGAGAATCTCAGTTGGCCCAGCGCGGGGACTCGCAAACGATCCCCTCGAAACTCACAACCGAGATTCTCGGCACAAGGCCGAGAATGACTCCGTTGATGTTGCAGCAAAGCGCCCAAGCTCTCCTCCCCCGAACGGGGGAGGCGCTCCGCGTGCAGAACTCGCAACATCGGGACTCAGGTGGGGGACCGCCCTCACGCCACGCACCGTCAGGACACGAGGACACACCGTCCCCCACCTGACCTGCGCCCGCTGCGTGCACCTTGCTCGCAGTTCCTCCCCCGTTCGGGGGAGGACAACACCGGCGCACGCCTAGCGCACGCGCCGCTCAATGCAGACCAACCCCGGCCCCCGCCGCAGGGATAGCGCAGCTGCGCCTAGCGCCCCAGTTCTCGCGTGGCTTCTTCCACACCCTTCACCGTCATCGGGAACATGCGGTGGCCGCCAATGATCTGGCGGATGAGGTCGGTCGATCCGGAATACTCCCAGCCCGACGGATGCGTCGGATTCAGCCAGACCAGATGCGGATAGATGTCGACGAAGCGCTGCAGCCAGACAGCGCCCGGCTCCTCGTTCCAGTGTTCAACCGAGCCGCCCGGATAGGTGATCTCGTACGGGCTCATTGCGGCGTCGCCCACGATGATGACTTTGTAGTCGGCCGGAAACTTGTGCAGCACATCCCAGGTCGGAATCTTCGACACGCCACGGCGGCGATTGTCCTTCCACACGCCTTCGTAGATGCAGTTGTGGAAGTAGAAGAATTCGAGGTTCTTGAATTCGGTTCTTGCAGCGGAAAACAGTTCCTCGCAGGCTTTCACATGCGGATCCATCGATCCGCCGATGTCGAGGAACATCGCGACCTTCACCGCATTGCGCCGCTCCGGCCGCATCACGATGTCGATGTATCCCTCTTTAGCCGTCTTCCTGATCGTGCCGTCGAGATCGAGCTCTTCCTCCGCGCCGTCGCGGGCCCATTTGCGCAGGCGGCGCAGCGCGACTTTCAGGTTGCGGGTGCCGATCTCGACCGAGTCGTCGAGGTTCTTGAACTCGCGCTTGTCCCACACCTTCACCGCGCGCTGGTGGCGCGACTTGTCCTGGCCGATCCGCACGCCTTCGGGATTGTAGCCGTAGGCCCCGTAAGGCGACGTGCCGGCCGTGCCGATCATCTTGCTGCCGCCCTCGTGGCGTTTCTTCTGTTCTTCCATGCGCTGCTTCAGCGTCTCCATGAGCTTGTCCCAGCCGCCCATGGCCTCGATCTGTTTCTTCTCTTCTTCGCTGAGATATTTCTCGGACAGCCTCTTCAGCCACTCGTCGGGAAACTGGTGAACGTCGACGCCTTCGGAGAATGAATCGAGCCCCTTGAAGACGTGGCCAAACACCTTGTCGAAGCGATCAAGATGCTTCTCGTCCTTCACCAGGGCGGCGCGGGAGAGGTAGTAGAAATCCTGCACCTCATGGCCGCCGTCGCCGCCGACCACGCCCTTGTCCATCGCCTCGAGCAGGGTGAGGAATTCCTTGAGCGTGACCGGCACCTTGGCGGCGCGCAGCTCATGGAAGAAATGCTGGAACATGGGCCATCTCCGGCAGGCGTGCCGAAACTAGCCTGCTTGGCTCGCCCCGGCAAACGGACATGGCGATTGGCCCTGCTTTCTGGTAGCATCGCCGTTATGGACCGCCGCCTTCATGACGAGGATTTTTACCTCTGGACGCAGGAACAGGCTGAAGCCCTGCGCCGAGAGGGCGGCCGCGCCGGAGGCTCCAACGCAATCGACTGGGAGCTGGTCGCGGAGGAGGTTGGCGATTTGGGCATCAGCGAACGAAATCGGGCGTTCAGCCTCATCCGTCAGATCCTGGCCCATTTCTACAAGCTGGCGTGGACCCTGCGCGAGGAGCCCAAGGCCCATTGGCGATCAGAGGTGCGTGCCTTCCGGCAAGACTTGCGCGACACCATGACATCCGCCATCCGCGAGAAGGCAGAACAGGCGCTTGAAGGTCTGCACGCGCAAGCCGTCGAACGCATTGAGGAAGCGTTTGCGGCCGAAGAACCCGCCGCCCCGCGCGACGCCTCGCTGCGCTGGACGTTGGCGCAGGTGCTAAGCGAAGCGGACGATCCTATTCGATAGTCCGCGATCAGCCGGCGTCCTCTTCCCCGGCATTGTTCTGGCCGCCCTCATACTGCATCGACTGCTCCATCGGACGCGGCGTGAAGGCGGGGGCGGCTTCAAACTTTGCGATTTCGAGATCGTAGAACGGCGCGCCGTTCTGCTCGATCGTGATGCGCTTGGGCCATTTGACGCCATTGCTTTCGACCTCGCCCGAAAACTTGACCGTCTGGGCGATATCCGCGCCGCCGGCCGGATCGCGGACTGCCATGGCGGCGCCGACCAGCTTGCCGGAGGCATCGACTTTGAGGTCAGCCGCCTGGCCGCTCGCCAGCTGCGCCTTGATCGTTCGCGTGCCGTCGGCTGCTGCGGGCTGTTCATCGGCCTTGGCGCCCGACGCCTTCAGCGGCGTCAGCAGCATCAGGCTGTAGAGACCGTATTGCTGGTTCTCGTTTGTCGCCTGCGCTTCGGACAGGGGGATCCAGCTCTGGCGGTTCACGTCCCAGGCCCTGCCGCGCTCGACCTGCAGCGTGCGCGAGGTCTTGGATTCGGCGCCAGACGCCCAGCTCGACGTGCGGGCCCATTGTCCCTCGGGGCGGATAACCGTGATGACGTCCTGCTTCGTCGTCTTGCCGCCAGAGGTCACTGTGGCGGTGCCGGTCCAGTAGAGTTCCTTGACCTTGGCCAGCGCCGCCTCGCCGCCGGCGGCGTCCATCGCCGATACGAGGGCGCTCTTTGCCGGCGCGGCGACCACAGTCGCGCCCAGGTCGGGAGAATTCGCCATGGTCGTGCAGGCGCCAAGCGCGGTCAGCGCAGCGGCTGCAAGCAGCGCGGTCTTCAAGGCTGTCATCGGATCACTCCCCGTAAAGGCCATTTGCCGGCGTTCCCCGCCGATCCTGTGTAGGCCTTTAGCGTAATCTGCGTTCCGGTGCGAAGCCATGCTGTGCCGTCTGCGGCACAAAGACCCGTGATCGCAAAGTGAGAAGCGCCTGCGACGTTTCGGCTATTCCAATGGCTATCCGAGCCGGGCGCTGATCGTGCCGAACGTGTCGCGCGCGTCATAGACCATCGGCGCGCCTGAGCGTTTTACGCCCCGGCCGATGCGGAATTCCATCGCGTGCTCGTAGACTGTGCGCATCTCCACAGTCTCGTACTCGGTACGAACCGTGATCGGCACAAGCCTGTTGGAGCAGCCCGCGAGTCCGCAGGACCGCTGGACGACATACTGGGTGTCGTACCCATATTCGGTATTGTAGCGGCGCTTTGCATCGGCGTCGGTGTCGGCGTTGATGATCTCGAACCAGTCGCCGCCATTGTCGAGCGTCACCTGGGCGGCCCGCATCAGCGCATAGTCCTGGACCTCCGCCGACGACATGCGCGGCGCCCCGCGATAGGTCACGCGGAAGCGGTCGTTCTCGATACGCTGGTCAGTGTACCCGGCGCCGTTCGCCGACTGGGCCGGCGAATAGGCCGGCGCCGAGGCGCAGGCGCCCAGCGTCAGCAGAGCTGAAATGGCCGATGCGAAGAGAATGCGTTTCATAGGAATGCCCCGTGCAGATGACGCCAACAGGGATTCAACGTTTGAACTGTGAATTCATTCCGCATCGCGGCGAGAAATTTTCAGCCGACCTTGTCGCGCAGCGAGGCGAGGGTTGCCTTGGCGTCATGTTGCTTCGGGCCGCCAGCCAGCGTCTCGCCCTTGCCCATGACGATGATCAGCGTCTGGGTCGACTTGCCGTCCGTCTTGCCATCGACCTTGTTGGCGATCTCGAACCATTCCTGTCCCTTGTCGAGCGTCACCTGGGCTGCGCGCGCCATCACCCGGTCGCTGACCTGGCGCGACGTCGTTCCTTCAGGCGCGACATAGGCGATGCGATAGCGCGAGCCTGACATGGATTCCTCGGTGAAGGCGGACGGATTGCCGTCCGGCATCCCCGGAATGCTCGAACACGCCGCGGCGGCGACAAGCGCCAGCGCTGCAAATGCATGTCTCATGGGTGGTCCTCCGTCACGCTTTTCCCGACCGCACTCTACGCCCGGATTGTCCGCAGGTTCCATCACGGCGAGCGCGGCAGAAACTCCGGCGTCTTGCGCGCCTTGGTTCGCTGCTCATAGGCGTAGGCGAGGCCGATCAGCGTCGACTCCGACCAGGCGGGGCCGAAGAAGGAGAGCCCCACAGGAAGATCGCGGACATCGCCCATCGGCACGGTGATGTGCGGATAACCAGCGACGGCGGCGAGGGCGGAGGCCGAGCCGAGGAAGTGGTCGCCTGTCACCAGGTCGGTCGTCCAGGCCGGTCCGCCGGTCGGCGCGACGATGGCGATGATGTTCTGGCCGGCGAGCAGCCTGTCGATGCCTTCCTTGCCTGCGAGGCGTGCGGCGGTCGCCTTCGCATCGATGTAGGATTTTTCGGTGAGGGCAGGCGCTTTCGCGGCTTCTTCAAGCAGGTCCTGGTTGAAGAATTCGAGTTCGGCAGGCGTCGCGGCGTTGAAGGCGATCAGGTCATCCAGGGAGCGGGTCTTCACCTTGTCGGCCGGCGTTGAGGCCAGATAAGCATTGAGCCCGTCCTTGAATTCGGCCAGCAGGATCGCGAACTCAGCGCCTGAGATTTGGCCGCGGGTCGGAAACTCCGCGATATCGACAAGCTCCGCGCCTGCCTCTTTCAGTTCAGCAAGCGCTTGCTCGAACGCCGCGTCCGTAGGTCCGTGATAGCCCGCGAGGAACCGCGCGACGCCGATGCGCTTGCCCTGCAGCGCGTTCGCATCGAGCGCCTGGGTGTAGTCTTGCTTGCGCGCATCGGCCTCGGCGGTCGCCGGATCGCTCGCGTCGGACCCGGCGATCACGGTGAGCATCAGGGCGGCGTCTGAGACCGACAGCGTCATCGGCCCCGCCGTGTCCTGCGTTGCGCTGATCGGCACGATGAAGGTGCGGGGCACGAGGCCCACGGTCGGCTTGAGCCCCACAATGCCGTTGGCGGAGGCGGGGCAGACGATCGAGCCGTCCGTCTCCGTGCCGATCGTGCCGGCGGCAAGGCCGGCCGCCATGGCTGAGCCGGAGCCCGACGATGAGCCGCAGGGATTCCTGTCCAGCACGTGCGGGTTGCGGGTCTGCCCGCCAACGCCGCTCCAGCCGGAGGTGGAGTTGTTGGAGCGGAAATTGGCCCACTCGCTGAGATTGGTCTTGCCGAGAATGACGGCGCCTGCCGCCCTCAGCCGGGCGGCCAGAGGCGAATCGCGGCCGGTGACATTGTCCTGCAGCGCCAGCGATCCCGCCGTCGTCGCCATCGGCCCTGCCGCCTCGATATTGTCCTTCAGCAGGATCGGCACGCCATGCAGGGGCCCAGGCGCCGCTCCGCTCGCCAGCGCTGCATCGCGCGCCTGGGCTTCGGTGAGGGCGTCGGGATTGATGGCGAGCACGGCATTCAGCATCGGCCCCGCATCGTCCACGACGGCGATGCGGTCGAGGAAGGCCTGCGTCACGACCGCCGATGTTGTCTTCCTGTCGCGGATGTCTGCGGCGATCTCCTGGATCGTGCGCGGCGCAACGACCAGCGAAGCGAAGCCCTCAAGCGGAGGGGAGGGCGCCGGCTGACACGCGGTTGCGAAAAGCGCGCCCGCCGCCGCGAGAAGAATTCTTTGCATCGACCCCTCCGTCATCAGCCGCGACCACATCATTCGCGGCAGACGCTGTCGAGTGGGTCGCCCAAAAGCCTTCTCGCCTGCGCGGTTCTGGTAACTGTTTCGGCGTTTGGCGCGATCAACGGCGAACCTTGAAAGCCCGAGCCGCAGCGCGTTCAACCCGCCTGCGCAAAGGGTTACCTTCCTCCGGGCTCAGTCGCTGTGCGCCTTCGTGCGATGGTTAACACGCCACGCGAGCGAGGCGCATTTACCCGCGCAACCCGTTGGGACTCAACGTGAATCGGCAAAATTTGCCGGAAACGGGATGGAAACCATTCAGTGTGAAAAGTGCGCCCGTAGAGGTCGGCGAATCGGCCTCCACGGAATTGCGCGTCGACCGAATGTCGACTGAAGACTACGACCAGGATGGTCCGGACATGTCGATTTCAGCCCTGTCGGTCGCGCAGATCCGCGCTCTGTCCGCCACAGCCATCCAGAGCCTCTCCACAACCTCAATCCAGTCGCTGACGACGACGCAGGTCTCTGCGTTCACCACGACCGGCATTGGGGCCTTCTCCTCGACGCAGTTCGGGGACTTCTCGACCACGCAGGTCCGGGCGCTGCAAACGACGCAGATCCCGTCGATCAACTCAAGCGTCAGCTTCACATCCGGCCAGCTGCTGGTGCTCAGCGCCCAGCAGCTCGGCGTGATGGCGACGGCGCAGGTCGCCACCTTCGAGACGACCGCCATTGCAGGCTTCAGCACCTCGCAGATCCTGGGATTTTCCTCCACCAACCTTTCCGCGCTCGACGCCACGCAGGCCGGCGCGCTGACGACGACGCAGATCGGCTCGTTCTCGACGACGCAGGTCGGCGGCCTCAACGCGACGGATATTGCTGAGTTCGACGCTACCCAGGTTGGCGCATTCACGCGCACGCAAGTCGTGCGGCTGGGAACCGAATCGGTCGCCGCGCTCGACACCACGCAGATCGCCGCGATCGCGCCGACGGTCCTGCAGGCGCTGTCCACGACGCAGCTCGCCGCGCTGGAAGCCGCGGATGTTGCAGAATTCACCGCGACGCAGATCGCCTCGCTCTCGACCACGCAGGTCCGCGGACTCAGCACCACATTCGTCTCCGGCCTCAGTGATTCGCAGGTTGCGGCGCTGACCACCACGCAGCTCGGTTCCCTGACCACCACCAGCCTTTCGGCGCTGGAAGCCACCCAGACCGCGGCGATGACGACGACGCAGGTAAGGGCGCTCTCCACCACGCAGCTGGTCGCTCTCAACGCAACCGATGTCGGCGAGTTCACGACCGCGCAGGTCGCAGCCCTCACCAACACGCAGGCCCAGTCGCTGACCTCGACACAGCTCGGCGGCTTCGCCGACACGCAGATCCAGGCGTTGACGACGACGCAGCTGGCGTCGATGTCGACCACGCAGGTCCGCAACTTCTCGACCGACATTCTCGCAGCGATGGACACGACGCAGGTCGCCGGCCTCACCGCGACGCAGGTCGCCGCCGTCACCACCACCAACCTCAACGCGCTTGATGCGTCCAAGCTGAACGCGCTGTCGACCACGCAGGTGCGCGGCCTGACCACCACGCAGCTCTCCTCGCTCGACGGCACGGCGCTCTCCGCACTCGACGGCACGCGCTATGGCGCGCTGCTCGCGACGCAGGTGAAAGCCTTCTCGACCACGCAGGTCGCCGGCATGGAAGCCTCCGACGTCGCCAAGTTCGGCACGACGCAGCTGGCCGCCATGAGCCTTGCCCAGGTCGGCGTGCTGACCACCACCGGCATCGCCGATCTCGCAGCGACGCAGATGCAAGCGTTCGCGACGACGCAGCTCAACAGCCTGTCGACGACGAACCTCAACGCGCTCAACGACACGCAGATGGCCGCGCTGACGACGACTCAGATCGCCGGTCTTTCGACCACGCAGGCGGCGGCCATCTCGGCCACCAACGTTTCGGCCCTGACAACCACGCAGGCCGGCGCCTTCACCGCGACGCAGCTCGCACGCCTGTCGAGCGATGCGCTGATCGCCTTCGACACGACGCAGTTCGCCGCCCTCAGCGCGACGCAGGTCCGCGCGTTGACCACGACGCAGCTCGGCAACCTCGAAGCCGCTGACATTTCCGAGTTCACCACGACACAGATTGCGGGCCTCGCCACCACGCAGGTTCGCGGCTTGACCGACACAGCCATCGGTGCGCTTGCCGCCACGCAGGTTGCGGCCCTCACCACGGCTCAGGTCCAGTCGCTCAACACCACATCTCTGGTCGCCTTCGCCGACACCCAGATCGGCGCGCTGACGACGACGCAGGTTGCATCGCTCACCACGACGCAGGTCGCCGCCCTCGACGCGACCAATGTCGCAGCACTCGCCGGCACGCAGGTCGCGGCCTTCACGGCGGCCCAGGTCGTCTCGCTTGGCTCGACGAATTTTGCGCTGCTCGATGCGACGCAGGTCGCGGCGGTCACCACGACGCAGATGCGCGCGCTCACGACCACGCAGGTCGCAAACATCGACGCGGCCCAGGTTGCCTCGTTCACCACGACGCAGCTGACCTCGCTCAACGCCACGCAGATCAAGTCGCTCTCGACCACGAACCTGTCCGCGCTCGACACCACCCAGATGGCCTCGCTGAGCGCGACGCAGATCGCGGCGCTGACGACGACCCAGGTCGCCGGCCTTGCTTCGGGCGATATCGGCGAAATGACGACCACGCAGGTCCAGGCGCTGGTCACGACGCAGATGGGCGCTCTTGCGACCGAAGCGGTCGCCGCTCTGGCCGCTACGCAAGTCGCAGCGCTCCGCACCACGCAGGTGCAGGGCCTTACCACGACGCAGCTGAACGCGCTGGATACGTCCGACATTGCCGAGTTCTCGACGACGCAGATTGCCTCTCTGACCACCGCACAAGTCGCTGGCCTGTCCTCCACCGGCGTGGCTGCGCTGGCCGCCACGCAAGTGACCGCGCTCTCGACCACCCAGGTTGCGGCGCTCACCTCGACCAGCGTCTCGGCGTTGGATGCGACGCAGGTCGCCGCGATGACGACGACGCAGGTCAAGGCGCTGACCGCGACGCAGATCGGTGGGCTGGATGCGGCGGACGTCGCAGAATTCACCACGACCCAGATTGGCGCGCTGCAGAATACGCAGCTTGTCGCGCTCACCTCGACCAACATGGCGAGCCTTGCCGAAACGCAGGTCGCGGCCATCTCGGCGATCGGCGTCAAGGCGCTGTCGACCACCAACTTCGCAGCCCTTGTCGAAACGCAGCTGGCGGCGCTGACGACGACGCATGTCGCGTCGCTGACAACCTCGCAGCTCTCGGCGCTCACCTCGACCAAGTTCATGAGTTTCACCGAGACGCAACTCGGCGCCCTGACCGTCACGCAGATCGCGGCGGTGTCGGAGACCAACCTGTCGGCGCTCGAAGCGACGCAGGTGAATGCGCTCTCGACCACCCAGTTGCAGAAGCTGACCACGGCGCAGCTCAACGGCCTCTCGACCACCGACATGGCGGAGTTCACGACGACGCAGGTTGGCGCCTTCACGACATCGCAGGTGCGCGGCCTGTCGACGACAAACATCGGCGCCTTCTCGGACACGCAGGTCGGCGCGCTGACCACGACGCAGCTTGCCTCGCTGACGACCACCAACCTCTCGGCGCTCGACGCCACGCAGGTGGCCGCACTATCGACGACACAGGTCCGCTCGCTGTCGGCCAGCCAGATCACCGGTCTCTCGGCGGCCGACGTCGCCGAACTCACGACCGACCAGGTCGGTGCGCTGACGCAGACACAGGCACAGGGCCTCACCGCGACGAACCTGGCTGATCTTGGCGACACGCAGATCCAGGCCTTCGCCACGACGGCGTTGCGCGCGCTCTCGACTGCAAACTTCGCCTCGCTCGATGAGACACAGCTGGCGGCTCTCACCACCGCTCAGGTTGCGTCGCTGACCAACAGCCAGCTCAATGCGCTGAACACCACCAAGGTTGGCGCGCTGCTCGATACGCAGATCGCCGCCTTCACGACCACGCAGGTCGCGGGCCTGTCGACGACCAATCTGACGTCGCTGGATGCAACGCAGCTGGGCGCCCTGACCAACACGCAGGTCGCGGCCCTGACGACTTCGCAGGTTGCTGGCCTCACCACCACCAATGTCGGCGCGTTGACGGAAACGCAGGTCGGCGCCCTGACGACGACGCAGGTCAAGGCGCTATCGACCGCCAACCTGTCGGCGCTCGATGCGACGCAGGTCGGCGCGCTGACGACGACGCAGATCGGCCAGCTGACCTCCACGCAGGCGGCGGCGCTCACCGCGACCGACATCACCGAACTTTCGGCGGAACAACTTGGCGCCTTCAGCGGCACGCTGCTCGCCAGGCTGACGACGGATGCGGTGGTTGCACTTGATGCAACGCAGGTCGCCGAACTCAACACGACGCAGCTGCAATCCTTCACGACGACGCAGATCGGGGCGCTCACCGCCGCCGACATGCCCGATTTCAACGAGACGCAGCTGGCCAGCCTGACGGGCACGCAAGTCCGCGCGCTCTCCACCACGGCAGTCGCGGCCCTGGTCGAGACGCAGGTTGCGGCGCTGACGACGACACAGGTCCAGTCGCTGTCCACGACCTCGCTCTCCGATCTCGCGGCGACGCAGGTTGCGGCGATGACGACGACGCAGGTCCGCGCGATCTCCACCGTCCAGATCGCGGCGCTGTCTACGACCGACGTCACCGAGTTCTCGACCGATCAGATCGCGGCGATGACCGTGACGCAGCTCGGCGCGTTCTCCTCGACCAAGTTCGCGGCAATGACGGATGCGCAGATCGCATCGATGACGCTGCAGCAGGTGCAGTCGATCTCCGCCACCAACCTGTCGGCGCTCGACCTGACGCAGATGGCGGCGCTCACGACGACGCAGGTCGGCGGGCTCACCACGACGCAGCTCTCGGGCCTCTCGGTCACCAACCTGTCGGCGCTCGATGCGACGCAGTTCGGCGAACTGTCCACCACACAGGTCAAGGCGCTGTCCACGACGCAGGTCGCGGGCCTTGGCGCCACCGATGTCGCGGAAATGGCGGCTACCCAGCTTGCGGCGCTGACGACCACGCAGGTCGCCGCGCTGACATCGACCAACGTCGCCGCGCTTACGGACATGCAAGTCGGCTCGTTCGACACCAGCCAGCTGGCGCGCCTGACCAACACGGTCGTCAAGGCGCTGGATGCGACGCAGCTCGCCAGCCTGACGAGCACGCAGGTGCAGGCCTTCTCGACCTCGCAGGTTGCGGCGATGGACCAGACCGACCTCGACGAGTTCACGGCGACGCAGGTTGCGGCGCTGACGACCGCCCAGGTCCGTGCGATCACCACCACCGTGATCGGCGCAATCTCGTCCACGGCGATCGGCGCGTTCGATACGACCCAGCTTGCTCAGCTGCAGGTCACGCAGCTGGACCAGCTCTCGACGACCAATCTGTCGGCGCTGACATCGACGCAGATGAACGCCTTCACGGGCACGCAGGTCGCCTCGTTCGACGACCCGCAGCTCGAAGCCTACCTGCTCGGCCTCGGCTAAGCCGCGGACCGCCAAGGGAAAACCATTTGCTGGAGCGGCGCGTAAACACGCCGCCCCAGCAGATTTACCTTTTATTGAGCAACGAACTTCAATCCTGACCGGCAGGGCGCGCGCTTGCGCCTGCTGATCAGGCCACGCCATGTCGCAATCGACCTTCCTTGCCGCGATCCAGAAGATCACGGCCGGCAGCCTGCCGATCGAGGAGCTGCTGGTGACGGCGCAGGGGCTTGCGCCGGACGAGGCGCGGCAGCTCTATCAGGTCTGGATTTCCTTCAACAAGGAGCACCCGCTCCTCTTCATCGCGCACTTCAATTGCTCGACACTGCTGCAGCAGCTTGGCGACGAGCAGGGTGGGGAGGCGGAACTGAAGTCAGCGTTGGCGATGAAGCCGGACTTCGCGCCCGCCTGCATCAATCTTGGGTCCTCCTACGAACGGCGGGGCATGGCGAAGGAAGCCGTGGAGCAATGGCGCGACGGTCTCGATCTCATGGCGGCGGTCTCGGCCGATGCGGTTGGGTACAAAGTCACGCTGATGAAGCAGATCAGCCGGGTGCTGTCGGACAACCAATCTCTTGCGGCGGCGGAGACCATGCTCACCCAGTGCCTCGAACTCGCCCCCGAAGCGCGCGACGTGACGGAGCAGTATGTCGCCGCCCGGCTGTCGCAATGCAAATGGCCGATGGCGGAGGACGGCAAATTCTCGCGCCGTAGCCTCGTCTCGAAACTCCACCCGCTGTCAGTCTGCGCCTACACCGACGATCCGCTGTTCCAGCTCGCCGCCAGCGACAAGTATGTGCGCGCCATGGCGCCGATCGATGAGCGCACGACGCGCTTCGACCGCCGCACGGCGCCGATCGATCCGAAGCGGCGCTTGCGCATCGGCTATGTCTCGTCCGATCTGCGCCATCATGCGGTTGGCTACCTCATGGTGAACTTCTTCGAGGAGCACGACCGCAAGGATTTCGAGGTCTTCGCCTACTATACGGGCATCACGGCTGACGATCCGATCCAGGCGCGCATCAAGGCGTGCGTCGATCACTGGCGCGACATCCGCGGCGTGTCGGATGACGATGCCGCCGCGCAGATCACGGAAGACGGGATCGACATTCTCGTCGACGTCAACGGCCACACGCGGGATGCGCGCATCGGCGTGTTCGCGCGCCGGCCTGCGCCGATCCAGGTCAACTGGCTTGGCTATCCCGGCACGATGGGGTCGTCCTTCCATCACTACATCGTCGCCGACGACTGGACGATTCCGGAGTACGCGGAAGGCTGGTATTCGGAGAAGGTGCTTCGTGTACCGTGCTACCAGCCCAACGACCGCAAGCGCGTCGTGGACGAAACCGTTCCGACACGCGCTGACTTCGGCCTTCCCGACGATGCGTTCGTGTTCTGCTGCTTCAATGCCAGCCACAAGTTCACGCGCTTCAGCTTCGACCGCTGGATGGAGATCCTGAAGGCGAGCGAGAACAGCGTTCTCTGGCTGCTCGACTATTCGCCGGAAACCAACCAGCGGCTGCGCGAACAGGCGGAAGCGCGGGGCGTAGCGGGGTCGCGGCTGGTGTTTGCGCCCAAGCTGCCGAATGCGCGCCACCTTGCGCGCTATCCGCTGGCCGACATGTTCCTCGATTCCGTCCCCTATGGCGCGCACACGACGGCTTCGGATGCGCTGTGGATGATCGTGCCGGTGCTGACATGGTCGGGCCGCTGTTTCGCCAGCCGCGTCTGCGGCAGCCTGCTGCGGTCGGTCGGCTTGCCGGACCTGGTGTGCGAGACGCCGGAAGCATTCGTCGAGCGCGCGATCCACCTTGCGGGCGCGGGCAGGGGCGAACTCGAAGTCATCCGGCAACGTCTGATCGCCAACCGCGATTCGTGCGCCCTTTTCGATGTCGCGAAGCTGTCGCGGGCGCTGGAAGATCTCTACCGCCAGATGCGGGCGGACCATATCGGCGGAAACCTGCCGCAGCCACGCCTCACCAACCTCGACGCCTATTTCGACATCGGCGTGGCGCAGGACCATGAAGTGCGCGAGATCGGCGCGCTCACCGACTATGAAGGCTTCTATCGCGCACAGCTTGCACGCCGCCACTATCATCACCCGATGGAGGCGGACGGCCGGTTATGGCCGGGTGAAGAAAAGCTGGAAGCACCGCGACTGCAGGCGAAGTCCAAAGCCGCCTGATCAGCGCGTTTTCATGCGCCGCAACAGCCAGGTCGGGAACAGCAGGCGCACGGCGTCCTTGATGTCCCAGAATCCGCGTGTCCGTAGAAGCCGTGTCCAGACTGCGGTGCGCTCGCCAATCGGCAGCACGCCGGCGATGCCGCGCAGCAGCCTTGCCCGATCATCGCCGCCAAGCCCGAACACCTCGTAGAGGCTCCGGTCCGGCTCGGCATGCAGGAACGTGTCTGTCTGGTCCGCCGGGAAGACGCGGCACGGATCAACTGGCGCGATGGTTTCCGCGAGCTGATAGGCGTTCTCGAGGAAGCCGAGCCAGCCCGGCGCCGTGTGGTGCGCGAGGACGGAAAGTCGCGCTTCCTCACCCTTCGCTGTGCGGAAATCAGGGTCTGCGATCAGCCGGTCGAGATGCGCGACATACTCTGCCTCTGTCGCAGCATGCAGCGTCGGCTTGTCGATGCCGGGATGATTGATCGCAAAGATGCGCGCGTCGTCCGGGCCATAGAAGCGCGACACAAGCGGCGCGCCGAGGCCGGCGGCTTCCATCATCGAGGTCGATGAAACGAAGGGGAAGCTATCGACGTAGATGTCGCAGGCTTCAAACCAGGCGCGTGTGTCGGGGGTTGGGGGCAGGGAGCGGATGCGACCGTTCACCGCTGCCTTGTCCGCCGCCCAGTCCGGCCGCTCGCCGGCGCCGAGAACCATGAGTTGGGCCTGGGGATGCGTCTTCAGAAGCTCCACGTGCGGCGCCGTGAAGGTGACGCCATCGACCGTGTTGTATTTCAGATCCCGTGCCGCCGAGAGAAGCAGGATCGTATCCTCGGTGATGCCCAGTTCCTTTTTCGCCTCCGCGCGGGTGCGGGTGCGCGTGGGCGTCGCGACGACGGTCGGAAGCACGATGTTGCGGGATTGCGCAACGCCGCGACGCGTGATGGCGAGGTCTTGCGCAGCCTGGCGCATGTTGAGCACAACATCCGCGACCGACGCGCCCAACCAGAACAGGTGGTCGGCATGGTTGAGCAGAAGGACTGGCGGCCGCTTGTCGGCTTCGGCGAAGGCGATCACTGGAATCGAATCCTGTCCATAGGCGTGCAGCACGACCGCGTCATAACCGTGCGAAATCTCGCGAAGCTTGCGCGCCCAGGCGACCTGATGCCCCATCGTGCGGTTGATGTAGTGAATCTGCCCGCCGGAACGCGCGATCTCGCCGCTGATCTTTTCGGGTACGGCAAGGTGCTGTCCGGTCAGCGCCAGCGAGTGCTTGCGACCCGTATCCGCCTGAAGCCAGTGCGCGAAGTTGTTGACCAGCCCTCCGACCGGAATCATCTCGGTCGCGACGTGCAGGACGCTCTTGATCTTCGTCGCCGCAGGGCGCCGCCAGTCCGTCGGCGCGGCGGTGCGGCGGCCGACGTCGACCAGCATTCTCTCGAGCCGCGGGCTCGCGAACAGTCCGGCATGCGGACGAAGCGCCATCAGTGCGGCGAGATGCGCATAGGCGGCGGCGGCATCGTAGCGGCCGCGGCGATGATAGCCCTCGGCGACGCTGACGGTCGCCTCATATGCGTCGAAGCGCGAACGTGCGCGTGCTTCCGTGTCCGTCGCGGCGACGTGCAGGCTTTCGTCGAACATGCCGGCCTCCTCGCTGCAGGCGTTAGCGGGCGACAGCGGTTGCACGGGGAGGGATCGTCGCGCCGGCATCGTTCGCCGCGGCAATCGGCGTATGCCGCCATCCACCCGTTTCGTTGAACACGCCGTAGGACAGCGAGCCAAGATCGGGATCGCTGACATGGAAGTGCGCGATGATCTGGGCGACCAGAAGCTTGCCGACGCCATTCTCCCGAACCGCAACGTTGGCGAGATAGAAGTCGGACGTCAGCTTCAGGGGCGGCGTCTGGATCACAAGCTCGCCTTCGCCTTCGAGCCAGGGCAGGTCCACGCCGTCCTGCTTGCTCGAGAAGGTCATGCAGTGCGTGTCGTCCTGGCGATCGATGCTCACGCGCACGTCCGGCGCCATGATGCGACGGGTTGTGCTGTAGCGCAGGCGGATGGTCATCCGGTCGCCGTGGGCGACGACCCCGGTGTCCGCGCCGGCCGAGCTCTCAACCGTGCCGCCGGTGAAGCGGATGGGGCGCTCGTCATCATCGCTCCAGAACCAGTGCGCGTCCTTCATGCGGCTGTCGTCTTCGTAGAGCTTGAGGCCTTCGGCCGTCGGCCCGTCGAACACGATCTTGCCCTTCTTGAGATAGATCACGCGCTGGCACATCGTCTTGATCGAATACATGTTGTGCGAGACGAACAGGATCGTCGATCCCTTCTTTTCCAGCGAGCGTGCGAAGTTCATGCACTTGCGCTGGAAGGCGGAATCGCCCACGGCGAGCACTTCGTCGAGCAGCAGGATGTCCGGATCGAGGTGCGCCGCCACAGCGAAGGCGAGGCGGACATACATGCCCGAGGAGTAGCGCTTGACGGGCGTATCGATGAACTCGCGGATCTCGGCGAAATCGACGATCGCGTCGAACTTCGCCTCGACTTCGGTGCGGCTCATGCCGAGGATGGCGCCATAGAGAAAAGTGTTCTCGCGGCCGGTCAGCTCCTGGTGAAAGCCGGTGCCGACTTCGAGCAGCGCGCCGAGGCGCCCGCTGATGTGCGCTTCGCCCGTGGTCGGCGTGACGATGCGGGAGAGCACTTTCAGCAGGGTCGACTTGCCGGCGCCGTTGAGGCCGATGATGCCGACATTCTCGCCCTTGCGGATGTCGAACGAGGCATCGGACAAGGCCCAGAAGTATTCCTTCTGCTTCCGCCGGAGGCCAAGCGTCGCAAGCGTGGTGAGGCTGTCGCCCAGCATGTCGCGCAGCGAGTTGTGCTTGCGTCCTGCGTTGCGGACATAGCGCTTGCCAAGTCCGCGAACGGAGATTGCGATGTCTTTGTCCATCTCAGATCACATCCGCGAATGAGCGTTCCTGGTTCTTGAACCAGACGAGGCCGCCGAGCAGCAGGGCGAGAACCACAAGCAGCCCGATGCCGAGGGCGACGAAATCCGGGCTGCCGCGGTCGAACACGGCCCAGCGGAAGCCCTCGATCACGCCGACCATCGGGTTGAGGCTGTAGACCGCCTTCCACTCCGCCGGCACCTGGCTCAGCGGGTAGACGATCGGGGAGGCATACATGCCGATCTGCAACATGAAGGGGACGGTGTGTTTCACATCGCGGAAGCGGACGTTGATCGGTCCGAGCCAGAGGCCGATGGCGAGCGCCAGCGTGCCGGCGACGAGGATGAGCGGGATGATCGCGAGCAGTTTCACGCTCGGCATGATGCCGTAGAAGGCCATCATGATCAGCAGCACGCAGAACGCGATCGCGAAGTCGAGCAGCGGCGCAGACACCTTGGCCAGCGGGATGATCAGGCGCGGGAAGTAGACTTTCCGCACGAGGTCCGCGTCGTCGACGAGACCGGTCGAGGAGCGACGGGTGGCTTCGGCGAAGTAGGTCCACGGCAGCACGGCTGCGAAGGCAAAGATCGGGTAGGGGATGCCATCCGACGGCATCTTGGCGAAATTGCCGAAGACGATGGTGAACACCACCACAGCGAACACCGGTTGGATGACCGCCCAGGCGGCGCCAAGGGTGGCCTGTTTGTAGAGCACCTGGATGTCGCGCATCATCAGCGTGTGCAGCAACTCGCGATAGCGCCACACATTGCCGATCTCGAGGTCGAACAAGCCCTTGGTCGGCCGGATCACCACATGTCGCTCGGCGCCGGTCGAGAGCGCCTTCTGTACGGCGGCGTTCATGCCATCTCTCCAACCAGTTGCGGGGCCGTGGCCATTTTCAGGGTCGAGGCGACCAGCGCGATGTCGGCGCTGGTCATCTGCGGATAGAGCGGCAGGACGATCGTGCGGTCCTGGCACCATTCGGAATTCGACAGGCCGGCGTGGCGCGTGGTGCGATAGCCGTCCTCGCGGTGGGCGCACATGATGCCGCGGCGCGTGGAGATGCCGGCGTCGAGCATTTTCTGCATCACCGTCTTCTGGTCCGCATGATCCGGCAGGCGCACGGCATAGGATTGCCAGTTGGTGCGGGCCCAGCTTGGCTCGCGCGGAATACCGATCCACTGCGCCGGCGAAAGCTCACGCCGATAGGCCTCGGCGATTTCGCGGCGGCGCGCGACCATGCCCGGCACGCGCTTCAGTTGTTCGCGACCAACAGCAGCCTGGATGTCGGTCATGCGGTAGTTGTAGCCGAGGACCGGGTGGGTCTCGAAGATCACCTGGTTGGAGCCGTGGCGCACGGTGTCGGGCACGCTCATGCCGTGCTGGCGCAGCAGTTTGAACTTCGCGTTCCAGTCGGCGTGCGGCGTGGTGATCATGCCGCCGTCGCCGGTCGACATCACCTTACGGGGATGAAAGGAAAACACGGCGGCGTCGCCACGGCAGCGCCCGACTTTCTCCCACTCGCCTTCCCAGAGGTATTCCGAGCCGATGGCGCAGGCGGCGTCTTCGATGACTTTCAGTCCATGCTTGCGGCCGATTGCGACGATTGCGGAGAGATCGGCCGGCATCCCCATCTGGTGAACCAGCAGGATCGCCTTGGTCTTCGAGGTGATCGCCGCCTCGATCAGCGCTGGATCCATGTTGTGGGTGTCGCGGTTGACGTCAACGAACACAGGCTCAGCGCCGCAATAGCGGATAGAGTTGGCCGTCGCGATGTAGGAGTGGCTGACGGTGACGACTTCGTCGCCAGGTTCAACTCCGGCGACCAGCAGAGCGAGATGCAGGCCGGTGGTGCAGTTGGAAACGGCGGTCGCGTGCTCCGCGCCGACGTATTCCGCGAACTCTTTCTCGAAGGCCGCCACTTCGGGGCCTTGCGTGATCCAGCCGGACAGGATGGCCCGCGCGGCCGCATCGACCTCGCGTTGATCCATCAGAGGGCGCATCAGCGGTATCATGCGGGCAACGTCCAGTTCCGATGGTCGGCTTCGAGAAGCGCAGCCGGATTGGCGTAGCGCGCCTTGAACCAGGCGACGTAGTTGGCGATACCGGTCGCGAAATCGACTTGTGGACGGAAGCCGAGGATTTCAGCCGCCTTCTCGGTGCGGGCGATCAGGGAGTGAATGTCGCCGGGGCGTTCGGCTACATGTTCCAGAGACAGGTCGTTGCGGCCGCACTGGCGGAGGATTTCCTTGCCCACCTGTTTCACTGACACCGCGCGGCCCCAGCCGAGGTTGACGGTCTCGCCGACGATGCGGTCGTTGAACGCCGTGCGCCAAAGGCCGTCGGCTGTGTCGGTGACATAGGTGAAGTCGCGACCGTTCGAGCCATCGCCGAACACGATCGGCGCCTTGCCCGACAGCGTGCGGATGACGAAGCGCGGAATGACTTCGGCCAGCACGCCCTGGTCATGCTCGCGCGGACCGAATGCGTTGAAGGGGCGGACGACGACCGTCTCCATGCCGTAGGTGCGCAAGTAGGCCTGCGTGTAGAGTTCGCCCACCAGCTTGGACGCGCCGTAGACGGTTGTCGGGGCGCAGACAGTGGTGTCTTCGCTGAGCGCGCCGGTCGACGAGTTGCCGTAAACTTCCGATGACGAGCAGTAGATGAAGCGGCTGACCTTGTGGCGGCGCGCAGCCTCCAGCGTCATCAGTGTGCCGGTGGCGTTGGCGTGGTGGTTGCCGACGGGATCGCCGATCGACTTGCGCACGCATTCCACGGCAAGGTGGAAGACGATGTCGATCTTGTGCATCGCATCGTTGAGATCGTCATTGTCGAGGATGGTGCCTTCGACCAGGCGCATCTTGCCCGTGGCCGCCGCCGCTTCGAGGTTTGATTTCTTGCCCGAGGCAAAATTGTCGAGCACGACCACGTCGTGGCCTTCCGCGATGATGCGGTCCACCAGATGGCTTCCGATGAAGCCGCCGCCGCCAGTGACAAGGAAACGCATGGGGTGACCCTCGAACTTTTCGACTAGGCGAGCTGCAGGGATTCGGCCTGCAGCGCGGCCACGGCGGAGACGACTTCTTCCTGCTGGACGGCGTTGAGCTCTGGATACATCGGCAGCGACAGCACTTCTCCGGCGGCCTTCTCGGAGTTCGGGAACTGACCCTGCTTGTAGCCGAGGAAGTCGAACGCCTTCAGCGTGTGCAGCGGGAAGGGATAGTGGATACCGGTCTGGATGCCCTTGGCGGTAAGCTGTTCGATCCAGCGCGCGCGTTCCTTCGTGCGGATCGCGTAGATGTGGTAGACGTGGCGGCGGTTCGACAGCTCGACCGGCGTTGCGACACCCGTGCCCTTGAACATCGCGTCATAGCGAGCGGCCGCATCGCGGCGCATCTCGGTCCATTTTTCGATGTACTTCATCTTCACGCGCAGGACCGCGCCCTGGATGCCTTCCAGGCGCATGTTGTAGCCGATGATCTCGTGGTGGTATTTCTTCTCGGCGCCCCAGTCGCGCAGCATCCGGACCTTGCGATTGATCTCGGCGTGCTGGGTGACGGTCATGCCGCCTTCGCCAGCCGCGCCCATGTTCTTGCCGGGATAGAAGGAGAAGCCTGCGGCGTCGCCGATCGAGCCTGCGCGGCGGCCTTTGTATTCGGCGCCGTGGGCCTGGGCTGCGTCTTCGAGGACGAACAGGCCGTGCTTCTTCGCGATGGCCATGATCGGGTCCATGTCGGCCATTTGGCCATACAGGTGCACCGGAACGATGGCTTTCGTGCGCGGCGTGATGGCCGCTTCGAGCGCTACCGGATCCATCGTGAAGGTGACGGGATCGATGTCGACAAACACGGGCTTTGCGCCTGTGTAGTGGATGGCCGAGGCTGACGCGATGAAGGTGAAGGGGACAGTGATAACTTCGTCGCCGGGGCCGATGCCGGCGGCGAGCAGGGCGAGGTGAAGCGCCGAGGTGCCGTTGTTGACGCCGGCGGCGTGAGCGGCGCCGGCGTACACGGCGAAATCCTTCTCCAGCTGGGCCACTTCTGGTCCCAGTGTAAAGGCGCACGATTCCATCGTGCCGATCAGCGCCGCGTCGATCTCGCTCTTGATCGCGTGGTACTGCGCTTTCAGGTCAACAAACGGGACGCCCATGGTCGTATCGCTCTACTTGTTTCTGGGAAGGTGAATGGTTTCGCCGCGGCCGCGCATCGAGCCGGTGGCTGCTTCGATCAGCTCGACCATGCGGAAGCCGAACTCGCCGTCGGAAGTTGGTTTCGCGCCGGTGCGGATGCAGTCGATGAAGTGCTGGCTCTCGACCAGCAGCGCTTCCGAATTGTCAACTTTTGGCGCCCACATGTCGCCGGTGCGGTAGCCGACGCGCATTTCGTGGATCTTGGCCGGGTCGTTGGTTAGCGAGACGCCCTTGTCGTAGATCTTCAGTTTCTCCGACGGCTGCAGCTCGTCGAAGGTGATCATCTTCTCTGTGCCGCCGATGGCGATCGAGCGCAGCTTGACCGGGGCCAGCCACGATACGTTGACGTGGGCGATGAAGCCGCTCTCGTAGAACAGCGTGATGAAGGCCAGGTTCTCGGGCGTGCCCGGATAGTGGTTGATGCCCGAGGCGGAAACCGCAGTCGGATGCTCGCCGAAGACATAGTCGAGGATCGAGAAGTCGTGGACCGCAAGGTCCGCGATCACGTTCACATCGCGCTGGAACAGGCCGAGGTTCACGCGGGTCGAGTCGTAATAGAGCGTCTTGCCGAGCTCGCCGGCGCGAACCAGGTCGCGCATCTTCCTGACCGGGCCGGTGTAGACGAAGGTGTGGTCGACATGCAGCGTCAGGCCGCGCCTGTTGGCCTCCTCGATCAGCGCACGCGCCTGCATTGAGGTTTCGGTCATCGGTTTTTCAAGCCAGACATGTTTGCCCGCCTTGAGGGCCGCCATGGCCAGCGAGAAGTGCGTGGCGACCGGCGTTGCAATCGCCACCGCGTCGATTTCCGGATCGCGGATCAGGGCCATCGCATCGGTGGTGACTTTGGTCGCGGGAAAGCGGCGAGCGACGGTTTCCAGCGCCTTGGGGTTCAGGTCGGCGACCATGTGGACGCGCGCGTCCGTCAGCTCGGCAAAGTTGCGGACCAGGTTCGGGCCCCAATAGCCATAGCCGATCACGCCAATGTTCAGAATGTCGCGCTTCGTGGCGACGCGCGGGCCGGTCAGCATCTCGATTACGGGACCGGATTCAGCGATGGTCTTTTTACGGGATTTTGCAGGAGTTTTCTGTTTCGTGGTCATCAGTCCACCGCCTCTTCTGCATAGTTATTGACCGTGGCGGCGGTCTTTGCCGCCGACATCCTGCGGACGTCGCCGACGACCCGTGCGGGGCAGCCTGCGACCACCGCGAAATCCGGAACATCGCGCGTCACCACCGCGCCCGCTGCAATCAGCGCGCCTTCGCCAATGGTGATGCCGCAGACGATCGTCGCGCCGGACCCGATCGAGGCGCGGCGTTTCACGCGCGTCAGCTCGAGCGCCCAGTCAGCATCGCTTTGCGGCGAACCATCGGGATTGGTCGCGCGCGGAAAGCGGTCATTGGTAAACATGACGCCGTGGCCGATGAAGCACTCGTCCTCGATCGTCACGCCTTCACAGACGAAAGTGTGCGAGGAAATCTTGCAGCGCTGGCCGATGACCGCGCCTTTCTGGATCTCGACGAACGCGCCAATACGCGATCCATCGCCGACTTCGCAGCCGTAGAGGTTCACCAGCGTGGGGTGGAAGATGGTTACCTTCCCCTCAAGCTTCACGCTGTCCGAAATTGGCATGCGCCGCGCTCCCGCTTGTCGGTCTGACGTAGGGGTCAGCAAGGACGGGGCCGGATTGCTTGGCGGTCGAGTGCGCTGCGGCGCCGCAATTCGCTTTATGGGCGACAGGTTTATTGGTTAAGCGCGTGGCAACCACGCCGGCACGGCACGTCCGGAGCAGCATATGTGCGAGAGCGGGACGCTTGTCCGTTCAGTTCATTGCAGCCGTTCGACAACCCGCCCGCGCGATGCGAGCCCGTCCTGGACGCTTGCGCCGCCGACGAGGTGAGCCGCGCCGACAGCAATGAAGAACACGCCGGGCTCTGCATCAAGCAGCGCATCGATCCGGGCCGCCCACGCGGCATTGCGGCGGGTAAGGAGCGCTTCTTCCAGCGCGGGCAGGCGGGCCATGTCTTCTGCGATCAGCATGCGCGCGAGCGTCTCGACGTCGCCGCTCCGCCATGCCGCGACCATGCGCGCCAGTAGCGGCTTTACCTCGCCGGCCTCGGCAAGGGTGAGGTCAAGATAGTCCAGCTGCACGTCCGGCGGCAGGCCGGCCAGCGCCGACAGCTGCTGCTCGACGGTCTCGAGGAACCGCAGCTGCTTGCCGCCTGCGGTGGCGTCCTGCCGGAGTTGCGTATCGACGCCAGCCTCCGGCCCGTAGCCCGCCGCCCGGATGGCGGCGTCTGAAACGACCACCGCAGCATACCAGGGCTTCATGCTGTCCAGTGCAGGCCGGGACAGGCCGAGCCGCGCGGCGACGGCGCCGAGCGCCAGGGACTGCTCAGGCGAAAGGCTGCCCGAAAGCGTCTGCGATGGCGGCATGCGTCCCAGCCGTTCGACGAGCGCAAGCATCTCCGCCGGATCGCCCATCACGTCCGCCTCGAAATAGACCACGGGCGATTCAGCCATCGCCCTGTCAACAGCATCAGACCGCCAGCTCGCGCCGGGCGGCAGCATGTGGATCGAGCCGAACAGGTAGATCGTCGTGTCGGCGTCGGCGACGCGCCAGAGAGCGGGGGTTGCGGGGGTCTGCGCTTCGGGTCCCCCAGCATCCTGCCCGCATGCAGCCAGCACCATCGCGGCGGCGGCAAGGACCACAGCCTGCAAACGGTTCCGGCAGTGGCTGGCGAAGTGAAGCATGAAGGTTTGGCGCACTCGACAGGAGTCGAACCTGTGACCTCTGCCTTCGGAGGGCAGCGCTCTATCCAGCTGAGCTACGAGTGCAATTCGGCTCCTCATGGATCACCCGGCGGCAAAAGGCAAGAATTGCGGCTGTCAGGCCTTGAGGCCCAGTTGCGCCTTGAGGCGGGCGATGTCCTCCAGCCACGGGGCGGCGCTGGAATCCGAGGGCATCCGCCAGTCCCCGCGGGGCGACAGCGCGCCGCCGGATGTGACCTTCGGTCCGTTGGGAACCGCAGAGCGCTTGAACTGGCTGGTCTGGAAGAAGCGCCTGGTGAAGACTTCGAGCCATTTCACGATCATCGGCAGGTCGTATGCGACGCGATCCCGGGGCGCCGTGTGCGCGGGCCACTGGCCGGCCTTCGCATCGCCCCAGGCCGCGTGTGCGAGATAGGCGATGCGCGTGGGAGACGCGCCCCAGCGGATGACCTGGTTGAGGAAGAAGTCGTGCAGGTTGTAGGGGCCGATCGTGTCCTCGGTGGACTGGATTTTGCCGTCCGCGCCGGCCGGCACGAGTTCGGGCGAGATTTCCTGTTCGAGGATCTCGCGCATCACCTGCGCCGCGCCATCGGAATAGTGCCCGCTCGCCGCGCTCCAGCGGATCAGGTGCTGGATCAGCGTCTTCGCCACCGCGCCGTTGACGTTGTAGTGGCTCATATGGTCGCCGACGCCGTAAGTGCACCAGCCGAGCGCAAGCTCGCTGAGATCGCCCGTGCCGACGACCAGTCCGCCTTCCTTGTTGGCGAGGCGGAAGAGATAGTCGGTGCGCAGGCCCGCCTGCACGTTCTCGAACGTGATGTCGTAGACTTGTCTGCCCTTCGCGAACGGATGGCCGAGGTCGGCCAGCATCTGGTTCGCCATTGGCTTGATGTCGATCTCGCGCGCGTCGATGCCGAGTTCCTTCATCAGCGCGTGCGCCTTCGACTTCGTGCCGTCCGTGGTGGCGAAGCCTGGCATGGTGACGCCGATGATGTTGCTGCGCTTGGCGCCCATCAGGTCGAAGGCGCGAACGGCGACCAGCAGGGCCTGTGTCGAATCGAGCCCTCCCGATACGCCGATGACGGCCTTCCTGACGCCAGAAGCTTCCAGACGGCGGCGAAGCCCCTGCACCTGGATCGAATAGGCCTCGAAGCAGTCGTGATCGAGCAGGGCGTCATCGTCGGGCACGAACGGGAAACGGTCGATCCGGCGCGACAGTGAGAGTTTCGCATTGAGCTCCGGGGCTGCGGTGAAGGCGATGCGCCTGCGATGCAGGAGAGCGGCATGGTTGCGCGCGGCATCGCGGAACGTGCCGTTGCGGATGCGGTCCTGCACGATGCGCGCGACATCGACGTCTGCGAACAGAAGCGCTGACTCGTCAGCGAAGCGATCCGACTCCGCTATCTTGGAGCCGAGTTCGTAGACCGCCAGCTGGCCGTCCCACGCCGTGTCCGTCGTGCTCTCGCCATAGCCGGCGGCCGAATAGATGTAGCCGCAGGCAGTGCGCGCCGACTGGGAGATGCAGAGCATGTCGCGCTCGGCAGCCTTGCCGATGGTGATGTTGGAGGCGGAGAGATTCGCGATGATGTTGGCGCCGGCGAGCGCCGCGTAGGTGGAGGGCGGGATCGGCGCCCACATGTCCTCACAGATTTCGACGGCGAGGGTGAAATCCGGAATGTCGGACGCCTCAAATGTGAGGTCGATGCCGAATGGCGCGCGGGCGCCCGCAAGATCGATCTCGGTCACCGTTGCATCGCCGGACATGGCGAACTGACGTTTCTCGTAGAATTCGCGATAGTTCGGCAAATAGGTTTTCGGCACGACGCCAAGGATCGCGCCGCGATGGATCACGACTGCGCAGCCATGAAGGGCAGGGCCGACCTGGATCGGCGCGCCGACCACGACAACCGGCGCCAGCGACTTGCTGGCAAGCTTCACCTTCGCGATCGCCTCGCGCACGGCGGCGAGCAGGCTGGACTGCATATGCAGGTCGTCGATCGTGTAGCCGGAGAGGCCAAGCTCTGGGAAAACGACCAACGCCGCGCCCGCCTTGTCGGCCTTGCGCATCAGGTCGATGGTTTCGCGGGCATTGCTGGCCGGATCGGCAAGGTGAACGCGCGGGCTGGCTGCCGCCACCCGCACGAACCCGTGCGCATAAAGATTGTCGAACTCGGCCATGCCTGCGCCTATCACCCGGCCTTTCGGCTCTCAACCGAAAGGCTACACACGCATAGGTAATTATCGGAAAACGAAATCACAGGTTAGCGCTGGAAAGTTGCTGGTTCCGGCGCTTGTTCCGGTCGGGCCGCCAAGGGTTTGTTAATGGACGTTGACGTCGTCGTCGTGGGAGCAGGCGCTGTCGGGCTGGCGGTTGCGGCAGCGTTCGCGCGGGCGGGCGAGGATGTGCTGGTGCTGGAGGCCGCCGCCGCGATCGGCACGGGAACTTCCTCGCGCAACTCCGAGGTCATCCACGCCGGCATATACTATACCACCGGCGGCCTGAGACACCGCCTGTGCGTTGAGGGCAGGCGAGAACTTTACGCCTATCTCGCCCAGCGCGGGGTTGCCCATCGCCGGTATGGCAAGCTGATCGTGGCGACGTCAGACCGGGAGATTGCGAAGATCGAGGCGATCCACGGCACCGGCCAGCGCAATGGCGTCGAGGGGTTGGAGCTGATCAGCGCGGCTACGGCGAAGGCGTGGGAGCCCCAGCTGGCGTGCACGGCTGCGCTGTGGTCGCCCGAGACCGGCATCGTCGATGGGCATGGCTACATGCTCGCCCTGAGAGGCGAGATCGAGGATCATGGCGGCGCCGTCGCGCTCAATGCCCCGGTGGAGCAGATCGCGCCGCTCACCGGCGGCGGGTTTCGCGTGATGGCGGGCGGCGCGGATGCGGCAACGGTCACCTGCCGCCGGCTGGTGAACAGCGGCGGGCTGCATGCGCAGCGGATTGCACAGTGCATCGAAGGTTTTCCGGCGGGTCACATTCCGAAGCTCGTTCTCGCGAAGGGCAGCTATTTCGCATGCGCCGGGCGACCCGCCTTCACGCGGCTGATCTATCCGGCGCCGATCGATGGCGGCCTTGGCGTGCATGTGACGCTTGACCTTGGCGGCCGGATGAAGTTCGGGCCGGATGTCGAATGGCTTGCGTCAGATGACCCGGACCAGATCGACTACACGGTCGATCCCCAGCACGCGGACATCTTCTACGACGCGATCCGCCGCTACTGGCCCGGACTGCCGGACGGCGCGTTGACGCCCGACTATTCGGGCTGCCGTCCCAAGCTCTCTGGACCGGGCGAGGCCGCAGCCGACTTCCGCATTGACGGACCGGAGCTGCACGGCATGGCAGGGCTGGTGAACCTGTTCGGCATCGAGAGTCCGGGGCTCACATCATCGCTGGCGATCGCAGACGAGGTCCGCGCGCGACTCGCCGCCTGAGTCTACTCGTCGAGGAGCTTCCTGAAATAGCCGATGGTTTCCTTGAGTCCGTCCTCAAGCTGCACCTTCGGCTCCCAGCCCAGCGTGTTGCGGGCGCGGGTGATGTCGGGCTTGCGCTGCTTCGGGTCGTCGGCCGGGAGCGGCATCCTGACGAGTTTCGACTTGGATTTCGTGAGCTTCAGCACGGTCTCGGCTAGTTCGATCATCGTGAACTCGCCGGGATTGCCTACATTGATCGGGCCGGTGACGTCGTCAGCTGAGTCCATCAGCCGGATCATCCCCTCGATCAGATCATCGACATAGCAGAACGAGCGGGTCTGAAGCCCATCGCCATAGATGGTGATGTCCTGGCCCTTCAACGCTTGCACGATGAAGTTCGACACCACGCGCCCGTCATTGGGGTGCATGCGCGGACCGTAGGTGTTGAAGATACGCAGCACCTTGATCTGGAGTCGGTGCTGGCGGTGATAGTCGAAGAACAGCGTCTCGGCGCAGCGCTTGCCCTCGTCATAGCAGGACCGCGGTCCGATCGGGTTGACATTGCCCCAGTAGTCTTCCGTCTGCGGATGGACGGCCGGGTCGCCATAGACTTCCGAGGTGGAAGCCTGGAGGATTTTCGCGCCCAAACGCTTGGCGAGGCCCAGCATGTTGATGGCGCCGTGCACCGACGTCTTCGTCGTCTGCACCGGATCATGCTGGTAGTGGATGGGCGATGCCGGGCAGGCGAGGTTCCAGATCTGGTCCACCTCCACAAAAAGTGGAAACGTCACGTCGTGGCGCAGGAACTCGAATCGCGGATTGCCGTGCAGGTGGGCGACATTGCGCTTCTGCCCGGTGAACAAATTGTCCACGCACAGCACGTCCTGCCCGCGCGCCAGCAGCCGGTCGCACAGGTGCGAGCCGAGAAAGCCCGAGCCGCCCGTGACGAGCGCGCGGTTTTCCAGAAGTGAGCTAGCCCGGGTCATGCCGCCTCGCATCGCTGATCGATCAGCGCGAGTGATGCGGGCAGCCGGGCGTCGTGTAAAGCGTAACGCCTTACGGGCGCCCGACGCTGACATAGTTGAAGCCACGCCGCTTCATGTCCGAGGGCTGGTAGACATTGCGCAGGTCGACCACAGTCGGCGTCTTCATCAGCTTCTTGACGCGGTCGAAGTCCATCGCGCGGAACTGGTCCCATTCGGTGATCAGCACCATCGCATCGGCGCCATCGACAGCGTGATAGGGGCCGTCGCAGAAATCCACCTCGGTCAGCATCTTGCCGGCCTCGTGCATGCTCTCCGGATCGTAGGCCTTCACGCGTGCGCCGGCGGCCTGAAGCGCGGGGATGATGTCGAGCGAGGGCGCATCGCGCATGTCATCCGTGTTGGGCTTGAAGGCGAGGCCGAGCACGCCGATCGTCTTGCCCTTCACGCTGCCGCCGCAGGCCTTGATGACGCGGCCGGCCATCGCCTTCTTGCGCGCGTCGTTCACCTGCACGACCGTATCGACGATGCGCACGGGGCTGCCATGGTCGTTCGCAGTCTTGGTCAGCGCCAGGGTGTCCTTCGGAAAGCACGAGCCGCCGTAACCTGGGCCTGCATGGAGGAACTTCTTGCCGATGCGGTTGTCCAGGCCGATGCCTTTGGACACATCCTGCACATTGGCGCCGACCTTCTCGCAGAGGTCCGCCATCTCGTTGATGAAGGTGATCTTCACCGCGAGGAAGGCGTTGGCGGCGTACTTGATCAGTTCGGACGTGCGCCGCGACGTGTAGACCAGCGGCGTCTCGTTCAGGAACAGCGGGCGATAGAGTTCGCGCATGACTTCGCGGGCCTCTTCGCTGTCAGTCCCGACGACGATGCGGTCCGGCCGCTTGAAGTCGTTGATTGCCGCGCCCTCGCGCAGGAATTCCGGGTTGGAGACGACGGCGAATTTCGCATTCGGGTTGGTCTTGCGGATGATCTCCTCGACCTCGTCGCCCGTGCCGACCGGAACGGTCGACTTGGTGACGACGACGGTGAAACCTTCCATGTGCTCCGCGATCTCTTTTGCGGCGGCATACACGTACGAGAGGTCGGCATGCCCATCGCCGCGGCGTGAGGGCGTGCCCACCGCGATGAAGATGGCGTCAGCGTTCCGGATGGCGTCTGGCGCGTCCAGCGTGAAAGACAGCCGGCCTTCCTTGACGTTCGAGCCGACAAGCTCGGCCAGCCCCGGCTCGAAAATCGGCATCACGCCATCCTTCAGCCGGTCGATCTTGCCCGGATCTTTGTCGACGCAGGTGACGGTATGGCCGAAATCGGCAAAGCAGGCCCCGGACACCAGGCCCACATAGCCCGCCCCGATCATCGTCACGCGCATGGCGCACTCCAGAATTGTGGGACGCTTCCGTCCAAGGCAGGCTTAGTCGCTGCTAGGGACGCAAAGTCAAGCGTCGGCACGCGGCGAGCTCGTTCCGATGCGGGTGCATCAGGGCTTGCGCGACTTCTCGATCACTTTGGTCGTCGACTGGCCCTCGACCAGGCCGACGCGGACAACCCGTCCGCCGCGCGTCTTGACGATATCGGCGCCGACAATCTGGTCCTCGGCGTAATCAGCCCCCTTCACTAGCACGTCAGGCTGGAGTTCCTGGATGGCCTCCAGAGGCGTCGGCTCACCGAACAGAATGACCGCGTCTACGCCCTTCACAGCCGCCATCACCGCCGCGCGCACGTCTTCGGACTGCACCGGACGTGCTGGCCCCTTCAACGCACTAACCGAAGCATCCGTGTTCAACGCAACGATCAGCCGGTCGCAGGCGCCGGCCGCCTGGCGGAGCAGGGCGACATGGCCCGCATGCAGGATGTCAAAGCATCCATTGGTGAAGCCCACGCTGAGCCCCTCGCGCGCCCAGGTCTCGCGCAGCGCCTTCGCATCAGTCAGGCTGATCGCCCCCGGGAATGAGGCCGTCATGCGATGGCCTGCATCCAGTTCGGCGATGATTTCCGCGGGCGAGACTGTCGCTGTCCCCCGCTTGCCCACCACGACGCCCGCCGCGACATTCGCCAGCTGCATGGCCAGTTCCGTCGCCTGTCCACTGGCAAGGCTCAGCGCGACCGTCGCCGCCACCGTGTCGCCCGCGCCCGACACATCGAACACTTCGCGCGCCTTGGCTGACAGGTGAACAGCTGCCTGTCCTGCGCGGAACAGCGACATGCCTTGCTCAGAGCGCGTCAGGAGGATTGCAGCACCCGTCGTCGCGATCGCGGCCTCAGCGGCCTCAAGGCATTCCGCATCGGTTCCGCATGCCGTGCGTGTTGCAAGGTTCAGCTCCTTGCGGTTCGGCGTAATGAGGCTGGCGCCGCGATAGGCGCTCCAGTCCGTGCGTTTGGGATCGATGACGATGCCGACGCCCGCGCGCTGACCCTGCTGCATGATGGCGGCCAGCACGCGGTCGCTCAGCACGCCCTTGGCGTAGTCAGACACCATGATGACGTCGCAGTCGTCCGCTACGTCCGCGATGATATCGACCAGCCGGTCTTCGGTGCTGCGCGACATCGCGGCCCCCATCTCGCGATCGACCCGCACCATCTGGTGCTGCCCACCCATGTAGCGTGTCTTGAGCGTCGTTGGCCGGGAAGCATCGGCCACCAGGTGCGCTTCAACCGCGCCGCCCATCGCGCCCACAATGCCGGCCAGTGTCGAGGCGGCCGCGTCGGTCCCTGTCAGGCCAATGAGGATCGCCTTGCCGCCAAGGGCTGCGATGTTCGCCGCCACATTGGCCGCGCCGCCCGCCGTCCAGCGCTCGTCGGTCACCTGCACGATCGGAACAGGCGCCTCGTCGGACACGCGCGAGACTTTTCCTGACACATAGTGATCGACCATGACGTCACCGACCACGAGGACGCGGCCGCGGGAGAGTTGCCGGATATCGTCCTGTGTCGCGGTCAAATCCTGTCCTTCATATCGCAGCCCACCCTGCTTCTAGCCAAAGTCCCGCCGCGCGTCAGGCGGTATCCAGTCGCCGCAGCGGCAAGCAAGACCTGCACCGCCGGGCAGTCGAAGTCAGGTACCCATTATGCGCCCAGGCCTCTTTCCTTACCAACAATTGGTCTTGTCTTGCCCTGCGAAAAGTCTAGACCCATCCGCCAAAGTAAATGCGGCAAGACCCGCATGAATTTTGAAGTGAGGCCTGCGGCGGGGACGAGCAGGCAGTCGCACGGGATGGGCGACCAAGGGACATCGTGGGTTATGGCTCTGGAAGGCGTAACAGCGCTGATCCTCGACGACAACGCGCACATGCGCGGGGTGCTGCGGGCTATCCTCGTCAGCTTCGGGATGCGCCGGATTGATGAGGCGGCCGATTACAACGAGGCGATCGGCATCGTCGCGGGCGGCGAGATCGACTTGGCCTTCGTCGACTTCAAGCTCGGCGGCCTAGACGGCATCGACTTCTGCCGCCATGTCAGGCGCGCCCCAGAGAGCCACAACCCCTTCCTGCCCATCATCATGGTCACCGCCTATTCGGAGCGCAGCCGGGTGATCGATGCGGTGAATGCCGGGGTCGACGAGTTCCTGGTGAAGCCGATCCGCGCGGTCGACGTCGCCAACCGGATGAATGCCGTGATCGAACGCCGCCGGTCGTTCATCGACGTTCCGGCGTATTTCGGGCCGGACCGCCGGCGGAGGACCGACCCCCGTTTCAAGGGACCATGGCTACGCTTCAGCGACCCCGGAACGATCGATATCTGAGCACGAACGCGTATTTCTGGCCGGTCTGGGTGGAAGATTCGGTCTGTCAGCAGGCAAAAAGCGCACCGTTGCAGGCGCACAAGGGGACAGCTAACGTCCCGGCGAACATAGGCGGGTCCCCGGGGAAACCGCGACGGAGGGATATTCATGGCAGGACGTGGTCTTGGGCAGCTTTTCGCCCGGAAGTCGGTCGCGCAAATTCAGGCGGAGCATGCGGGCGGGGAGCTGAAGCGGACGCTGGGTCCCATCAACCTGATCTTGCTTGGCATCGGCTGCATCATTGGCACCGGCATCTTCGTCCTGACTGGCACCGCGGCCGCCAACGACGCCGGGCCAGCTATCGTCCTGTCGTTCGTGATCACCGGCACGCTCTGCGGCTTCGTCGCGCTCTGCTATGCTGAACTGGCGTCAGCTCTGCCCGTTTCCGGATCGGCCTACTCGTACTCCTACGCATCGGTCGGCGAGCTCGCGGCGTGGGTGATGGGTCTGCTGCTGCTGCTCGAGTATGGCCTCGCCGCTTCGACAGTTGCTGTTGGCTGGTCCAATTATCTCACCAGCCTCCTGACCGAGAACATGGGTATCGTCCTGCCGCCGGAGATGCTCAAGGCCCCAGGCGAGGCGGTGACAAACAAGGCCGGCGACGTTGTCGGGCAAGGCGTCGTGAACCTGCCTGCGCTTCTGGCCGTGCTGGCCGTGACAGTATTGCTGACGCTTGGCGTTTCAGAATCCGCCAAGGTCAACAACGTGATCGTAGCGATCAAGGTCGCTGTCGTGATCGCATTCATCGTGATCGGCGCCTTCTATGTGCAGCCTGAACTCTGGACGCCCTTCATCCCCGAGCGCGTGCCGGGAACCGACGAAGTCCAGGGCAAGTATGGCTATGAAGGCATCATTAGCGGCGCCTCTGTGATCTTCTTCGCCTATCTCGGCTTCGAGGCGGTCTCGACCGCGGGCGCGGAATCGAAGAACCCCGCCAAGGACATGCCTATCGGCATCATCGGTTCGCTGATCGTTTGCACGATCCTCTACATCCTTACGTCAATCGTGCTGGTCGGCATCGTGCCGTATGATCAGCTCGGCGTGGCCGCGCCCATCGCCATGGCGGTGGACCAGATCGGTCTTGGCTGGTTCGCCATCCTAGTGAAGGTCGGCGCGATCGCGGGCTTGTCGTCAGTCATGCTGGTGCTGATGTTCGGCCAGACGCGTGTCTTCTACACGATGTCGCGCGATGGCCTGATCCCGGGCATCTTCTCAAAGGTCCACCCGACCTTCAAGACGCCGTGGATCAACACGCTCATCGTCGGCTTTTTCGTCGCCATTGCGGCAGGTTTCATGCCGCTGGATGCGCTGTCGAACCTCACCAACGTCGGCTCGCTCGTGGCGTTCGCCATTGTTTGCCTCACCGTGATCTATCTGCGCGTCGCCCAACCCAACCTAGCGCGCCCCTTCCGCGCCCCCTTGTTCCCTATCGTTCCGATCGCGGGCGCGCTTATGTGCGCCTATCTGACTTGGGACCTGTTGAAGGACCCGGAAGCGCGCCCGCTGTTCGCGATCAGCTTCACCACGGCGCAGTTCTTCGGCGTCTACCTCGTGCTCGGCCTCGTGGTGTATTTCGCCTACAGCATGTGGAACTCAAAGCTGGCCAAGGGCGAATACGTGACGGGGCACGAACCAGATCCGGATCTGGCAGCCACCGGCCAGCAGACAGACACGATCAAGAAGTAGTATTTCGGAGCTGAAACAGGGCGGCGCTCCCACCAGGGAGCGCCGTTGCCTATATGGCAATGGATCGCTATCCCCGACGCATTCCGAAAAGGCATGGCGATGGCGATCGAGGCGGTGATCTGGGACTTTGGCGGCGTGTTCACCACCTCGCCGTTCGACGCCTTCAACAGGTATGAGCGCGAGCGTGGCCTGCCGCACGACATCATCCGCCGGATCAATTCGGTGAACCCGGACACGAATGCCTGGGCGAAGATCGAACGCTCGGACGTCGATGCTGCGACCTTCGACAGGCTTTTTGCCGACGAAGCAAATGTGCTCGGCCACGACATCCGCGGCGCCGACGTGCTCGCGCTGCTGTCAGGCGATCTGCGTCCGCGCGTGGTTGATGCGTTCAAGGCGTGCAAGGCGCGCTTCAAGGTCGGCTGCATCACCAACAACGCGCCCACCGGCAAGGGCGCCGGCATGTCGTCGTCCAGCGACAAGGCCCAGCAGATCGCTGAGGTCTTCACCCTGTTCGACCATGTGATCGAAAGCTCGAAGGCCGGGTTACGCAAACCCGATCCGCGCATCTACCTGATGATGTGCGATGCGCTGGGCGTGAAGCCCGAAGCCTGCGTCTATCTCGACGACCTCGGCATCAACCTCAAGCCCGCCCGCGACATGGGCATGACGACGATCAAGGTCCTCTCGGAAGAGCAGCTGCTGGAGGACTTGTCCCGCGCCGTCGGCATCACTTTCTGACTTGTCGGACGCGCGCCTGGTGTCCTTCGTGTCAATCTTCGCGCCTTTGTGTTTCTCTTCAGAACGAAACACAAAGGCACGAAGCCAGCACAAAGGCACGAAGGCGCTGGATGAATTGGAACGCGACCTCTTTGAACTTCCCGCCGCTCCGCAGAATCGTTCTGAGCGCATGTATCGCCGCGAGCCTGCTCGCCGCGGCCTGCGAACCGCCGCCAGCGCCTGAGCCGGTTGGCGCGGCTGTTGTGGACCTCCCGCAGCAAGCACAGGCGCCATTGCCGCCCACTGTCGCTGCAACCGTCGCGCAGCTGCGCGAAATCGGCGCGACCGGCACGTATCGTGACATGGCGAGTCTGGCGGAGCAGACGCCGGGCTTCCGCTCCAACAATGCCGGGATGAGCCACAGCGAATACTGGTATCTCAAGATGCGCGCGGGCGACTGGCCGATGGCGCAGATGGAAAGACTGCTCGCGTCTCCCTACGCTGTGCGACCAAGCGCGCGCGGCAAGGTCTATATCTGGCCGCTCATGGCGACGCTGCGGACAGACCAGATCACGCCTGCCGCCGCGCGCGACATCGACCAGCTGCTGGGCGAAGGGCAGGCGGAGGCGATCCGCAACGGAGACGTCTGGCCCGGCTATGTGCTGGGTGTCGCCGAGGACGGAACCTGGCTTTATTTTGTCTCAGGCGCCGGCTGAAGCCCGATCAGGCGGCGTCGGCCTTGCCGATGCGGGGCAGGCCGCCATGGGCCGCCTGCGAGGGGCCAAAGGCGCGGTCGAGCACGCGTGTCGAATCCAGCGCTGAGTTGATGGCATCGCTGAGATGCCCGAGGATTTTCACATTGTTCGCCATGACCTGCAGCGCTTCCGGCCTGGTGTCCGCCGCGATGACCTCGCAACGGTGCAGGATGTCCGCTCGCAGCTGCATCAGCAGGTCTTCGAGCTTGTGGCCGTCCGGATTCTTGTCCGAGCGCAGGAAATGGGTCACGGGCGGTCTCCCCTGGATCTTCCAGCTCACCATGAACCAAGCAAGCTGATTAACCGTTGCATCGCATCTGGTGGTTGCCCGTTTGCGGGTTAAGGTTTCGGAAAGGAGCCGCCCCATGACCAACCGGACAGGCGCAGCCGATGCCATTGCCAGACTCAAGGGCTGGAAGGCGGTTGAAGGCCGCGACGCCATTACCAAGCAATTCAGGTTCAAGGACTTCAACGCCGCCTTCGGCTTCATGACGCGCGTCGCGCTCAAGGCCGACAAGATGGACCATCATCCGGAGTGGTCGAACGTCTACAACAAGGTGGAGGCGGTGCTGACGACGCACGACGCCGGCGGCGTCACCGACAAGGACGTCGAACTCGCAGCCTTCATGGATGAGGCGGCCGGGTAGCGCCGCCTCAATCGAAGATGATCACGCTCGCCAGCGCCACGCGCGCGAGACCCTTGCCGAGCACGCCGTCCACGGCCTTCTGCAGGCGGGCGGACAGGATATCGACGTCCGGCTTCTCGCCGACGACATAGGACAGCGAGGCGTAGTTGAGGATCGCGTCGCGCATTGCGCTGGTCAGGCGCGGACGGATCGCTGCACACATCTTGCGGGTTTCCTCCCTGGGCGCATCAAGGCCGGCATCCACCGCCATCACGCCATGCACCTTGAAGCCCCGCGCGATCGAGGCGCGCAGGCCGAATGTCGGCACATAATTCTCGGACCCCGAGATCCGCTTGGCCTGCGGATCGATCTCGGCCTCCTTGCCCGCCGGCGGCGCGGCTGCGGCCTTGCCGGCAAGGGCGGCGGCGGCGAGGAGGGGGAGGAGATGGCGCATGGCCGCAAGACTGCGTCACAGGCCTTAACAGCGGCTTTAGGGCGCCTCGCCCCGATCCTTGACGGACGCTCCCGGCGGGACTAGCACACGCGCTCCCAAATCCCGGCCTCGCCGGGGCCCGGAAACGGGGCCGTAGCTCAGTTGGGAGAGCGCGTCGTTCGCAATGACGAGGTCAGGGGTTCGATTCCCCTCGGCTCCACCAGCCTTCGGGCATTTTCCAGACGTTTACCTAGGGTATCCTATCTTTCACGAAATGAGCTAGGTCACGCGCCGTGACGCTGCTGGACGGGAGACGGACGTGAGAGAACTGCTCGGGGCGCTTTTCGTCTATTTCATCTCGCCGGTACTGTGGCTGCTGCAGATCGTCATCATCGTCTATGTGGTGATGGGTTGGCTGATCATCGGCGGCGTGGTGCAGCAGTATAACCCGACGACCCGGCAGATCATGCAGTTCTGCGGCAGCATCGTCGAGCCGCTGTGCCGGCCGCTGAGGCGCATTCTGCCGCGCATCGGCGCGCTGGACCTGTCGCTGTTTGCGCTGATCCTGATCATCGGTTTCCTGCAGGGCTATGCGATTCCCCGCCTGATCACACTGGTCCCGTTCTGAACGACAGCCGACCTGCAAGACCCGTGCGAATCTCCGCCGATCCGTCTATAGCGGCGGCGTGGAGACTGACGGGAGAGACGAATGCCGGCTGAATTGATCGACGGGAAGATCGTCTCGGAGAAAGTGCGCAACGCGGTGGCCGCCGCCGTTGCGAAACTGCCGGGCAAGCCATGCCTCGCCGTCGTGCTGGTCGGCGATGATCCCGCCAGCGCGCTCTATGTAAAGTCCAAGGGCGAGAAGACCGAAGCCGCCGGCATGCGCTCGATCACGAAGCGCTTTCCCGCTTCCGCCACGCAGGCCGAGGTTGAGGCTGAACTCTCCGCCCTCAACGCCGATCCAGACGTTGATGGCATCCTGCTGCAGCTGCCGCTACCAAAGGGCCTCGACGAGGGGAAGGCCCTCGAGAAGATTGACCCTGCCAAGGATGTCGACGGTCTCACTGAACTCTCCGCCGGGCGTCTCTTCCTCGGCAAGCCGGGACTGCGCCCCTGCACGCCGACCGGCTGCGTGATCATGGCGAAACATGCGCTGGGCGATGATCTGTCCGGCAAGCATGTGGTGGTCATCGGGCGCTCGATCCTGGTGGGCAAGCCTTCCGCCATGCTGTTCCTCGCCGAGAACTGCACCGTCACACTCGCACACTCGAAGACCGATGACCTTCCGGCTCTCTGCCGGACTGCGGATATTCTCGTCCCCGCCGTGGGGCGCCCAAACATGATCCGCGGCGACTGGGTGAAGCCGGGCGCGGTTGTCATCGACGTCGGCATCAACCGCATTCCCGCGCCCGAGAAGGGCGAGGGCAAGACGCGCGTCGTCGGTGACGCTCACTTCGACGAATGCCGCCAAGCGGCCGGCTGGATCACGCCTGTTCCCGGTGGCGTCGGCTTGATGACCGTCGCCTGCCTCCTGCGCAACACTGTGCTGGCGGCCTGCGCGCGACGCGGCTGGAATGTGCCGGCGGAGTTGTGAGAAGCTAGCCATGGGCATGTTCGACGATCTCTGGCTCAAGCAGGAAGGCCGCTGCGCCATTTGCGGCGAACCAATGCCGAAAGGGCGGTTCGACGTATCCCACGCGACGATCTGGAGGAAGATGCGTCCGACTTTCGATCACATCCGCCCGCGCGCGAAAGGTGGTGGTGACGAGGCGGCGAACATTCAGCTTGCTCATGCCACGTGCAACAAGCGCAAGGGCGACCGGTGGATGCCGGTCGCCTAAGCCGCCGCCTCCTGCGGCTTCCTCAGCTTGCCGATCACCCACCGTCCGACGCGCCAGAGCAGCAGGACGCCGAGGATGACCGCGTGGATGGTCGGGTCGCCTTCGACGATCTTCACCATCAGGAGGTTGTGCGTCACGGCGAGGATGGCAACGGGATAGACGAGCCAGTGCAGCCTGTCCCACGTCTTGCGCCCGAGCTTGCGGATCGAGGAATTGTTCGACGTGACCGCAAGCGGGATCATCAGCGTCAGCGCCGCCATGCCGAGCATGATGTAGGTGCGAAGGGTCACGTCGGCAATCAGGCCGGGAAGCGACCAGTTCCGGTCGAGCCAGAAATAGGCGAGCAGGTGGAGTGCTGCGTAAAAGAACGCCGCAAGCCCGACGCGTCGCCGGATCACGACGATCGGCGCCCAGCCGGTGATGTCGCGGATCGGACTGATGGCGAGCGTAACCAAGAGAATGCGGATCGCCGTGTCGCCGAGATAGCGGTGCGTCCACTGGCCGACATTCCAGCCCATGTCGTTGGGCAGGCCCGCCAGCATCATCGCCCACTGGTAGGCCAGCCACGCAAATGGCGCGATCAGCGCCACGAGCGTCAACGGCTTCAGCCAGTGCTTGCCGAATGAACGAAGAAGAGGGCTGTGGGCCATCGTGTGTGCTTCGGCCCGCTCAGTAGTTCCGTTTCAGGTCCATGCCGGCATAGAGCGAGGCGACCTGTTTGTCGTAGCCGTTGAACATTTCGGTGTCGCGCCGTTCGTTGAAGCCGCCCTTGCCGCCGATCACGCGCTCGGACGCCTGGCTCCAGCGCGGGTGCGAGACGTTCGGATTTACATTGGAATAGAAACCGTACTCGCCGCCATTGGCCTTGTTCCAGGCTGTTGCCGGTTGCGTCGCGAGGAAGCGGATCTTCACGACGGATTTGGTGGCTTTGAAGCCGTACTTCCACGGCATCACGGTCCGCAACGGCGCGCCGTTCTGTTTCTGCAGCGCCTTGCCATAGGCGCCGACTGCGAACAGCGTGAGGTCGTTGTTCGCCTCGTCCATCCGCAGGCCCTCGACATAGGGCCATTGCAGCGATGGACGATTCGTGCCCGGCATTTCCTTCTTGTTGAGATAGGTTTCAAATTGCACGAACTTCGCGGTCGATTTCGGCTTGAGCTTCGCCAGCACACTGTGCATCGGCACGCCGACCCACGGCACGACCATCGACCATGCCTCGACGCAGCGGTGGCGATAGATGCGCTCTTCGAGTTTTGAATAATCGATCAGGTCGTTCAGGGCGTAGGCGCCCGGCGCATCGGTCTCGCCCTCGACCGTCACCTGCCAGGGTGAGACTTTCATCAGGTTGGCGTAGCGGGGCGGATCTTCTTTGCTGGTGCCGAACTCGTAGAAATTGCAGTAGCCCGCGAACGCCTCCTCGACAGTCGCGCCTCCGGCGACAGCAAACGCCGTCTTCTTCGCCGTCAGCGCGGCGCCGGGCGCGGCATGGCCGCCGGCGGTTGCTGGCGCGATGGGCGTCTGCTCCGGCTCGGAGCAGGCCGGCAGCGCGCCAAGGATCGAGCCGGCGCCGAGGAAGCCGGCGGCGGACAGGATGTGGCGGCGGTCCATGAACATCCGCTCGGGCGTGACCTCGTCACGCAGCGTCTGGTAGTCGGGATTGCGGCGGAACTTCAGGTCCATCTCGCGTCGTCCTTTTCCTTGGCGTCCGGGCGGTTATCCGCGCGTGGACGATCGTATTCTAGCGCCTGCAAACGGCCGGTGCGACTGCGCCTGTTCACATCTGTACGATTGAAACGGCCGATCGGTTACGGGTTGCTGCGGAAAATCGGGGGCGATGACCCCGATCCGGCGTTGAATCGCATCATGATAGGGTCGGGGGCTGATTCGGAGACGTATGTGCTGAAAATCATGGTCCTGCCGGTCTTTTCCGCCCTGATGCTGTCGGCCTGTCTTGCGCCGGGGCCGCAGCCGGACGGCGCGGCCGGCCCGAAAACCACCGGTCAAGCGCTCGCACAGATGGCCTGCCCGCACCGGATCGCCGAGGCATATGCCTGGGTCAATCACATGCCGGGAACCAGCCGTGCGCCGCGCCAGCTTCAGGTCGATGTCCAACTGGTCGAGGCGACGGACACGGCAATTGTGCTGAGGTCGGATGCGTCGACCGGCGACACGCTGATCCTTGAAATCCGGACGGCGCCGAACGCCCCGATTCCCGGACGGGTGGCCTATCGCGAGCCGGTTCCGGACCCGATGTACAAGAAGATCAGCTTCTTCTGCCGGGGCGGGGAAATCCATGCCATCGACAAGATCGAGCGGGTCTACTGATCCCCTGTCAGTTCGCTGCGACCCGGTGTGCGTTTGCCCTTGGCGGGCCGGTCCTGTAAGCCGGTTCGACAAGGAGTGAGCATGCGTCTGGCTTTCTTCGGTGACGTGGTTGGCCGTGCTGGCCGGGCCGCAGTCGCCGAACATCTTCCGCGGATCAAGGCCGAGCTGCAGCTCGATTTTGCGATCGTCAACGGCGAGAATGCCGCCGGCGGTTTCGGCATCACGGCTTCCACCGCCAACGAACTGTTCGACGCCGGCGCCGACTGCATCACGCTGGGCAACCATTCGTGGGACCAGTCTGAAGCCCTCGTCTACATCGAGCGCGAGACGCGGCTGCTGCGGCCGTACAATTATCCCAAGACGCTGCAGATTCCCGGACGCGGATCGCAGCTGTTCACCACGCCAAAAGGCCAGCGGGTTTTTGTCGTTCAGATCCACGGCTCGGCTTTCATGGAGTCGCTGGACGATCCGATCCAGGGCGTCCAGTCCGCACTCGAGGAATGTCCGCTGGGGCAGGTGGCCGATGCGGTGGTCGTCGAGATTCATGCAGAGGCGACGGCCGAGAAATACATCATGGGTCACTTCTGCGATGGACGCGTCACCGCGGTGATCGGCGCCCATACGCATGTGCCGACGGCGGACGCGCAGATCCTGCCCGGAGGCACCGCCTACCAGACCGATGCCGGGATGTGCGGCGATTATGACAGCGTGATCGGCATGAAGAAGGGGCCGCTTGTCCAGAGGGCCGCCACACGCCTGCCGGTCGAACGCAAGTCGCCCGCCGAAGGACCGGCGACCATGTGCGGCGTCTATATCGAATCCGACGACAGGACCGGACTTGCCGTTCGCGTCGCGCCGATCCGGGTCGGTGGAAGGCTTTCCCAGGTCGTTCCTCTCCTTGATGGCTAGACGATCACGCGGCGCTGAATTGTCGCCGCCCGATCCTTCCGCTATTTCTTCTCCCAACGCCGCCGACGGTGCGGCGATTGGGAGGACATCCACATGCGTAACACCCTGATGCGCTCGATGGCGCTTGCGGCCGTGCTCGGCGCCGCCGCCTGCCAGACCATGGCGGCTCCGGCGCCAACGGCGAGTTCGGCGCACATCGTCGCCGCGGTTGCCGACCCCGCGCGTCCCGCAGCCGATAGCGAGCGCGACGTGAACCGGAAGCCGGCCGATATGGTCGCGTTCGGCGAAGTCTCGCCCGGCGACAAGATCGGCGAGCTGATCCCCGGCGGCGGCTACATGACCCGCATTCTCTCGAAGGCGACAGGCGCGACCGGCAAGGTCTATGTCTTCGCCAGCGCCCCGGTTCAGCGCGAAGGCCAACCGCCGCCGGCGGCGCCTGTTGCTGCGATCACCGCCGATGCGGCGAACTACGGCAATGTGCAGGTGGTCATCACCGACTTCACGAAGATCCCGGCGCCAGAGCCGCTCGATCTCGTGTGGACCTCGCAGAACTATCACGACATGCACAATCCCGGCCGCAACCTCGACATCAACGCGGCCAACAAGGCGGTGTTTGGCGCGCTGAAACCTGGCGGGCTTTATGTCGTGCTCGACCACCAGTCGGAGAAGGGCGTCGATTTCGATGCGCAGAAGCACCGCATCGATATGGCGAAAGTGAAATCCGAAGTGCTCGCGGCGGGGTTCATGTTCGTGGAGGAATCCCAGGTGCTGGACAATCCGGCTGACGATGGAACGAAAGGCGTGTTCGACGCCTCGATCCGCGGCAAGACGGACCAGTTCATCCTGAGGTTCAAGAAGCCGGGCTGACAATTCAGGGCTGCATGTGAAGCGCCCGCGTCCGCAACGACGCGGGCGCTTTCATTTCAGCGGAACGCGATCTCTTTCCGCTTCAGGCCCTTCGCTTCCAGCGCGGTCGCGATGATGTGGCGGTGGCATTTTTCGGCGTCGCCGCAGAAGCAGAGGAGGGCGGTGGCGGAGGCGCGGCAGAGGTCTTCGGCTTCGAGGAGGGCGAGCTGGGCTTCGGGCTGGTTGAAGCGGGCCATGTAGATGCGGTGGAACTCGTCCATGCGGCCCGCGCGGTTGGCGTCGCGGCCTGCCTTCGGCGTGCCGAGCGGGCGGAGGTGGAGATAGGTGATGCCGCCTTCATCGAGCGAGGCGGCGAGCAGTTTTTTCGAGAACCCGGCGCGGCGCGAGTTGGCAACATCGCGCGTGTCGATCAGGCGTTTGACGCCGTGCGCCTGCAGGGCGGCGATGAGGCCGGCCTGCGTGGTGTGTTCATAGCCGACGGTGAAGAAGGTTTTGCGCGACATGTTGAGGAGATAGGTGTTGGTGAGGAGTGGGGCGAGGGCGGCGGCGGCGAGCCCGCGCTCGTCCTTCGCCCTTCGAGACGCCGCCTGTCGGCGGCTCCTCAGGGTGAGAGGACGCTCCCTTCGGTCGCTGCTCAGGATGAGCGCTTTTCAACCGGCAGTAGAGTGGCGCTCATGGTGAGCAGCCGCGCAGCGGCCTCCGTCGAACCACGAGCGCGGGCTTCCAGACGGTTCGACGTCATCTATTTTGCCTTCTCGTCCTGCTTCCCGAGCCTTGCCGCCGTGAGGATGTGGATCAGCGCGTGGTTGGCTTCGTGGCAGGCGTATTCGTAGGCGGGGCGGGGGATGCGCTTCCACACGTATTCGGCGCGCCATGGCTTTGTGTAGAGCGAGGGGTCCTCGACGGTGAACTGGTAGAGCAGCGTGTCGGCGCCGGCGAGGCTGAAGCGTTCGATCACCTTGCTGTCGGACGTCAGGAAGGCGCCGCCGCTCCAGGTGAGACCCTGCTTGCTGGCGATGGCGAAGCGGTCGGTCTCGACGACCAGCGTGTCGCCGTCCCACCAGCCGCGCGACTGGCCGCTGCGTGTGCGCAGGGCGTCGGGTCGCGATGGCGTGGAGAGGGTGACGATGCGGGCGGGGTCGATGTCCTCCATCATCATGACGACTGCATCGCGCGTCTGTACCAGCTGGAGCGGGATCAGCAGGAATGACGCGGCGATCGGCGCGTTGACGAGGCCGTCCATGCAGCGCTCAGGCGGGGGACGGTTCTCCGGATTGTCGAACCCCGAGTCATCGCCCTTCAGCGCGGCCTTCGCCAGCGAGGTGAGCGGCAGCTGGCCGTCGGCGGGCTCGACGAGCCAGGACGAGCGTAACTCGCCATTGATGTCGAGCAGGGCGGGCGTGGTGGTGTTGGTGTCGAATTCGGGATCGTAGACCTCGCCCTCGTCTGTCTCCTCTCTCAGCTTTGCGATGAGGCTGGCTGTGCTTTCGGGCGGGACCGCGAGTGTGGGAAAGGTGTCGGGCCGCTCCATCGGCGTGAGGAAGCCGGAGAACCAGTAGCCGTGGAAATCGGGGCGTCCTTCCGCCGTGCGGGGTATCGGCGATGGCTGCGCGAGGGCCGGCGCGGCGGCAAGCGTGAGCGCAAGGAAAGCAAGAATCGCGCGCATGCCCCAACCCCATCCTGACCGTCGTCAGGGAGCACGCCCATTGCGGCGGATCAAGCGGGTCTCGCCTACTGCACGCACTCGGGGTTGATGCCCTGCACGTAGTTGGGGATCACGTCGATCGCCTGCGCCGTGTCCGAGCCGAGGAAGCCTGTGAGGCGCTCATAGCCGACATCCGTGGGATACTGCCTGAGATACCATGAGGCCACGGGCGCGTAGGACCAGTGCCACTTCTCTTCTTCGTAGCCGGTCGGCCGCGCGCCTTCGCCCTTCTTGGAGGTGTAGACTTGGCAGAAGCCGTAATTGGCGGCGTGGTTGACCAGCCAGTCATAGATGCGGCGCCCGTCGCGGTTGGTGGTGAAGTAGCTGTTCTCGAGACTGTTGATGTCGAAGTCGGTGCCCCAATGGTGGCGCGAGGTGCCGGGCATGGAGGAGTATTCGAGAATCTTCTTCGCGCGGGCCGCGGGATCGGAGATGGAGTTGTTGAGTTTCTTGCCGCCGACGAGCGTCTTGCCGGTCCACTTGTCCTCCCAGATCTTCTTCTGGTCGGAGAATGAGCGGAAGGCGGAGACGACCTTCAGCTTGTAGCCGTTCTGCGCGGCGTCTTCGGCCATGCGCACGAAGGCGTCGACGGCGTCCTTGTGGCCCCAGACGCGGGAACCGCCGATGTATTTATCGGGGATGCGGGCGAATTTCGGGTCGCTGGCCGGATCGACATCGCCGATCAGGTATTTCAGCGCGACGTGGGATGAGGCAGGTTCTGCCGGGACTTCGGGCGCGGGCTCTTCGGCGCCCGGCGCAGGTTCGGCGGCGGTGTCGATCTCCGGCGGCTGCGTTTCGCTCGGGTCGGAGGTGAGACCGGCGGAGGACGGCGTCACCATCGCGGTGTCGGCGTTCGGATCCGACTGAGGGACGCTGCAGGCAGCGAGCAGCGCAATTAGCGAGAGGGACGCTGTCAGGCGGGTCATCGCAGTCTCCGAACGCCCCCGGCAGAGTCAAATCATGCGCGAGGCTTCGCGCCAAGCTCGGTTGCGCCGTTTAAGAAATGATTGCGCGGTGGGAATGAAGTGAGGGAGTGGGGAATAGGCAGTAGGGAGTAGGTAAGTGGAACGCTGCGAAGAGCGATGTTCCCCTACTGCCTACTGCCTACTGCCTATTGCCTATTCCCTACTGCCTATTCCCTACTGCCTCACTTCAATTCTTGAACTTTGCTTCACGTGGCCGCATCAGGCCTTCCTGCGTCACCGAGGCGACGAGCTTGCCTGCCTCCGTGAAGATCTCGCCGCGGTTGAAGCCGCGCGCGCCGGAGGCCGAGGGGGAGTCCATCGCGTAGAGGAGCCAGCTGGAGATGTCGAAGGGTTCGTGGAACCACATCGAGTGGTCGAGGCTCGCCATCTGGACGCCGCCGGTGAACCAGTTGACGCCGTGCGGCTTGGTGGCGGTGTCGAGGATCCCCATGTCGGAGGCATAGGCGAGCAGGCATTGCTGCAGGGCGAAGTTATTCGGGTCGACGGCGCCGCGGACCTTCATCCACATCTGCTTCTTCGGTTCGGTCTTGGCGGGCGAGATCATCTGGCGCGGGTCGACGGGCTTGAGTTCGATGGGTCTTGGCCTTGCGAACTGTTTCTGGAATTCCTTCGGGATGTGGTCCTTCGCCATGGCGCGCAGTTCGTCTTCCGATTTGAGCTCGGCCGGCATCTTCACGGCCGGCATCGCGGACTGGTGGGTGAAGCCTTCTTCCGGTACCTGGAAGGAGGCCGCGAGGTTGAAGATCTGCTCGCCATGCTGGACGGCGGTGACGCGGCGGGTGGTGAAGCTCTTGCCGTCGCGCGCGCGATCGACCTCGTAGAGGATCGGCACGGTAGGGTCGCCGGGGCGGATGAAGTAGGCGTGCAAGCTGTGACAGACCCGGTTCTCGACCGTGCGATAGGCGGCGACGAGCGCCTGGGCGATCACCTGGCCGCCGAACACGCGCCGCACGCCATCATCGGGCGACTGGCCGCGGAACAGGTTCATCTCGATCCGCTCGAGGTCGAGCAGGGAGACAAGCTCGGCGACGGGGTCGGCGGTGAAGGGTGTGGCGTCAGTCATGGTGTCGTCCCAAGGGAGGAGCAGCCGCCGATCTTCGTCGGCGATTTCACGGTTTGGGGCGGTATAACCCCGCTCGCCCGGGATGGCGACCTTCAGCGGAGCTGCATTTATCGAAGAAAGAAATACCAGCCGGCGGCGAGCGCCGAGGCCAGCACAATCAGCGCCAGCACGATGCCGGGAAAGAGGCCGCCCGTTCCGCGGGCAGGCGCGCTTGGCGCGGGCTGATCCGTGACGGGCGATGCGACCGGGGCGTGCGCTCGTCCTTCAACCGAGGCCAACGGCTCGCCAGCTCCGAATTCTTCGTTTGCCGACAGGACCGGCAGGTCTTCGCCGTCACGTTCCGGAACGGAGAGCAGCTCTCCCGTGCTGAGCTTGACCTCGTCCTGCGGATCTTTCGGCATCGCAAATCCCTCAAGGAGGTTCGTCCGCGCGGAGCGCTGGGAGGGCGTTCAGTATCGATCTTTCTGTCCCAAACCGCGCGTGGCGCCGAGTTAACGCGCGCGACATGCGCTAACGGAAGAAGAAATACCAGACGGCCCCGGCGGCAGCCGCCAGCACGACAAGCGCAAGGATCAATCCGCCCGGCCCCCCACGTTTCGCCATCATTTTAGGCGCGCGGGCAGACGAAACGTCATATTCGAAGCGCGGGCTTTCGGACGCAGCGGGAAACCGGTTCAGCCCCGCGGACAGCGGCCCTGGACCTTCATCGCCCTGGCGCAGCTTTGTTTCGTCAGGCGGCTCTTTTGGCATTGCACGTCCCCCGCTAGGCTCGCCCCGCGCAGAACCGGGGACGAGATGGACTTCGAGAAGGCTCCAGACGACGTTCTAACCGAAATCGTGCGGCAAGCCGAGGCCCGGCTCGCGGTGCAGACGCAGTTTGCGCTTGCGGCGGACCAGCGCGCGCTGTCGCTGACCAACCTCTATGGCTCGATGACGGTGGCGCTGATGGCGGGCGCCATCGCGGCGATCGCGGAAGGGTTGCGGCCGATTGCGCTGGCGGCGGCGGGGGCAGGACTGATGACGTTCCTGGCGACCGTGATGGTGGCGCTTTCGGCGCGGCCATCGCCCTTCGCCACGGTGGGGAACGATCCGGCCAACTGGCTGGAGGACATCGCCTCGGGCCGTTCGTTGCACGAGGCCCGGGCGGACACGGCGCGCATCTATGAGGAAGCGCTGAAGAAGAACCGGACCCGTATGAAGGGGCAGACGATGCTGATCAATTCGGCCCTGATCATGATGCTGCTGGCGGGGCCGGCGGCGGCTGGCGCCGGGCTGACCGGCTACTTCCTGTTCCCCTGAGAAGCGGCCCCGTTTGCCTCGCGCTGCTTGCGTACTTCGGCAGCGGTGGGGTATCCCGGCGGGCTCCTCACCCGCTTTCGAGAGATCGATCATGGCCGGCCACAGCAAATGGGCCAACATCCAGCACCGCAAGGGCAAGGCCGACAAGGCTAGGGCCAAGCTGTTCTCCAAGCTGGCGAAGGAGATCACCGTCGCGGCCAAGAACGGCATGGCGGACGTGAACTTCAATCCGCGCCTGCGTCTCGCCGTCAACAACGCCAAGGCGGCGTCGATGCCCAAGGACAACATCCAGCGCGCGATCGACAAGGGCGCAGGGGCCGACGGCGCCAACTACGAGGCGATCCGCTATGAAGGTTTCGCGCCAGGCGGCGTCGGCCTGATCGTCGAATGCTCGACCGACAACAAGAACCGCGCCGCGACCGACGTGCGCACGGCCTTCACCCACCATGGCGGGAATCTCGGCCAAACCGGCGCGGTGTCTTCTGGCTTCGAACATGTCGGCGAGATCATCTATCCGCTGAACGCCGGCAGCGAAGACGCGATCATGGAGGCAGCCCTCGACGCAGGCGCCTCCGACGTGTCGAGCGACGCGGACGGCCACTACATCTACACGGCGCGAGCGGACCTTGCCGAGGTAGCCTCAGCGCTTGAAGGCAAGATCAAGACGGGGGCGACATCCACCGCGCTGATCTGGAAGCCGGTCAACACGGTCAGTGTCGAAGGCGAGAACGCCGACAAGCTGATGAAGATGCTCGAAGAGCTTGAGGACTGCGACGACGTGCAGAACGTCTACGGCAATTACGAGATTTCGGACGCAGAGATGGCGCGACTGGCGGGGTAACAGCGGCCCTCTGCAGCGCGATATGTGTGGCTTTGGCCGTCATGCATGGCCCATGTGTTGACGCCGCAAACGCCTGTAGCTTCAGAAATCCGGAACCCGCGACGAACTCGGGGGTTATTGCGGGAGCAACTGGGAAATCAACATGAAAATCATTGTCTTCGGCGCAGCTGTCCTGCTGCTCACCGCCTGCGGTACGACCAATGCCGATCGTGGGATTTCGGGCGCGATGATTGGTGCGGGCGTCGGCCTCGTCGGCGGACCGGTGGGTGTTGGCACAGGAGCGTTGATCGGCGCGGGCGTCGGCATTCTGACGGATGCGGGCACTGTCAATCTCGGCAAGCCGATCTGGGACTAGGTCGCGGCGCACGCTGCAAATTCTTGATCGCGCCTTGTTCGCCAACGCGCGGCAGCCCTCATTACAGCTGGCGCTGGACATTTTCGCGCGAAGCAACGTGCAGCCGTCCGCCAAGTTTCGAGCCGCTGAGCGCCTTTGCAAATCGCGCGTCGTAGAGACCCGCTCTGGCGAGGAAACGGACGGCCTTCGCCTCGAGGTCCTTTGCGCGCTTCGCTTCGGCATCATCGCGTATCCGCACGTCGCGGATCGTTGCCAGCAGCTGCGCCAGGGCGCCGGCGGCGGAGATTGCTTGCACCTGAGCGAGGCGATCGCGGGCTTCATCGGCGGCGAGGATCAACTCGTCGGAGATGTCTTCGAGCTGCGTCATCAGGTCCGGCGAGCGGCCAAGCCGCGCCTCGTCCATCAGGCGGGTCACATGGTCGATAAAGCCTTCGATGCGGACGATGGCGGCGGCGCACGCGGCGGCAGGGCAGAATTCGATCGGGTCGATAGTCGTTTCCATTGGCGCGTCCTCCTTCGCCGGGCGCCGCTCACAGCTGCTTTTAGCAGCTCAGGGCGGCTGAGAGGTGTGTTTGGACGCCAATGGTTAACGCGCCCTTAAAAAAGAGGCGCGCGAATTCGGCTTGTGTTGTGGATGGACGGAGTGTTCCGACTTTCACTCAGGCAGTTTGCCGGATTCCCACAGAGCACGGATGTGCTGGAGAATGATGAGCTTGGCGGCTTCGGCGCGCGTGGCGCCGTAACTCCCCTTCGACTTTTTCACCAGAATCTCAAGGCTCTCCGCGGCGTCCGCTGGCAGGACGATCGTGAAGGACTTGGTTTCTGTCTCACTCGGTGGGCGGGCCATGCAGTGCTATTGCAATGTCTTGGCAATGCATTCAAGGTCATTCTCGCTAGAGGCGTCGGGGAGCTCCTGACAGCTGCCAATGGAATCTCCCATGTCCAAAACAGCCAACCGCCAACCGCTGACCGTCAGGCTGGATCCTGAGTCGAAGAAGCTGTTTGCCGAAGAGGCGGAGAAGTGCGGCCTCGAAGCCGGCGTCGCGGCCCGGCAGATTCTCGAGCTCTACGTCCAGCGCCTCCGCGAAAGCGGCGACTACATCCAGACCCTGTCGGATTTCTCGCAGGCCCTGAAGACGAGGGTGGCGTAGCTCGCCGAGCTTCCTTCCATCGCCATGACCACATAGGAAGGCGCTCGCCCGCGGAGCGTTGCATGAAACTCATCGACTCGATTTCCTTTCCTGGCTCGAAGCTGGGCGGGGGGATGAAAACCGGCACGGGCGATGATCGCTATGCGTTCGACGAGGCGGCGGGCTGGGCCTGCGTGATCGATGGCGCGACGGATGTGGGGCCGGTGCGCATTTTTTCCGCAGCGGAGTCGGACGCGGCGCGCTATGCCGAGATCTTTGCCGAGGCCATCGTTCGTCATCCTGCCGATGCGCGGGAGATTCCGCAGGCGTGGTTTGCGCGCCTGCTGCCACGCCTGCGTACGGCGGTGGAGCGTGAAGTGAAGATACCGCTGAAGGATGCGCCACTGGCGAGCTATCCGACGGCCGCCGCGACATGGGTGCGCCATCGCCTGGACAGACTGGGCAAGGGCAGGCTGGAAGGCGCGACGCTCGGCGATTCCATCGCCATCGTGAAAGCGCCTGGCGGCGTGGTGACTGTGTTCGGCGAAGCAGGCAAGGCAGCGGACGAGCAGGGCCGCGCGAAGACCGTGATGGCGATGACGCCGGCGGATCGGCTGAAATGGCTGCAGGACGTGCGCGCGATCCATAATACGCGCGATGGCTATTGGGTGTTCGGCGTGCAGCCGGAGGCTGCCGACCACATCGTGCACCAGAGCTGTGATGCGCCGGCGGGCACGAAGGTGCTGGTGATGACGGACGGGTTCTATCGGCTGGTGTCGCCTTACGGGCGGTACACGGACGAAGGCCTGATCGACGCGGTGCTGGAGCACGGTCTCGGCGCGTTGATGCGCGAACTGCGCGAGATGGAAGCCTCGCCGGAAGACGATGCGAAGATTGGGCGGTTCAAGACAAGCGACGATGCGACGGCGCTGTTGATCGAGGTGTAGGGCCCGCTACTCGGCCGGGTGCTTTGGCTGGCGTCCGAGCAGGCCTGCTTGGAGCATGCTGGTCATCGAATGATTGGCTTCGTGGCAGGCGTATTCATAGACAGCGCCCGGGTCTGCAAGCCGGAACTCGAATTCGGCGCGCCATGGCATCGTGTAGAGTTCGGGGTCGTCAACCGTGTACTGGTAAAGCAGCGTGCCATGCGCCGTGCGCGTGAAACGCTCGATGATACGGGTCGTCTGACGCAGGACAATCGGCGGGCCCGAGTCGGGCCGGGCGGTATCGTCGGTCCGGAAATTGGTCGTCTCCACCACCAGCGTGTCGCCGTCCCACTGGCCGGAGCCATGGCCTTCGAACCTCGGAATGGTTGCACCTGAAGCGGCGCCCATGGGAATGATGCGCGCGCCTTGCACGTCCTCGGTCCAAAGCACGACATGGTCGGGCGTCTGGACGATCTGGGTCGGGATGAAGATGGTGAGCGTGCGGATCGGCGCCGCGCCGAGGCCGGACGTGCACCGTTCGTAGGGCGGCCGCTCTTCCGGGTTGTCGAAGCCGTAGCTTTCAAGACGGTCGAAGCGATCGGCGACGACGCGGCCGGCTACCGAATACGGAATCTTTCCATCGGCCGGGTCGACGATCAGCGATGAGCGGAACACGCCACCCACTTTTGCAAGCTGGTCGTAGCCATACAAGGCGTTGTCAGGATCGGACACGGGGTTTGCCTGGCTGCGGGCGACGATGGCGTCGGCGATCCGCCTGGCTTCCTCGGGAGAGACTTCGAGTGTCGTCGCTTCCTTCGTCCGCTCCGTCCGGGTCACGAACTCGGTTACCCACACGCCCTGAAGATCGGGGCGTCCTTCTTGGGTGCGTGCAACATGCCATGCGTCCTGCGCCACGGCGACAGGCGCAATCAGGCCAGCGAGAAGGACGATCAGGACTATCCGCATCTATTCCTCCCCAGAGGTTGTGACGCTAACCCGCATTGGCCTGCCTGGATTGCGTCGGTCGTGGCTACTCCCCGCCCACCACCGTCTCACCGCCCTTCATCACGAAGGCCGGCTTCTCCAGCAGCGTCACGTCTCGGGTCGGATCGCCCTTCACGCCGACGAGGTCGCCGAACGCGCCCGCCGCTACCACGCCGACCTTGCCCTTCTTGCCGAGCGCGTCGGCGGCGTTGACCGTTGCGGACTGGATCGCCTGCAGCGGCGTTGCGCCATACCGGACCATGACCGCGAACTGCTTGGCGTTGTCGCCGTGGGGGTAGACGCCGGAATCCGTGCCGTAGACCATCTTCACGCCGGCTGCGAGCGCGCGCTTGAAGCCCTGGCGCTGGACTTCCGCCACTTCGCGGTCCTTGCGGAGATTGTCTTCCATCACGCCGTTCTTCGGGCCTTCGCTCTGCGTGTAGTCGGTATTGTAGATGTCCATCGACAGCCAGGTGCCCATCTTCTTTGCCGCCGCGATGCCTTCATCGTCGATCAGGCTGGCGTGCTCGATCGTGTCGATGCCGGCGAGCGCCGCATCGCGGATACCGGTGGCGCCGTGAGCGTGGGCGGCCACTTTCAGGCCCCACATGTGGGCTTCCTCGGCGATGGCCTTCATCTCGGCGAGTGTGAGTTGCTGCTGACCCGGCTCGGTGTTGTGGGAGAAGACCCCGCCCGTGGCGCAGATCTTGATCACCTCGGCGCCGTACTTGCGGATCTCGCGCACGCGCTTGCGGCCTTCGTCCGGACTGTCGGCATTGTAGGGGCTCGCGGCGTTGAAGGACGGCGACAGGCCGGTGATGTCGCAATGTCCGCCCGTCGCGCCGAAGGAGTAGCCTGCCGGCACGATGCGGGGCCCTGGCACCTTGCCCATGTCGATGGCGGCCTTGAGCGCGATGTCGTCCCAGTTGCCCGAGCCGACATTCCGCACGGTGGTGAAGCCAGCGTCCAGCGTCGCTTTGGCGCTCGGAACAGAGATCACGGCGGCATAGGCGTCCGGCAGGCCAATACCCGTAAAGCCGCCCATCGTCGGATCGCTGTCGAGGTGTGTGTGCATGTCGATCAGGCCGGGGAGCAGTGTCACGCCCGGCAACTCGTAGACGACGGCGGCGGAAGGAACTTGGGTCGTGTCGCGTGGACCAACTGCGGTGATCACGCCGTCCTGGATGATGATCGCCGGGTTCTGGATCATGCGGCCGGTCGCGACATCCAGCAGCCGATCGGCCGTGACATAGGCGTTCTGCGCCAGCGCAACCTGATCAAGCTGAGTCAGGGCAGCGGCGGCCATCAGACCCGCCAGGACAAGCGTTCTCATTGATTCCCTCCACGTGAGCCCGATTGATGCGACGCCCGCACGTGCGCGTAAAGCATGGCTCTGAGCATTGATGAGAAAATCGACGTGGCCGACGCACAGTTCGCCGCTAGGGTGCGGGCAGACAGACAGGTGGATTTCCCATGACTAAATCACAGGCCGAAAAAGCCGCGGCGTTCGAAGCGCTGCACAGTGCGCCGGGCGTGTTCGTGATTCCCAATCCGTGGGACCCGGGCTCGGCGCGGATTCTTGCGGGCCTCGGCTTCAAGGCGCTGACCACGACGAGCGCCGGCTATGCGCGCTCGATCGGCTTCCCCGACTACAATGCAGGGCGCGAGAATGTCATGGCGCACATCCGCGCGATGGCGCCGATGATCGACGTTCCGCTGGCCGCCGATCTCGAGGATGGCTTCGGGCCGAAGCCCGAGGACTGCGCCGAGACGGTCCGGCAGGGCGCTGAGGCGGGACTGGTCGGCGGCTCGATCGAGGATTTCACCGGCGACCGCGCGAACGCGATCTACAGCATCGCGGAGGCCGCCGATCGCATCCGCGCCGCGGCGGAGGCTGCGCGCAGACTGCCGTTCAAATTCATGCTCTGCGCGCGCGCCGAGAACTATCTCCACGGCCGCGCTGATCTTGCCGACACGATTGCGCGCCTGCAGGCCTATCAGGAAGCAGGCGCCGACGTGCTGTTCGCGCCCGGTCTCAACACATCGGACGAAGTGCGTGAGGTCTGCCGCGCCATCGACCGTCCTTTCAACATCGTCCGCGGGCCGCGCAAGGAGCAGCTGACCGTGGAGCAGGTCGGCGCGCTCGGCGTGAAGCGCATCTCGACCGGCGGCATGATGCACGCTGTCGCCATGAGCGCGATGATCGGCGCGGCGAAGGAAATGCTCGGCCCGGGCACGTTCGACTTTACCAAAACAATGCCGCATGCGGGCGAGATCGACGCGCTGCTTGGCAAGGGCGCAGCATCCTGAGCGTCAGCGCCATCCGGCCGTTCATTACCTTGCGCGTAATTGGCAGCCGCCGTCTGCTGCGTAAGTTGCGTGACATCTGGTGAAGAGGAAACATGGTATGTCGGCATTCTGGCGGGGCTGGTTGAACGTCTGGGCGTGGGTCGTGATTGTCTTCGGCCTCGTGCTGGCCGGCGGCGGGCTTGATGCGACGGACGCGTTTGCAGATGTCGCATTCGCCATCGTGGGCGGTGGAGCGCCGATGGAATGGACGCCGCACCTGCGCTTCAGCGTGGCGCTCATGGGTGCGGTGACGATGGGGTGGGGTGTCACCTACCTCGCTCTGTTCATGGCGGCTCACCGGTTGGGCGGCCAGGCCGCTCCGGTGTGGCGGCTGGCGACGTTCGGCATGATCGTGTGGTTCGTCATCGACAGCGCGCTGTCGGTCGCAACCGGCTTCTGGATGAATGCCGTGTCGAACACGGGCCTCGCGATCGGCTATCTCGCGCCCGTGCTGGCAAGCGGCGCGATGCGGAGCCACACGCGCCTTTCGCCGGCCTGACGGCGCGACCCAGCCTGCGGCGGCATGTCATGCCTTCGCATGGGTGACAGGGGTTCCCTTCGGCGCCCGCAGCGCGTCAATTGCGCCCATGCTCTTGTGGACCTTCGAATTCACCACCGACCGGTTTCGGCCAATCCTGCCTGAGGTGTGCCAGGTCAGCGAGGACCTTTATGGCTTCGAGCTGGCGGCGTGGCTGGCGCAGGCGCTGGCCGAGCAGGGCTTTGTCACCAGCTATCCCCATGGCGAGGAGTTCGGCTGGTTCCTCGAATATCCGAGCGAGACCGGGCAGGAGATCACCATCGGCTGCGCCAGCCATGGGCCGACCCTGGGCTTTCCCACGCAATGGCGGGTTTTCGCCCGGCAGCGCCGCAAGCCCCAGAAGGGCGCCATCCAGGGCGGGCCTGACGCCGGCCCCCTCCTGCACGATGCGATCTTGTCAGTCCTCGCCGCCGAGGGCATCGAAGCGCGCAAGCTTTAGCGAGTAACATTTTGTCCAGTCCTTCTGCCGCGAAACCCATTCTCGACGTGCGCGACCTGTCCGTGTCCTTCCAGACGCAGGATGGTCTCGTGGAGGCCGTGAAGAAGCTGTCCTTCAGCGTCGCGCCGGGGGAGTGCTTCGGCCTCGTCGGCGAGAGCGGGTCGGGCAAGAGCCAGACCGTGCTGGCGGCGATGGGCCTCACCGCGGCCAACGGCAAGGTCGAGGGATCGATCCTGTTCGATGGCGTCGAGATGAACGGCCTTGATCAAAAGCAGCTCAACGCGATTCGCGGCGCGCGCATCTCGATGATCTTTCAGGATCCGCTCACGTCTCTCACGCCGCACATGACGGTCGGCGCGCAGATGGCCGAAGTGCTGGCCCGCCACAAGAATCTGAAGGGCAAGGCCGCCGAGCAGCGCATGGTCGAATGGCTTGAGCGCGTGCGCATCCCGGAGGCGCGTCGCCGTCTTCACCAGTTCCCGCACGAACTCTCCGGCGGCATGCGCCAGCGCGTGATGATCGCCGCCGCCATGCTGTGCGAGCCGCAGGTGTTGCTGGCCGATGAGCCGACCACCGCGCTCGATGTCACGGTGCAGGCGCAGGTGCTCGACCTGATGGACGAACTGAAGCGCGAGACGGGGGCGGGGCTTGTCCTCATCACGCACGACATGGGTGTCATTGCGCGCATGGCTGATCGCGTCGTGGTGATGCGCCATGGCGAGGCGGTGGAGCGCGGGGAGGTGGATCAGGTGTTCGCTGCGCCCACGCACGCCTACACGCGCATGCTGCTCGAAGCGATGCCGCGCCTGGATCGTACGGATCGCGGCGGGCGTCCGGCGATTGCGCCGCCGCCGCCGGTCGCGACAAAGCCGATCCTCGAAGTCGACAACCTGCATGTGACCTTTCCCGTGCACGTGCCCGGCGGCCTGTTTGGCAAGCGCGTGCCGCTGCGCGCCGTCGACGGCGTGAGCTTTTCCCTGCGGCGCGGCGAGACGATGGGCGTCGTCGGAGAGAGCGGCTGCGGCAAGTCGACGCTGGCGCGCGGCGTGCTTCGCCTGCTTGATCCGAGCGCCGGATCGGTTGCGTGGCTTGGCCGCGACATCGCGAAGGCCTCGCGCAAGCAGGTGCAACCGCTGCGCCAGGAATTGCAGATCGTGTTTCAGGACCCGCTCGCCAGCCTCGATCCGCGCACCACGATCGGCCAGTCGATCTCAGAACCGCTGACGGTGTTCCGTCCCGATGTCGATGCGAAAGGCAAGGAGCAGGCGGCGCGGGAGATGATGGAGCGCATGGGCCTCGATCCGGGACTCGTGAACCGCTACCCGCACGAACTTTCCGGCGGCCAGAACCAGCGCGTCGGCATTGCGCGGGCCATGATCCTCAGGCCGAAGCTGGTCGTGTGCGACGAGGCGGTGTCGGCGCTCGACGTTTCGGTGCAGGCGCAGATTCTCGACCTGCTGATCGATCTCCAGAAAGAGTTCGGCCTCGCGATGATGTTCATCAGCCACGACCTCTCGGTCGTGCGCGAGATCTGTCATCGCGTGATGGTGCTGTATCTTGGCCGGGTTGTGGAAATGGCATCGCGCGACGTGCTGTTCGCGAATCCGCGCCACCCCTACACGCGCGCGCTGCTGTCCGCCGTGCCGTCGCCCGACCCTGTAACGGAACGCACCCGCACCCGGGTGAAGCTGGTGGGCGACCTCCCATCGCCGCTCGATCCGCGCGCCAGCCTGCGCTTCATGAAGTCGCGCCTGACGGAGGCTGAGCCCTTCTACCGGCCCCGGCTGGTCGAGATCGCGCCAGATCACTGGGTCGCCGAGCATGATCCGGCTGAGGGCGTGGCCGGCCTGACGGCTGCCTAACGGTACCGCCCGTTAACAATTTTCGGTGAGAACGGCGTCCGGACCCTTGACGGTGTCAGGTGGCCGTAAGATGCAATACGACCGCCATAATTAGAGCTGGAGCCTCCCCGAATGAAGCGTCCCGTTACCTTGACCGCCATCGGTCTCGTTCTTGCCCTTGGGGCCGCGAGCTGCGCCCAGCCGGGCGACATGGCTGCGGCCAACGATGTGGCAATTGCCGTGCAGGAGTCGGCCCCGATGGCCGAGGTCGCCGCGCGGATCGACAATTTCCGGCTCGTCTCGGCTGACGGCTATGCCCGCGAGCTTTATCGCCTGAAGGACGCGGCCGCCGTGGTCGTCGTGATGCATGCCGCCGGATCGCCGGATACGGCTGCTGTCGCGCCGAAGCTTGAAGCGCTGAAGGCCGAGTGGGCGCCCAGGGGCGTCGAGTTCATGATGCTGAACTCCAATCCGAACGACATGCGCGACGCCATCCTCGCTGACGCTGCGAAGAACGGCATCACGGTTCCGGTTCTGCAGGATGACCTGCAGCTCGTCGGCGGCCAGATCGGCGCCTCGCGCGTGGCGCAGGCCTTCGTGGTCGATCCGAAGACGTGGAAGATCGCCTATTCTGGTCCGCTCGTGGCTGACCCGATCAAGGACCTCGTCGAAGGCAAGGCTGTCACCGCCGCGCGCGGCTCCATGACGACCCAGGCCATCGCGTTCCCGGCCCGCTCGCCGGAAGCCAAGGCGCAGTTCGCAAAAATCTCCTACGCGAACGAGATCGCACCGATGCTCGAAGAGAAGTGCGTCGCCTGCCACCAGGAAGGCGGCATCGCGCCGTTCGCGTTCGACAACTACGCCAAGGTGAAACAGTTCTCCGGCATGATCCGCGAAGCAGTCCGTACAGATCGCATGCCGCCGTGGGATCCGGATCCGCATGTGGGCAATTTCAAGGACGACAAGTCGCTCTCGGGCGCCCAGATCACGACCTTGATCAACTGGGTTGAAGCTGGCGCCCCGCGTGGCGAAGGCGACGACCCGCTGGGCAAGGTGAAGCGCGTTGCGCCGGAATGGCCGCTCGGCAAGCCCGACCTGATCGTCGACATCCCGAAATACACCATCCCGGCCACCGGCTATGTCGACTACCAGTATCCGACCACGAAGAACCCGCTGAAGGAAGGCAAGTGGCTCAAGGCCGCCACCGCCAAGGTCAGCCAGCGCCAGGGCGTGCACCACATCCTCTCGGGCGTGATTCCGGAGGGTGCTACGACCAAGGGCATGCAGGCCTGGGGCGGCGCGGTCGGCGGCTACACGGTCGGCATGGAATCGACTGTCGCTCCGAACGGCATCGGCTCGTGGGTGCCTGCGGGCGGCGAGTTCGGTTACCAGATGCACTACACGCCGTTCGGCAAGGAAGCCGTCTCGGCCGAGCAGATCGGTCTCTACTTCTACAAGGACGGCGAGACGCCGGACCTGATCATGCGCGAAACGCCGCTCGTCGATCAGTTCATCGAAATCCCGGCCAATGACGGCGCCCACAAGGAGATCGCCTACTTCCTGTTCCCGAAGGATGCGATCCTGCACACCGCGGTCGTGCACGCGCACTATCGCGGCACCTACTCGAAGCTGGAAATCCTCGATCCGTCGGGCAAGCGCGAGACGATCCTCAACGTGCCGTTCTACGACTTCAACTGGCAGCGCATGTACGAGTTCGAGAAGCCCATCAACATCAAGGCCGGCTCGAAGGTGATCGCCACCTACGTCTACGACAACTCGAAGCGCAATCCGGCGAACCCGAACCCCAATGAGAAGATCGTCTGGGGTGATCAGTCGTTCGAGGAAATGTTCTACACCTCGCTGCGCTATCTCTGGGCTGACGAAACCGCGAAAGACCAGAAGAACTACGACCAGCTTCTGAACAAGACGCGCCTCATGGGCATGCTCGACGATAGCCTCGACGAGAAGGTCCAGATGGCCGAGCTGCGCGGCGTCTTCAAGGAGCGCATTGGCAACCCGCTGGCCTTCGCGATGATCGACAAGAACAAGGACGGCGGCATCGACATGACCGAGTTCGAAGTCGTGACGAGCCAGATGCGCCGCCCCGGCGCTGCGGCTCCTTCCGCTTCGGCCGCCCCGATGCCGGGCAATGGCGGGCAGTAACGCTCGTCTGGTTTGACTGATTGCAGCGCCCCGGCCGAAAGGCCGGGGCGTTTGCTTTTGCAATTGGCGCATGACGTCGCGTTGCGGCGCGTTCGCTGGCGCTGGAAAGATCGTGCCGCCTCGCTAAGCTCCCCTCACAAACAATGTGGGGAAGAAGCCATGATCCGCACGCTTTGCTCTGTCTCGCTGCTCGCCCTCGCCGCGTGCGGGGGCGGTGAACCCGCGCCGCCGGCCGCGCCGGCTGCGTGGACGGTCAGCGAATTCATCGGCCCATCGCCCTTCCACGGCCTGCACGGCCTCGCTGTGGAAGAAGATGGCACGATCCTCGCCGGCAGCGTGGTGGGGCAGGCGATCTACGCGGTGAACCCGACATCGGGTGATGTCACGGAGCGCATGGGTCCGCCGGACGGCATGGCGGACGACATCGCGTTCGGCCCGAACGGCGAGATGGCGTGGACGGGATATCTCACCGGCAAGGTGTTCATCCAGCCCAAGGGCGGCCAGCCGACGATGATCTCGTCGGACCTGCCAGGCTCCAACTCACTGGCCTTCACGAAGGAGGGCAAGCTCTACTTCACGCAGGTATTCCTCGGCGACGCGCTCTACGAGGCGGACGTCACCGGCGCCACGCCTGCGCGCCTCATCCGCAAGGATCTCGGCGGCTTCAACGGGTTTGAGGTAGGGCCGGACGGCATGCTCTACGGGCCGCTCTGGTTCAAGAACGCCATCGTCAGGATCGATCCCGCAACCGGCAAGGACACTGTCGTTGCAGCGGGCTTCCAGATTCCCGCGGCCGCCAATTTCGGTCCCGATGGAAACCTCTACGCCATCGACACGAAGACGGGCGAGGTGAAGCGCATCGACATGAAGACGAAGGCGGTGACAGTGATCGCCACGTTGGCGCCCGCGCTCGACAATCTCGCCATCGCGAAGGACGGCACGATCTACGTCTCAAACATGGCGGACGCGACTATCTATGCAGTCAACTCCGCAGACGGCGCTGTGCGCACGATCATCAGTGGGCCGCTCGCCACGCCCACCGACCTCGTCCTCACTGACGGCCCCGAGGGCGAGAAGCTGCACGTCGCCGACGTCTTCACCTACCGCGTCATCGACACCGCGACGAAGCAGATCACCGATCCCTTGCGGATGTATCGCGACGAGACCGAAAACCAGCTCGGCATCGGCGCGGGCAAGTCGAAAGTGCTGATCACCTCGTGGGCCGCGGGCATGGTGCAGGTGGTGGATCGCGCGAGCGGCGCAACAAAGATCCACCATGGTTTCACAGCGCCCAGCGACGCCATCGAACTTGCCGACGGTCGCCTCATCGCGCTTGAGGCGGCAACCGGGAACATCCGCCTTGTGACGGATGGCGACGCGTCCGGCGAACCGCTGGTCACCGGCCTCAACTTCCCGGTCGCGATGGCCGAGGCCGCAGACGGCAAGCTCTACGTCACGGAGACCAGCCCGCAGACAAAGGGAACGCTCTCTGAGGTCGATCTCGCGACCGGCGCGATCAACCGTGTCCTCGAAGGTCTCGAAGGCCCCGAAGGCGTCGATGTCGGCGCGGACGGCCGTGTCTATCTGGCGGAAGCCGGCGCCGGCCGCGTCATCGCCTTCGATCCGAAGGACAAATCGAAGACGACGATCGCCGAAGGCCTCAAGATGGGGCTCCCTGCGGCGGAGGGCACGCTGCCCGCCTACACGACCACGGGCGTTGCGGTCTCGAGGAAGGATGGCTCGGTCTATGTCGCCTCCGACATCACCAACGCGATCTACCGGATTACTCCGCCCGCAAAATAGTCGCGCGTGAGAATGTCGGACCGGCCCCGCCGCCTGCGTCCTCGGGACGACAGAAGGAGAACGCGATGCGTTTCGTGATGCTGATGTACCCCGGCCCGCAGGCCGAAACCGAGAAGTCTCCGGTCCCCGACGGACCAGAAGGCCAGAAACTTCTGAACGACATGATGGCGTTCAACCAGCGCCTGGTCGATGCCGGCATGATGCTGGGCGGAGAGGGGCTGAAGCCCACCCGCCACGGCGCCCGCGTGAAATTTGCAGGCGGCGGCAAGACTGCCGTGGTCGACGGCCCCTTCACCGAGACCAAGGAAGTGCTGGGCGGCTACTGGATCATCGAGGCGTCGTCCCTTGTAGAAGCCATCGCATGGGCCCGCCAGGCGCCATGCCCAGCAGGCGAATTCATCGAGATCAGACAGGTCTGGTCGCCCGAGGATTTCGGTCCGGAAGCCGCCGCCATCGAGCACGCACAGATCGAACAGATGGAAGCGCAGAAAAGGGGTGGATAGGCTGGTCGCGCGTCATCGCGGCGATGCGCGCGTCGCGGTGTGGCGCGACGCCTTCCAGCCGGACCGCCAAGCCGGGCCGCCTGAAGGTTGAGGCCATCCGGGCTTTAACCCCGGCCGAATACGGTATAGGCAGCCCGCTCCTTCGCCCTTGAAAGGCCGCCGCCGTGACCGCCCAGCCTGCAACCAGCAAGACCGCTTCAGACGCCGCGCTTCCCGTGACGCTGGCCGATATCGAAGCTGCTGCGAAGGCGATTGAAGGCCATATCGAGCACACCCCGCTGCGCTATTCCCGCACCCTGTCGGAGATCACCGGCGCGCAGGTCTGGATCAAGTTCGAGAACCTGCAGTTCACCGCCTCGTTCAAGGAACGCGGCGCGCTCAACAAGCTGCTGTCGCTCTCCAACTCGGAAAAGGCCGCGGGCGTCATCGCCATGTCGGCCGGCAACCACGCGCAGGGCGTCGCCTACCACGCCTCGCGCCTCGACATTCCCTCGACCATCGTGATGCCGAAGGGCACGCCGTTCGTGAAGATCGAGCACACACGCAATTTTGGCGCGACGGTGATCATACACGGCGAGACGCTGGCCGATGCCGACGCCCACGCCCGCCAGCTCGAGAAGGAGCAGGGGCTCACCTTCGTCCACCCGTTCGACGACAAGCATGTCATCGCGGGCCAAGGCACGATCGGCCTCGAAATCATGGAGGCGCTGCCGGATTTCGACGTGATGGTCATTCCCGTCGGCGGCGGCGGACTCTCGTCCGGCATCGCCACCGCGATCAAGGCGCGGCGGCCCGCGACGTCGATCATCGGAGTCGAACCGGCGCTCTATCCCTCGCTGTCGGCTGAACTGCGCGGCGAAGAGGCCAAGGTCGGCGGCGCGACGATCGCCGAAGGCATCGCCGTCAAGAAGGTCGGCAAGCTGACCGCGCAAATCCTGCGGGCGCTGATGGACCGCGTCATCCTCGTCAGCGAGGACGAGCTAGAGCGCGCCGTGACGCTCTTCGCCACGGTCGAGAAATCCGTCGCCGAAGGCGCGGGCGCTGCGGGCCTTGCGGCGCTGCTTGCCGAGCCGGCCCTGTTCAAGGGCCGCAAGGTTGTGCTGGTGCTCTGCGGCGGCAACATCGACACCCGCCTGCTGGCGTCCGTGCTCACCCGCTCGCTGGTGCGCGAGAAGCGCATCACCTCGGTCCGCATCATCGGCAACGACCAGCCGGGGCTTCTTGCAAAGGTGAGCACCGTCATCGGCGACAGTGGCGGCAACATTATTGAGGTGTTCCACAACCGCATGGCGCTGGACGTGCCGGCCAAGGGCGCCGAATTCGACATCACCATCGAGACCCGCGACGCGCTGCACACGCAGGACATCATCGATGCGTTGACCGAGGCCGGCTTCCCGCCGCGCACGGCCTGACAGCATCGTCAATCTGCGCCTCTCGCACTGCCCGCGAAGCAGTGCTAACAGGCGGCAATGACCTTGGAGATACGCATGAAACGTCTCGTGCTGGCGGTAGCAGCAGTACTCGCGCTCTCGGCCTGCACGCCGGCTGCCGTCGACCCCGCCAACCCGTGGGCGGCGCTCGATCCGTGGAACCACGCCCGCGCCGATGTCCAGAAACTGCCCTCGGGCGTCGAATACGTCGTCATCCGCAAGGGCGATGGCAAAGGCCCCAACCCTGGCCCGCGCGACCAGGTTGAAGTGAATTATGAGGGCCGTCTCGCGAAGAACGGCCAAGTGTTTGACTCTTCCTATGAAGATGGTCAGCCAATCGAGTTCCGCCTCAACGGCGTGATCCCGGGCTGGACCGACGGCATCCAGAAGATGCAGCCGGGCGACATGTTCATGTTCTGGATCCCGGCCGATCAGGCCTATGGCGAGCGCGGCTCGCCGCCCGCGATCGAGCCAAACTCCGACCTGATGTTTAAGGTCGAGCTTCTGAGCGTCGTGCCGGACCCGTGGAACAAGGTTGCGCCGTGGCCGACCGATTCCTCCGAAATCGTCCGCCGCCCGTCAGGCCTCGAATACCTCGTCGTCACGCAGGGCGCAGGCGATGGCGCCTCGCCGACCGACGCGGATGAAGTCGCCGTCCATTTCGAGGGCCGCCTCGAAGGCATCATGCCCGAAGAGGGCGAGGCGCCTGAGCAGTTGCGTATGCGTTCGATCGTTGCCTCCACCTATGAGGAAGGCCAGCCGAAATTCTTCCCGGTCAAGGATCTCGTGCCGGGCTGGAGCGAAGCGATCAAGCAGATGCGCCGCGGCGACCGCTGGATGGTGCGCATGCCCGCCCAGCTGCTCTATCAAAGCGAAGGCGATGGCCGCATCCCCGCGGACGCGACCGTCATCTACGAACTCGAACTGCTCGACTTCGGGCCGACAGGCCCGGCCGTCCCGCCGACCTGATCCGAGCATTGACGGCGTAGGGTGGATAGAGCGAAGCGAAATCCACCGTCGCGCCGCGCCAACGAGAAGGTAGATTTCGCTTCGCTCTATCCACCCTACGCGCTAACTGCTTACGACCCCCATTCCCCGCCCCACCGCCGGCCGTATGCTCAACCGTTCCACCCACGCCACCGTCGTCGGATAACCCGCCAGCCCGTCTGAATGGCGCACCACCAGCGGATACATCGCCATGTCGATCACCGTGTAGGCGTCCAGAAGAAAGTCGCGCGTCGCCAGTTGCGCCTCGATCGCGTCCAGCCCCGGCGGCGTCTTCGCCAGCCAAGGCGCCGCCTCCTCGACGTTCGGCAGGAACTTGCCGGTCTTCCGCGCCAGCGCGATCAGGATGTTGTTGTGCCCCGGCATCCGCGCTTGGCCCAGAACGGTCACCGGCACAGGCGCGCGTCCCGGCGCCAGCGTGTAGTCAAGCATCATTTCCTCCAGCGCGATGCCGATCGCCTGGGTGTCCGGACCTGTTCCAGCCTGAAATAGGATCATGGGCAGCGGCATAAGCCTTGCGCCGCGATTGTCCATCGCTAGCCTTGCGCCATGACAACCCTTGCCCGCGTCCACGAGATTCTCCATCGCCTCTGCGCCTTCGACACGACATCGCGCGACAGCAACCTGCCGCTGATCGAATGGGTCGAGGATTTCCTCCGCCCTCTCGGCGCAGACATCGTCCGCGCGCCAAGCGAGGACGGGGAGAAGGCCAATCTCTGGGCGCGGCTCGGCCCCGATGCGCCCGGCGGCATCGTCCTGTCCGGTCACACCGATGTGGTGCCCGTCGACGGCCAGCCCTGGGTCACTGATCCGTTCGACATGATCGAGGCCGGCGGCAAATGGTATGCGCGCGGCACGACCGACATGAAGGGCTTTATTGCCCTCTCGCTTGCTCACGCCGAGACGATCTCGAAACTCCCGCTGAAGAAGCCGGTGCACTTTGCTTTCAGCTATGACGAGGAGATCGGCTGCGCCGGCGTCGAGCCGATGATCGCCGAAATCGGCCGCCGCGGCGCCGCCCCCGCCGTCGTCTGGGTCGGCGAGCCGACGCTGTGGGGCGTGCTTTCCGCCCACAAGGGTATCCGCGACTACGAGGTACGGATCACCGGCAAGGCCGCGCACTCGTCCGACCCGCGCATGGGCGCCTCCGCCATCCACGAGGCGATCGATCTTCTCAGCACGCTGCGCCGCATCGCGCGCGAGCAGGAGGAGAATGCGCCGACGGGCTCGGAATTCGATCCGTCATGGACGACGATCACTGTCGGCGAGATCGGCGGCGGCACCGCGCCCAACATCCTCGCCCGCGAATGCCGCTTCGTCTTCGACGTCCGCACCGTGCCCGGCGCCAGCCCCGATGCGATGCTGCAACCGTTCTTCGACCATGTCGCCCGCGTGCACGAGAAGCTTGCAAAGCTCGGCGCCGAATGCGGCGTCATCGTCGACAAGCGCGCCGACGCCCCGCCGCTCCAGCTGCATCGCGACAGCGCCGCCGAAGCCTTCATGCGCGCGCTCACGGGCGACAACCAGGTCCGCGTCGCAGCCTTCGCGACAGAGGCGGGTCAGTTCCAGAAAGCAGGCTTCCCGGCGGTCATCTGCGGCCCCGGCTCCGTCGAGCAGGCGCACCAGCCGAACGAGTTCGTCGCGGTGTCGGAGATCGAGAAGGGACTTCAGGTGTTCGCGCGGTTCATCGACACACTGCGCGCCTGACCGCGATCAGCCCGCCGGAGTGTCTGTCGGCCGCGCGGCTGCAGAGCCCGCGCCCGCCAGCATCCATCCGCCGGCGCCGGCCGCCGCAAGCAATGCTCCCAGCACGATCCAGTAGCCGATGCGTTCCTGCAGCAGGCTGCCGATGATGTCCTGCCCCATGCCGTCCATGTCGCCGAACGGATTGTCTGTTGCGCTCGCCTGCGGGTTCTCCCTTGCGCTCTCCGCCTTGACGCTTTCCTTGAACTGCCACACCGCGCCAAACGCCAGCGCGGCGCCGAGAAGGCTCGTGACGACCGCATTGCGCGCCGCTGTCTTTGCCGCGCCAATGAAGGTCAGAGCCAGTCCCACAACGATCACCAACGCTGTCGCCAACGCGAAATAGTTCATGCCCAAATCCGGCGTGTCCTGCGCGCCGCTGTCGGTCACGCTCAGATCCCCCATGCCACCAAACCGCCCTGCCATCTGCTCTGATGCCTGCGGGTTCGTGGTCATCGTGCCCTGGATCAGTTCGACCCCGCTGGCCGTGGCGAGATCCACGCCCTGGCACGACACCGCGACCCACGGCAGCACAAAGGCCAGCAGGGCCACGATCTTGGCGATACGGATGAAGTTGAGCATGTGCGCGTCTCCCCAGACAGGTGACAGCCTACCCGGAACCGCGCGCGAGAGCTAGGAGCCCTCACCCTCCAGATAAGGCTCCACCTTGCCCTTGAGCAGCAACGTCATCGGCTGGCCCTTGCGGTCGAGCGCTGCGCCCGCGACCACCCGCACCCAGCCCTCGCTGATGCAGTACTCCCAGACGTTGGTCTTTTCCTGCCCGTTGAAGCGGATGCCGATGCCGCGCTCCAGCAGCTCCTTGTCGTGAAAAGGGCTCTTGGGATCCTGGCTCAGGCGATCAGGCATGGTCGTGGTCATGGGGCGAGCTCGTCTGTTGAGCCCCGGTCCATGCCCCAGACCAGCCTGATTGGCTAGACCGGCTCGCGGCCCCAGGCGATGAACGGACCGTTCCTGAACCCGTCCGCGCCCTTGCCATAGGTGAAAGCCGCGCCGTCCGGGCGGATCGTGCACCCGCCCGCAGCAGCCAGCACGGCATGTCCTGCCGCCGTATCCCACTCCATCGTCGGCCCCCAGCGCGGATAGACATCCGCCTTGCCCGCCGCCACCCAGCAGAATTTCAGCGACGAGCCGATGCCGATCTGCTGCGTGATCTTCCGCTCGGCAAGAAACGCCTTCGTCCGGTCATCAAGGTGGGAGGACGATGTGATCGCAGTGAGGCCATCCGCCGGATAGTCGCGCGTCCTGATCGTCTGGCCGCCCCGCACGAGCGCGCCGGGAATAAAGTCCGTGATCAGCGTGGCGCTCGCGCCGCCGACATACATCTCTCCGCGCGCCGGCGCGAACACGGCGCCCGCCATCGGAACGCCGCTGCAGATCAGTGCGATGTTCACCGTGAAATCGCCCTTGCGCTGGATGAACTCCTTGGTGCCGTCGACCGGATCAACGAGCAGAAACACCTCGCCGATTGTCTCGCCCAGTCCCTCGCGCGCGGCGCGCTCCTCCGCCAGAACGGGCACGCCCGGCAGCGCCGCCTCAAGCCGCGCGAGGATCACTTCCTCCGCCCGCTCGTCCGCATCGGAGACGGGGCTGTAGTCGGCCTTGGTGCGATGTTCGAAATCGCTGTTGTAGACCTCCATCACGCGCACGCCCGCCTCCGACGCGATGCTTGCGAACAGGTGCGCCAGCTCATCGCGTTCGGCGTCGGTCGGGCGGGGCAGGGTGAAGGCCATGAGCGTTTCCGGAACAGCTCAGCGAGCCTTCGCGGCTGACAGTGCGACTGTCAATTGCGTCCCCTCACCTGTCATTCCAGCCGAAGCCCGAAGGGCGAAGAGCTGGAACCCAGGGGCGGCCAGCACCGGTGCTTGTCGCCCCTGGGTTCCGGCTCGCACGCTGCGCGTGCGTCCGGAATGACAAGGATGGGCGCTTCCCAATATTTCTGTCGGGCGCAGCCCTATAACCCGTCATCCTTCGTCCCCGGCAGGCCCAGCTCCAGCCCCGCAAAGTCGAACAGCTCGCCATCCACCATGTGCGACGGCCGTACATGGCTCATCGCCCGCGCCATGATCTGCCGCCGTCCCGGATTGCGCTTCTCCCAGTCATCCAGCAGCGACTTGATCTGCATGCGCTGCAAACCTTCCTGCGATCCGCACAGATTGCACGGGATGATCGGATACTGCATCAGCGCCGCGAACCTGCGGATGTCGTCCTCCGCGCAGCCGATCAGCGGCCGCAACACGAACAGATCGCCCGCATCGTTGACCAGCTTCGGCGGCATCGCCGCCATGCGTCCGCCGAACAGGAAGTTCAGCATGAACGTCTCAAGGGCATCATCACGATGATGCCCCAGCACCACCGCCTCGCATCCCTCCTCGCGTGCGACACGATATAGAATCCCGCGCCGCATCCGTGAGCAGAGCGAGCAGTACGTGTTCGACGCCGGCACTTTTTCGGTCACGACCGAATAGGTGTCCTGCGTGATGATCCGGAAGGGCGCGCCGATCTTCTCGAAGTATGCGGGCAGAATCTGTTTGTCGAAACCCGGCTGCCCCTGGTCGAGATTGCACGCCAGCAGGTCCACCGGCAGCGCACCCTGCCATTGCAGGTCGAGCAGGACAGACAACAGCGTGTAGCTGTCCTTGCCGCCCGACAGGCACACCAGCCAGCGCGGCCTGCGTCCCTCTGGCGCCATGCCATAGGCGCGGATCGCTTCCTGCGTCTGCCGCACCAGCCGCTTGCGCAGCTTGCGGAAACTGACGCTGCGCGGCGCATCCGCGAACACGGGATGCAGGGTCGAGAATGCTTCCGCTTCGAATTCGGGCTCGTCTGTCAGGTCGTCTGCCATGGGGCTCCCGCTTGCGCGCCGTTAATACCGCCGACGCCCGAAACAGCAACGTTTGCGTCAGCGCAAAGCCAATCCTGGGGATTTCCCCGATAAAGCCAGAAACCATTGATTAGCAACCTGCGCCCAGTCTTTTACCATACGGGGGGAATATCGTTTTCCCTCGTAGCGGCGACCATCCCTCGCCGGGAGTTGGGAAAATGGCTGAGACCGAGCCACGCATACGCGTGTTGCTGATCGATCCAGACGAAGCGGCCCGCACTGCATTCAGGGCAATCTGCGAGGCAGATATCGAAGCCTGCGTCCATCCTTTGCGCTGGCCTGCATCGGTTGCCGATGCGCCCTCTGGCTGCGACGTTGTCATCGTTGGCGTGGACACCGCCGTCGGCCTTCAAGTGCTCGCCGACTTGTGCTCCCGCACCGGCGGTCCACCCGCCATCGGCATGGCGGCCGCGGGTTTCGAGGGCAAATCTCTCGAACATGTCCTCCTGCTGGCCGAACTGCGCGGCGCCGCCGCAACGATCGCTGGCCCAGCCGAAGCCGTCGAGATCGCCCTCGCCATCAGGGCCGTCATCGCGCTGCGGCAAGCGATGGCCGCGCCCGAACGCAAGTCTGCGTAATCACGCCCCGTTCACTTACAAACTGATACACCCTGCGCTCTCCCAGGCATGCTTTCGACGCGGTTCTGAAGTATGCCTGCAGCTGAGAAAGGACGTCCCATGTCCCAGCTGCTGGCTGCTATCGCAACGACCCGCTTCGGCCTCGGCGCCGGTCCTGGCGAAATCGCGGCTGCAGGCGGCGATCCCAAGGGCTGGGTGAAAAGCCAGATCAACCCCGAGGCGGCGCGCATCCCCGAAGCGGGTCTCCCCTCTGCGCTTCAGGTCATTGCGAGCCAGCCAGCCATCTACGGCATCGGACCCGCCGACCCCGACATGCGGATGCAGGCGGCGACCAACCTGCGCGAGAAGATGCGCGCCGAAATCGCCGCCCGCCTCAACCACGCGATTGTCACGCCTCATCCTTTTGCCGAACGGTGGGCGCGCTTCTGGTCCAACCATTTCACCGTCGCCGCGCGCAGCGTGCCGCTGAGCGGGCTCGTCGGCCCCTTCGAGCGCGAGGCGATCCGTCCCAATGTCTTCGGTTCATTCCGCGCGCTGCTGCGAGCCGCCACGTTCCACCAGGGCATGCTGGGCTATCTCGACGCGCAGCGCTCGATCGGGCCATCCACCGTGGCGGCGCAGCAGCGCGATGCCGGCCTCAATGAAAACCTCGCGCGCGAAGTGCTCGAACTTCACACCATGGGCGTGGGCTCTGGCTATTCGCAGGACGACATCATTGAATTCGCCAAGGCGCTGACCGGCTGGACGATCGCGGGCACGCGCATCGCACGCCTTGGCGCCGGCGGGCAAGCGCAGCAGCGCCGCGCTTCGCTCGACGCCGAGCCGGGCGCATCGGTTTTCGTTCCGGGCATACACGAACCCGGCGCCCGCACCGTGCTCGGCAAACGCTACGACGTGGCTGGCAGGGAGCAGGCCGGCGCAATCCTCGACGATCTCGCCATCCAGCCCGCCACAGCCCGTCGTGTCGCCACAAAGCTCGCCCGGCACTTCATCGCGGATGCGCCTCCCGCCGCTGCGGTTGCAGCGCTGGAATCTGCGTTCATGCGCACGAGCGGCGATCTTGCCGAACTTGCCCGCGCCGTCGTCGATCTCGATGCGGCATGGGCAACCGGTCCAGCCAGCGCGAAGTTCAAGACGCCTGACGAACTGATGATCTCCGTCGCCCGCGCCACGGGCTCGCGCGCCCCCCGCGACATGGCGCGGTTCTACAGGATGCTAGGCCACATGCCGTATTCGGCGCCATCGCCCGCCGGCTGGCCGGACGACACCGCCTCGTGGTCCGGCGCCGACGCCATCAAGAAGCGCATCGATTGGGCCAACGACGTCGCCCGCCGCATGCCGCGCGGCGCCTCGCCCGGCGCTTTCCTGGAGCAGGCGCTCGGCGAGCTGGTCAGCCAGCAGACCCGCCAGGCCATCGCCTCCGCCGAAAGCGCGGAGCAGGGCTTCACGCTCGCGATCATGTCGCCCGAATTCCAGCGGAGATAGATGATGCCCCGCCTTTCCCGCCGCTCTCTCCTTCTCGCCGGGTGCGCTGCAACTCTAGTCTCGCTCGCCCCCGGCGCCCGCGCGCAGCAGGTCGCGACCGGCGCCAAGCTCATCGTCATCATCTTGCGCGGCGCGATGGACGGCCTCGCCGCCCTGCCGAAGATCGACGATCCGGACATCCGCGCCCTGCGCCAGTTGCTGGTCGATCCGCAGGCCATCGCGCTCGACAACGGTTTCGCGCTCCATTCCGCCATGCCGAAGCTCGCGGAAATGTATCGTGCGAAACAGGCGGCGTTCATCCCCGCCATCGCCGGCCCGTATCGCGAGCGTTCGCATTTCGAGGCGCAGGACCTGCTGGAGAGCGGCGCAATCAAAGCCGCCACGCACGATGGCTGGCTCAACCGCGCCCTGCAGCGTGCGCCCGGCGCCTATTCCGCTGTGTCCATCGGTCCCGCCCAGCCCCTCATCCTGCGCGGCGCGTCGCAGGAGACCGCGTCATGGTCGCCCCCTGTGCTGGCCGAAGCGAGCGAGGACACGCTGCGGCGCCTCCTTCATCTCTACGAGAACGATGCGGTGCTGAAGCCCTCGCTCACCGCGGCGATCGGCGCAGACATGGTGGCGGGTGACGCTGCCGGCGGCATGGGCGGCAGCGTCGGGCCGGCGCAGTACGTGCAGCTGCTCGAAGCCGCAGCGCGCTTCCTCGTGCAGCCTGACGGACCTGAGATTGCCGTCGTCAGCCTCGAAGGCTGGGACACCCACATCGACCAGAACAACGCGCTGAACCAGCGTTTCGGCGCGCTCGACAATGCCATTGCAGCTGCACGCGGCATGCTCGGCCCAGCATGGGACAAGACCGCCATCGTTGCGGTCTCCGAATTTGGCCGCACGGTTCGCGTAAATGGCGGGCGTGGCACGGACCACGGCACGGGCGGTCTCGCCATCCTCGCCGGCGGCGCGATCAAGGGCGGCCGCATTCTCGGAGACTGGCCGGGCCTCGGTTCATCTGCGCTCTACGAAAACCGCGATCTCATGCCAACCACCGACGCCCGCAGCGTGTTCAAGGGCCTGCTGCGCGATCATCTCGGCTGGGCGGCGAATGATCTCGACGCGACGGTCTTTCCGGACAGCGCTGGCGCGAAGGTGATTGCGGGGCTGGTGTAGCGAAAGCAGTTGGGCGAGGCGCTTCACCTTGTTCCGCTCATCCCGACGAACGTCGGGATCCAGGGCTGACGTCAAGGCTCGTTCCGAATTGCAGCTTCAATCCCGCGAACGATGCTCAACCGTTCCTGGATTCCGACGTTCGTCGGAATGAGCGGGGATGGATCAGTGTTTCGACCTGGTGAGACAGCTCATGCCGCCTGCAACACGCCTTTTTCCTCAAGCAGCTGCTTCAGCTCGCCCGACTGGAACATCTCCTTGGTGATGTCGCAGCCGCCGAGAAACTCGCCCTTCACATAGACCTGCGGAATTGTCGGCCAGTTGGAGAAGTCCTTGATGCCCTGGCGCAGGTCGGCGTCTTCCAGAATGTTCGCGCTGTCATACCGCACGCCGAGGTGGTCGAGGATCGAGATCACGGTCGCGGAGAAGCCGCACTGCGGGAAGGTCGGCGTGCCCTTCATGAAGAGAAACACCGGGCTGGCGTCGATCAGGCCCTGGATGCGTGCGTTGACGTCGCTCATGGCGAAACCCCGAAAGCTGGCTGTACAGGCCTCAGCTAAGGCCGGATCAGCCGGTAATCAAGCCGCCGCCGCCGCAGTTGTTCACCGCCCAGGCATTCGCCTCCAGATGGGCGATCTGGCTGGTGGTGGTGATGACCCGGTGCCCCCCGCCTTCGTTCAGGGCCCAGCACAGGGCCTCCGCAGGCGTCATCGGCGTCGCCGCCCTGTCAGGGCTCCAGCCCATCACGGCGCGCGCCAGCCGCCAGGTCGCCCCGGCGCTGACGGGCAGCGGAAAGCGCGGATTGGCCGTGGTCATCACCTCGATGCCGACCAGCTCGCCCGCCGCGCGCAACCGGTAGAGCCGTTCCTTGTGCGCGCTTTTCAGCCCGGCATGCACCGGTGCCATGAAATGCGTGAACTCGGCCGTCAGCATTGCGGCTTCGAGTTCCGGCCCGCGCCCGCAAACGCCCACCGACACGACGCGCCCCTCGCGCCGCAGGTCGGCCAGCACGCGCAGCAGCTTGTCGGTCAGCTCGTTCTCGGCCGGCCCGTGCAAATAGAGGCAATCGATCCGCGCCCGCCGCAGCCGCTTAAGCGACGCGTCCACCGACCGCCGTATCGCGTCAGGCGAGAAATCCCGGTCGCGCCGCTTGATGCCGGATGACTGAACGCCAACCTTGGTCGAGACGATGGGGTCATAGGGCGGCAGCCGCGCCAGCGCCTCGCCCAGCCGCCGCTCCGCTTCCCCGGCGCCATAGGACGGCCCGGTGTCGAACAGCCGGATGCCGAGCGCGTAGGCATGCAGGATCATCTGCACCGTCGCTTCCGGCCGGATCAGCGCCGTTCCATGCGGTCCGCTCACCCCGAAACCGAGGCGGCGCGCTCCACGCGGAATGTCATGCGATCCGTGCGCCACGCTGATTCCAGTTCAGCCGGGTGCGCGCGTGGACAGGGCGAGCGCATGCAGCTGCCCGCCCATGCGGCCCTTCAGCGCGGCATAGACCAGCTGGTGCTGGGCGACGCGTGACTTGCCGCGGAACTGTTCGGAAACGATCTCGGCGCTCCAGTGATCATTGTCGCCGGCAAGGTCCTTGAGCTCGATCTGCGCATCGGGAAACGCCTCCCGCAGATAGGCTTCGAGCGCTGTCCGCTCCATCGCCATGGTTCAAGTCCTTCCCTCAATCGCCAGCAGTCCGGCGCGCCGGCAGCCGGAACTGGTCCCGCGCTGGTTCTAGAGAGATGGTGCGCCGACACAATAGTGACAAACAGCGCTTTTGCGACGGCGTGGGCGCCGTGGGAGCAGGGCAACACCAGCCGAAGATTTTAGAACCATTCCGATCCACGCCACGCGATCCTCAAGACTGCGCGCGGCCCTTTCCTCCCTCACTTGCAACGCAAGTGAGGGAGGTGGATCGCGCGTTCTTCACGCGCGAGACGGAGGGGGTCCATCGGGGGAGCGCCGCACGTTTGAGGTCACAACCCGTGACCTCAAACAGCGCCGCCCTTCATGTAGCTCGGCAGCCAGCCCTCGTGCGCCGCGCGGAGCGTGGAGAGGGGGACGCGCATCAAGCTGCGACCGGGGTGCTGGGAATGGTTGAAGATTATTTCTGGCTCAGCCAACTTCTTCACGTCGGCGAACCAACCCTCGCTCCGGGTTTCGACGACGCCAAGGAACATCCATTCCACGCCGTCCGCGGCGGCGGCTTTGCCCAGCTCGAAGCCGAGGGGGACAGCGACGACGTAGCGCGCCTGATCTTCGGCAAAGACGCCGAAACGCTCCAGGGCGCCTCCGTCCATGAAGTCGTCGAGTTCGAGGAAACAGCCGCGACCGCCGGCCAGCGCCATTTCGGCGACAGCGCAAGCAATGCCGCCGTCGCTGACGTCGTGAACTGCGTGGACAAGGCCATCAGCGATCAACTTGCGAATGAATGCAGCGTTGCGCTTCTCAAGTTCGAGATCGACCGGCGGCGGCGAGCCTGCTTCTGGGCCGTCGAGACCAAGGATTACGCGGGTATAGGTCGAAGCGCCGAGATGTCCCTTCGTCTCGCCGACAACGAAAAGCCGATCCCCCTCCTGCGCCCCCTTCAACGTCGCAACATGATCGAGATCCTCGATCAACCCGATCCCGCCCACCACCGGCGTCGGCGGAATCCCCACGCCATCCGTCTCGTTGTACAAGGACACGTTCCCGCTCACGACCGGAAACTCAAGCACGCGGCAAGCTTCCGCCATGCCCTCGATCGCCTTCACGATCACGCCCATCGTGTCGGGTTTTTCCGGGTTGCCGAAATTGAGGTTGTCGGTGATCGCGATCGGCGTCGCGCCCACCGCACTCAGATTGCGATACGCCTCCGCGACCGCCTGCTTGCCGCCCTCATAGGGATCGGCCGCCACATAGTGCGGATTGCAGTCGGAACAGATCGCAAGCGCCTTGTTCGTCCCGTGAATGCGAACGATGGCCGCGTCGCCTCCGGATTGCGATGAGTCGATCGTGTCGCCCATCACATGGCGATCATACTGCTCCCAGATCCAGCGCTTCGACGCCATGTCCGGCGACGACATCAGCTTCAGCAGAACCTCGCCATAATCCGCTGGCTCCGGATACTTGGAAATATCGAGAGCCGGCGCTGGCGTCGGCGGATTCCACGGCCGGTCATAGTTCGGCGCGTCCTGCGACAGCGGCGGCACCGGAATATCGCACACCACCTGACCCTGCTGCTTCAGCACCAGTCGGCCCGTGTTCGTCGTGTAGCCGATCACCTCCGCATCGAGATCCCACTTGTCGAAGATCTTCTTCGCATCCGCCTCGCGCCCCGGCTTCAGCACCATGAGCATGCGTTCCTGCGATTCCGACAGCATGATCTCGTAAGCCGTCATCCCCGTCTCGCGCTGGGGCACCTTGTCCATGTCCATCTCGACACCGACGCCGCCCTTGTCCGCGATCTCCACGGATGAGGATGTGAGCCCCGCCGCGCCCATGTCCTGGATCGACTGGATCCAGTCGGTCGCCATCAGCTCGAGGCACGCCTCGATCAGCAGCTTCTCGGTGAACGGGTCGCCGACCTGAACGGTCGGGCGCTTCTCTTCATCGCCTTCCGAGAATTCCGCCGACGCCATCGTCGCGCCATGGATGCCATCGCGCCCGGTCTTCGATCCCACATAGAAGATCGCATTCCCCGGCTCGGCGCCGCGTGAGTAGAAAATCTTGTCCTGGTCCGCGAGCCCCACCGCCATCGCATTGACGAGGATGTTGCCGTTGTACCCCTTGTGGAACTGCGTCTCGCCCGCCACCGTCGGCACGCCCACGCAATTGCCATAGCCGCCAATCCCGCCAACCACGCCCGCCACCAGTGAGCGCGTCTTCGGATGCGACGGATCGCCAAAGCGCAACGCATTCACCAGCGCGATTGGTCGCGCGCCCATCGTGAACACATCGCGCAGGATGCCGCCCACGCCGGTCGCCGCGCCCTGATAGGGCTCGATGTAGGACGGGTGATTGTGCGACTCCATCTTGAAGATGCACGCCTGTCCATCCCCGATGTCGACCACGCCCGCATTCTCCCCCGGCCCCTGGATCACGCGCGGACCCTTGGTCGGAAACTTGCCCAGATGCCGCCGCGTGGATTTGTACGAGCAATGCTCCGACCACATCACCGAGAAGATCCCCAGCTCAACCTTGTTGGGCGCGCGCCCCAGCCGGTCGAGAATGATCTGGTACTCGCTGGACTTGAGGCCATGGCTTTTCGCCGACGCTTCGTCTTGCGGAGCGAGGAGGGGGGAGAGGTCGGTCATCTGGATCCGATCAACTTGAGATATTCGTCGCGCACATCGTCTTCGATCGTGACAGGGCCGCCACCCGCCCAATGGCGATCCTCGCGGCTCTTCTTAGGTCCCGAGACCCAATATTCCTCACCCGTCGAAACATCCTTGTAGTTACCCCTGATCCCGCTCCCGCCGATACACAGCAACTCCTTGTCCTTGAAGAAGACGGATCGTTTAGTCTTCGACAGGCGGACGCGAGCAATCCACGCCGGTCCACTGCCACCGTGGCCCGACTTGAGTTCCACATACATGATGCGCGTGCGCGGCATGGCCGGTCATTTACGCGACCCGCCCGATTCTGCAATGTGGCTGGACCAACAAGCTGGGGGCAGCTCTTTCCGGCGATAAAAGTTCACCATAGGGGAGGGGATAATGTCCCGCACTAGCCAAGCGTTATGCGTGTTCTACGCTTTGGTCGCGATCACCGCGCTGATCATGACCTGGAGCCAGAACCTGCTCTATTTCATGGGGCCCAGCCCCGCCGGCTTCGGCCAGTACATTCTCGACCTCAAGGTCAACGGCGCCGCCCGCTCCTTCACGGTCGATCTCGGCCTGTTCCTGCTTGCCGCAACCGGCCTCATGGTCGTCGAGGCGCGCAAGCTCGACGTGCGCTTCGTCTGGCTCTATGTGATCCTCGGCTTCGCCATCGCGATCAGCGTCACATTCCCGCTTTTCCTCATCGCGCGGGAGATGCGCCTTGCGAAGACTGAGTCCACCCCATCCGCCGTCAAACTCACCGCGCTGGACATCACCGGCCTTGCGCTCACCACCATCGTCGTACTGGCAATGTGCGGCTTCATCCTGACCTGAGGACATGAGCGTGGCGCGGATCCAGGCGGAACACGGCGACATCACCCGCGCGAAGGTCGACATCATCGTCAACGCCGCGAATTCATCCCTGCTCGGCGGCGGCGGCGTCGATGGCGCAATCCACCGCGCGGCCGGCCCCGGCCTCCTTGCCGAGTGCCGCACGCTCGGCGGCTGCCCCACCGGCGAGGCGCGCATCACCGGCGCCTACAACCTGCCGCACCTCCATGTGATCCACACCGTCGGTCCCGTCTGGCGCGGCGGTGCATCAGGCGAGGCCGAACTTCTGGCTAGCTGCTATCGCAACGCGCTCCAGCTCGCGCTCAACCACGCCGCCCGCTCCATAGCGTTCCCCGCAATCTCCACTGGCGTCTATGGCTATCCGAAGAACGCTGCAGCGGACATCGCCGTCACCACAGTCCGTGAGTTCCTCACGGCGCAAACCGCCGGGATCGATGTCCTGTTCTGCTGCTTCGACCGCGCGACCCTTGCGATCTACCACCAATTGCTGGCTGCGCCCTGAGCACCGAGTTTGGGGGAAAGTCGTTGTCACGATTTGGGGGAAACTCGGAGACGATCTCCAATCCCATCAACCACTTGCCGCAAGAATTTGGGGGAAACAGAGGCACAGGATCGGCGGGGGTAAATGCGGGCGTATAATGCCGCCCATGAGTGTCGCGAAAACCCACGACGCATATGAACAAGGCGAGGTCCCAGCATGGGCTTGGCCTGTCTATGCTTTTGTCGCCTGGCTCGCCGCGCTCCTCGGTTACGTGGCGCGCTTCAAGAGCGTCCGCCACACCCACCGCTTCAAACCCGACTGGCGCGATAGCTGGGAAGGCCTGCGCCAATCCGAATGGCTCCGCGATCAACTCATCGCGCAGGGCGTCGCGCAACTTCTCAACGGACATCCTCTCCACCTGGACGACACGAAAGTCATTCTTGATCCGCCCGCTGCCTATGGCGGCACGTGCCCCCGCACGCCCTTCGACATGAACCGCCGTTTCCTCGCGCTCGCCCGCTGGGCCGCCGATCCAGAAGCGATCATCCGCGAGCGCTTCGAGCACCTCGCCAGACGCCAAGGCGTCAATCCCCTCGCTGCCCATGCTTCGACGGACGCCGCGCTTCGCTCGGCTGCTCAGCATGAGCTGGTGGGTGTCGCTGCATCCTCATCCCGCAAATCTCCCCTAGCGCTCATGCTGAGCAGCGCACGCAGTGCGCGTCCGTCGAAGCACGAGCGCGGGCTCACCACAGCCCGCGGCCCTCCTGCAACTCCTCGAGTGCCGGTTACCCGCACGCCTCAGCGCTCCCGCGCGTCTGAGAACGCCTCCGCACGCCCGCGCCTACCCGCCCGCCTTCACCAGCGCATCGCGCTCCTGCGCCGTGAGATGTCGCCATTTGCCCTCGGGCAGGTCGCCAAGCTGCAGCGGGCCGACGCGGACGCGAATGAGGTCGGTCACCTCAAGTTCGACAAGTTCGCACATGCGCCTGATCTGCCGGTTGCGGCCCTCATTCAACACGAAGCGCAGCACCTGCACGTCCTGCAGCGTGACCTTCGCCGGCTTCAGCTTGCGCCCATCCAGCTCCAGCCCGTGGCGCAGCTTCTGCACCCTGTCGCGCGTGACCTTGCCGGTCACTGTCACGACGTACTCCTTGTCGATCTCCGACTCCGGCCCGATGATCGCCTTGGCCAGCACGCCATCCTCCGACAGCAGCAGCAGCCCGCGCGAATCCTGGTCGAGCCGGCCCAGCGGCGGCAGGCTCGCGCGCGATGACGGCACGGCGCCGCTGCCCGCCTGGCGCTCAGACGTCAGCAGCCGCGCGGCCGGGGTCTGCCCCGGATCAGGCTGCGCCGACACGACGCCCACCGGCTTGTGGATCATCACGGAGACCTGCGCGCCAAGCCCCAGCTCCGCGCGGTCATTCAGCACCAGCGTCTGCCCGGCGGAAATCTTGCGGCCGACATCGCTCACGCGCTCGCCATCGATCAGCACCGCGCCCGCTTCGATCAGCTCCTCCGCCTCGCGCCGCGAACACACGCCGGCCTGCGCCAGCCACTTGTTCACGCGCACCGGCTCCGCGCCGTCATATGTCCGCGACCAGCTCACGTCAGCTTGCCTGCTCCCGCCCGCGCGCCATGGCGGACTTGCGCGATTCCTCGGCCGCTTCCGGCGTCACGGCGGAATTGTTGGCCGCGCCGCGCACGATCTCCATCTTCAGCGCTTCAGGCAGGGGCAGGGCGAGGCCATCGTCGATCACGGCTTTCATGCGCTTCAGCAACCCGCCCTCAACGCCGGCCATCTCCCCCGCCAGCTTGCGCGCCGCCGGCAGCAACGCCTCGGGCGCCAACACGCGATTCACGAGGCCCCAGCGCTCTGCTGTCTCGGCGTCGAGATAATTGCCCGTCAGCGACAGCTCCTTCGCGCGGCTTGCTCCAATGATGCGCGGCAGCTTCTGCGACAGGCCCCACACCGGCATGAGGCCCACGCGCGAATGCGTGTCAGCAAACTTTGCTTCGGTGGAAGCGAGCAGCACATCGCACATCAGCGCCAGCTCGAATCCGCCGGTGATTGCAAAGCCGTTGATCGCGCCGATGATCGGCCAGGGACAGCTCGCAAACGCGGACGCAAGATCCATGTCCGCATTGGCCTCACCCGCATTCTTCTGGGCGCCGACACCAAGCGAGAAGCCTTTTTGTCCGGCTTCTTTCAGATCAACGCCCGCCGAGAAGGCCCGGCCATTTCCGGTCAGCACGATCGCACGAACATCATTGCTCGCCGAAATCTCGCGAATGGTCCGCACGATATCGACGCGCAGCTGCACCGACAGCGCGTTGAGCTGCTTTGCCCGGTTGAGCGTCAGCACGGCGACGGGTCCGTCGCGTTCGACCAGCAGCAGCGGTTCGGCAGCTTCGCTCATCAGTGTCTCCTCAGTGCGCGCATCTCAGTCTTGGGGATCGATCACGGGCTCTCCGCCCAGCGACCGCACGATATCGGCGAGCGCGGTCACGCAGCGGTCGACCGCGAGCCCGTCGCGGCTGCGCGCGACAAGGTTGGAGCCGTACTCCGCCTCGGCGCCCTTGAGCCGCATGAAAGGATACGAGCCAAGGCTTGCCTCGGGCGTCGCCTTTGCCAGTTCGCCCAGCGGCCCGGCCAGATCGCCCTCGCGCACGCCTGCAGCCCGCACGGTGCGCGAATGCACGACCAACCCGCCCGTGATGCGCAGGCCGACATCCTGCAGCATGGCGCGCATGACGGACGGCACGCCCGCCATCACGAAGACATTGCCGAGCTGGAAACCCGGCGCGACCGACACCGGATTGGCGATCAGGTCTGCGCCGTCGGGAATCCGCGCCATGCGCAGCCGACCCTCGTTCAGCTCCTGCCCGCGCGCTTCGTACCATGGCCGCATCAGCGCCAGCGCATCCTCGCGCACATCGATGGAGCGCCCGAACGCCACAGCGATGGCGTCCGCCGTGATGTCGTCATGCGTCGGGCCGATGCCGCCAGTCGTAAACAGATAGTTATGGCGGGCGCGCAGCTCGTTGACCGTGGCGACGATCGTCGCGTGCACGTCGGGGATCATCCGCGCTTCGCGGATTTCTACGCCCAGCGGCGCCAGGAACTCCGCGACCGTTCGCAGATTGGTATCCTGCGTCCTGCCCGAGAGCAGTTCGTCCCCGATCAGGATAACGGCGGCGGTCACGATGCTGGCCATGCCTTGGCGTTTACGGCGCGTTAGCGACGGCGTCCAGATCGTTGCCGATAGGTAAATCCAAAACGCCAACTTATCCGCAAAACACGGGTTCCACGAAGGATGAAATTAAGCCTGATGCGCGATGGTCTCCGCTGCCAATACCGGTGGGGACACCAATGCAGCCGCTCAGGCGCCTACAAACGGCGCGCAACGGCAACGTGATGATCGAGTTCGCGTTGCTTGCGCCCGTGTTCTTCATGCTGATTCTTGGCCTGGTTGAGTTCGTGCTCTTCCAGTACAAGACCTACGCGCTCAATCACGTCGTCTACGAAGCCACGCGCAACCTGCAGACCGGCGAGGTGCAGAGCGCGTCGAACATGGAAGCCGCCTTCAGGCAGGAAGCCTGCGACAAGGCCGGCGTCATGATCGACTGCAACGCCATCGTGTTCGACGTGCGCGCCTTCGACGAACTCAGCGACGTCACCTACCCGCCGCCGACCTTCGACGCGGATGGGTTGCCGGACAACTTCGTGTTCGAGCCGGGCGGATCGGACCAGTATTCAGTCGTGCGCGCCACGCTCCAGCACCAGTTCATCACGCCCTTCATGGACCAGCTGTTCCAGATGGGGCCAGACCTTCCGGCGATCGTGAATGCATTCTGCATCGTCAAGAACGAGCCGTGGGATTGATCCATGCACAAGCTGATCCCATTTGTCCGGCTGTTCAGCGATCGCCGCGGTGTCGCCGCAGCTGAATTCGCGCTCATCGCGCCGGCCCTGCTTTTCCTGATCATGGGCGTGTTCGAGATGTCCTTCCGCTTCCGCGCCAGCGAGGAGGCGACCCGTTACGTCCACCAGGTCGCCGACATCATTTCGCGCGAAACCGAGCTGACGCAAGGCGACATCCAGGAACTGTACGACGCCTCGATCTTCATGATGAAGCCGCTGGACACGACCGACGATCTCGACATCGACGTCTCCTCGGTCGGCTTCGAGGGCGCTGATGCCGAACCGGCAATTCTCTGGCGCCGCGTCGCCGGCGCCGAAGTCGCCTTCAGCCTCGCCGATACGCAGGGCATGGGCATCGAGGACGAGACCGTCATCCGCGTCGGCGTCCGCTACAACTACCAGAGCGTGCTGACGGAGCTGTTCGGCGGCGGCTACATGGCGATCGAAAAATCCGCCTACGCGCGGCCGCGCATCGAGCGAAAAGTCGCGCTCGACGGCGAGACCGACGATGGCGGCACGACGGTCTACCTCGACAGTTGATGAGTTTTGGACGGCGCACGCATCTTGCGCGCGCCAAGACACGGAAACGGATCATGTTCGGTTCGATAGCTAAGTTCGCGAAGAACAACAGCGGCGCCTTCGCCATGCAGTTTGCGCTCATGGTCGTGCCGCTGTGCGTCTGCACGGGTCTTGCGATCGACGGCGGACGGGCCTTCCTTGCCCGCTTCGAGCTGGCTTCGGCGCTGGACGCCGCAGCCCTGGCCGTCGGCTCGATTCCGGAGGGTCAGGACGTCGATCTGGACCAGGTCGCGCGCAAGTTCGTCGAGATGAACTTCAAGACCGCGCATGACGACCCCATCGCCCTCGAACTGGTCGATCTGGGCGGCGAGGACGAGGCGCTGATGCTTCGGGGGTCGGTTGCGATCAATACGTTCTTCATGCCGATCGTCGGCCAGCCCTATGTCACAGTCGAAGCGGAAAGCGAAGTCCGCCGCGGCGGCGCCAATGTGGAAGTCACGCTCGCGCTGGACGTCACCGGCTCGATGAGCGGGTCGCGAATCGTAGCCCTCCAGGACGCCTCGAAAATCCTGATCGACGAGGTCGTTAGCACGTCTCAGGAGCCCTTCTATTCAAAGGTGGCCGTCGTTCCCTGGGCGCAGAGCGTCAACCTTGCGAACGGGTCAGATGACCAAGTGACTTCGACCGCACTTGCAGAACTGCGCGGCGACATCCGCGGGGCGACCAACATCTCGAATGTGAACTGGCGCAATGGCGCGACCACGACCAAGACGATTTCCTCGGCTGGCTGGCGCACCAATTCAGGCCGTGACATCACCAACGTCGCCTGGCGCAACGGCGCGGCCCTGACCACGGTTACGGGCATCACGAAGACCAACAGCAACACCCGAATCCGTATCCAGACGTCGGCGAACACGAGCTACGTGAATGGCGAGACGGTCGTCATTACCAACGCCAATGGCAGCTATACCGACCTCAACGGTAACATGTACCGGATCACGGGGAAGACATCGTCCTCGCCTTGGTATTTCTGGCTCTACAATGTCGGCACGACCACCTACACGACCCCGCCTGCCGGCAGCTCGAACGCTACGCAGGGAACGCTTGAGCGCTGCCTGTTGACCGACTGCACCGTGCGGGTGACCGCGTCGAGCCACGGCTTCGTCACCAACGACCGGGTCTACGTCGAGGACGTGGACATGAGTGGAACCGGAACCGAGGTCAACAATACGTGGGGCCAGACCTGGGCTGTCACCAACCGCGACACGAACAACTTCTCGCTGAACGGAACCTATGGTCCGAACTTCAAGACCTATGACAACGACGGCACGGCGTCGGAATGCTATGTCTCCGATTGCCGCTACACTGTCACCACTTCAGCAGCGCACGACTTCAGCGCCTCGGACCGCATCTACATCTGGGGTGTCACAGATGACACCTCGACCAGCGGCGCGACGATCAACACATCGTCCGGAACCACGATCTCTCCCGACAGCCCCTCGGGTTCGACCTTCTATCTTCCCGGTGATGGCCGCAACTACTACAGGCGGTCATCCGGCGGTTCGGTGGCCGAGTGTGAGCGTACTGATTGCAGGATTACCGTGACCTCGTCGAGCCATGGCCTCGCAACAGGCGACAAGGTCGAGATCACCGGCGTCGTCGGTATGACCGGCGTCAACACTTCGTCGACACGGCGTTTCTGGCTCATCTCGAAACTGACGAACGATACGTACACGCTCAACGACTCTGTTCCGTCTCTGTCCAACGTCTCCAGTGCTTTCTCCGGAGCCGCAACGTCGCAATGCCTGGCCTATGGCTGCGCGCGGATGTCCTATCTCGACACGGCGGCCAGCTACATGGCCTCGACCTGCCTGGTCGAGCGTCCGCCGGGGGCTGAGGCGTACACGGACGCTTCCACGTCGGGCGCTGGCCAAGGCCTTGGCATCCTCTACACCAGCGGCGGCACATGCACGACAACCAACTATGTGACGCCGCTCACGTCCAACAAGACGCGCCTCAACACGGCGATCGACAACCTGTCGACCAACGGTGCGACGGCGGGACAGCTCGGCGCGGCGTGGGCGTGGTACATGATCTCCCCGAACTTCAAGGACATCTGGGACGACGAGACCGAGAACAAGCCGGCCAACTATGACGAGGACGATCTCGTCAAGGTCGCGGTGCTGATGACCGACGGCGAGTTCAACGAACAGAGCTGCCTGGGTATCTCGACGGACTATCTGTCGTCGGCCTACGAGACGGCCAACTGCGACGGCAAGACCCCGTTCGAGCAGGCCCAGACGATCTGCACGAACATG
>JANOKS010000139.1:0-10189 GCA_031419455.1 Alphaproteobacteria bacterium
GGCCGCGAACAACTACCGACACCTCAGCGTCACCTGCAGGAATTGGCGAATTTCAGCTGCATCAAGCCGCGACAGTGAGTGACCCGTATGGGCGATCTATTAACTGCCCGGAACGTCCGCTCGCGCGCAAAGCCCGTTAGCACTGAACTTCTTGCGCCGAAGTCCCATACGCCCCTGTAGCTTTTTTTGACCGCCGGTCGTCGAGGCCCGCAGAGCACCTGGACCACGCGCTGGACCAATCACAGATGAAACTAGGTTCGATCAGGCGTTGGCGGGTCTCCAGCGACAGCCCAAAAATGCGCGCCCCACCGACCTATTTTGCACTCGAAGCGGTTAGCTTAGATCGGTCGGTTAGAGTTTTAAGTCTGGTGCGTCTACCAGTTCCGCCACGCCCGCGCGGTGTTTGTTCACGCGCATTGTGGGGCAAAAGGCAAGCCCGGCTTTCCGGTTCACCGGAGCATCACGATCTCGACGAGGTCTCCGGCTTTGGCCGCCGGGACCTTGATAGGGCGACGGATGAGGCAGTTGGCGACGAGGAAGGGGGAGAGGAGGGAGGAGTCCTGATTCTCCGCGGCGCGCACGGTCGAGGTTCCATCATCGCCCAAGTTGACGACGGCGCGCAGGTATTCTTCGCGGGCGCCGGCTGCGGGAATGTCTTGCAGTGTAAAGGCGCGTTGAACCGAGATGGGATCGAGCGCCACGCCGGTCAACGCCGCGATCAGGGGGCGGAGGAAAAGTTGTGCGGTGACCATGGCGGCCGCCGGATTGCCGGGGAGGCCGAGGGCGAGGACGGCGCCTTTCGCGGAGAACCAAGTCGGCTTGCCGGGCTTCACGGTGATCTTCTCGAACACCGGCGTGAAGCCCTCGGCGGCGAAGGCGCTGCGGACGACGTCGTAGTCGCCGACGGAGGCGCCGCCGATCGAGACGATGACATCGCAGGAAGTGGACAGACGATTGCGGACGTCGTCTTCGGTGTCCTGGCTGACGCCGAGGTCGATGGCCTCGCCACCCCAGCGGCGGATGAGGGCGAGGAGGGCTGGCTGGATCGAGTTGACGATCTGGCCGGATGAAAGAACGGCGCCAGCTTCGGCGAGTTCATCGCCGTTCGCGAGGACGCCGATGCGCGGAACTTTTGCCACGACGACCGTTCCGTTGTTGCCGGCGGCGGCAAGCGAGATTGCGCCTTCTATGATGATGCGGCCGGCGGGGATGAGTTCGTCGTTCAGGCCGAAATCCATGCCGCGGCGGCGGATGTTCTCCGGCTTGCGCTGCTCGAACGTGACGGTGACCGTGTCGCCTTCGCGTTTGGTGTCTTCCTGAATCAGAATGTGGTCGGCGCCTTCGGGGACATGGGCGCCGGTGAAGATGCGGATCGCTTCGCCGGGGTGCAGTGGTCCGGAGAAAGGTCCGCCCGCGCGGGATTCGCCGGAGACGCGCAGGGTGGCGCCCAGCTCCATGTCGGCGAAGCGGACGGCGTAGCCATCCATGGCGGACACGTCGGCGGGTGGTTGGGAAACGCGAGCGAGAACGGGTTCGGCGAGGACGCGGCCGAAGGCTTGCGCCAGCGGCACGGTCTCGACGCCGAGGCGGCGCGACGCGGCCTGTTCGGCGATCAAGGCGAGCGCCTGTTCGACGGAGGCCATGCGGATCATCTGGTGTCCCTGCGGTTATAGCTGGTAGAGGATAGCGACCTGAGTGAGGAAAACCATGGCCGACAAGCTGACCCATATCGACGCGGACGGGCGCGCCCGCATGGTGGATGTGTCCGACAAGGCGGCGACCAAGCGGATCGCGAAGGCCGAAGGCCGCGTGCTGATGTCGGGTGTGGCGCTGGAGCTTGCTCGGCGACAAGGGGGGAAGGGCGATGTGCGCGCGACGGCGGAGATTGCCGGCGTGATGGCGGCGAAGCGGACGGCGGATCTGATTCCGATGTGTCATCCGCTGGCCCTGTCGAGCGTGAAGGTGCGGGTAGATGAGCTGGGTGATGGGTCGGGGATTGGAGTAGTTGCGGAAGTCGTGACGACGGGGCCGACGGGCGTGGAGATGGAGGCGTTGACCGCCGTGTCGGTTGCGTGCCTGACGATCTACGACATGCTGAAGGCGGTCGACCGCGGGATGCGGATCGAGGGCGTGCGGCTGCTGGCGAAGAGCGGCGGGGCGAGTGGGGATTTTGTGGCGGGGGCGTGAGGGCGCGATCCCTGCGGCGTGGTGGCCGGGGTTGGGTGGGATGTGTGCGTGCGCTCGTTAGGCCGGCGCGGAGTCTTTCCTCCCCCGAACGGGCGAGGAGCTGCGAGCAAGATGCGCGCAGCGGGCACGGGTCAGGTGGGGGCGGTGTGTCGCCCTGTCCTGACGGTGCGTGTCGTGAGGGCGGTCCCCCACCTGAGTCCCGGTGTTGTTGGCTCTGTGCGCGAAGCGCCTCCCCCGTTCGGGGGAGGAGTGCTGGAGCGCGTGGCTGCAACATCAACGGAGTCATGCTCGGGCTTGACCCGAGCATCCTGGTTGCGTGTGTCGAGGGGATCGTTTGCGAGTCCCCGCGATGATCCAACAGGGATTCTCGGGACGAGCCCGAGAATGACTCCGTGGGTGAGTTTGGTTCCTTGAGATGAAATGCCGGACTTCGCTTGGGGCAGAGCCTCGCGCGCAATTATCGTGTGCCAATCACGGCGGTTGCGCTTGAAGATCATCCTTAGCGTTGTCGCGGCGCCTTGCACGAGGCTCAGGCACAGCATCAGCACCGCGCCCAGCAAAGGCTGGATCGCAGTGAGTATCGCCATTCCCAATGATGCGGTGCGTGCTCGTGTCATGGCTGCGATTATACGGTCGCCAGAGTCAGTGCTGGATAGAATTTATTTCGCGATCTCTGTGTCCCCCGCTTTTTTGGCGTAGCGCGCTGAATTGTCTGGAGAGAGCGGGTTCCGCATCCCCCAAAAACTGCGCGGTTTATGGCGGGGATGCGGATTTTTGAGATGTGTTGCTTTGTTGCGATCGGCGCTGCGCGCCGACTGCCGGGCAGAGGCCCGGCGGTCCGGAGAGCTACGCCCTGGCGGCGGCGCGTTCCCTGGCGAGGCGGTCGGCGCGGTCTCTTGAGAGGAGGTCGCGGCGCATCTCGTCGCGTTTGAGGATGGGGTTCTGGAGGAACCAGGCGCAGAGGAAGATGCTGACGGCGCCGACGAGGGCGATGAAGAGCTGGCCGCCGAAGATGCCGGCTTCGGGATCGACACCGACAAACAGGAAGGCGTTCATCATGCCGATGATGGCGGCCCCGCTCCAGAAGCGCGGGTTGTCGGGCGTGAAGGCCGAGAGCACGGCGGCCCAGATGCCGGAGATGGCGGCGGCAAAGGCTGCGGCCGCGTAGCCGGCGACGATTGCGTTGAGGCTGACCTCCAGCGCTGCCGGGACTGATGCGCCGCCCGTGCTGATCGCGTTGCAGATCATCGCAACGAACGTGCTGCCCCAGATGAGGGCGAGGCCGATGAGCGGCGCGAGCACGGCGAAGCCAAGCGCGGTCGGCACGAGCGTGGCGCCGATATGCTGCATCACCGCGCGGCGGTGAGCGGCGGAACGATAGATCGGCTGTGCGGACGCAGTGGCCATGAGAGCAAATCTGGACCGCCAAGCTTAATCCCTGCCCGCAGAGATCGATAAAACTTCATCGACCGATCGTTTTTTTGCGGTGCGTCATGAAAAATTGGCGGACGCCGCGACGCCAACCGGCGCGAGGCGGACTCTACGATCGCCGGACAATCCGTGTTAGACAGTGTCATAACCCAAGAGACGGAGAACGTCCGATGCCTGCAATCCTCCCCAAAATCAGCCTCTTCACACTTGCCCTGCTGGGCGCGCCTGCGTTCGCGCAGGGACCGACGACGCCTGACGCAAAGCCCACTTACACTGCACCGCGAACGTCCTTCGGGCAGCCGAGCCTCGAAGGAATCTGGACGCAGAATTTCGTGATCCTGATGGAATCCTCGCCGCAGGCGCCGATGCTCGTCCTGCCGGAGGCGGCGGCGAAGCAGATGGCCGCTGCGGCCGCCCAGGGTATCAGCGACGCGCTGGACAAGAGCCTCGATCCGGAAGTGCCGGAGCTGATGAAGGCGGCTGACGGACTGCCCATCGTGCGCGGCGAACGGCGGACGCGGTCAGTCGTGCTGCCCGCGGACGGGAAGCTGCCCTACACGGCCGCGGCGCGGAAGGAATCGCAACGCGGCTCGCCGTCTGTGATGGCGGAAAATGTCGAGGAGCGGCCCAACTGGGAGCGCTGCATCACCAGCCTTGGCCTGCCGCCCGTGACGGGCATCGGCACGACAAGTGTCAATCCGCGCCAGATTATCCAGACGCCCGGGCAGGTGGTGATCCACACCGAGTATGGCGACGAGGCGCGGATCGTCCCGCTGGCCACGACGCACAAGCCGCAGGCGCTGCATTCCGCGCTGGGCGACTCGATTGCGCGATGGGAGGGCGATACGCTGGTGGTGGAAACGATCGGCCTGCCGGCGAACGATCGCGTGCGGTTCTTCTCAAATCTCGTCGTGGGCGCGGACAGCAAGGTGACCGAGCGGTTCACGCGGGTGGCGGAGAACGAGCTGCTTTATCAGTACACGGTCGAAGACCCGTCGATCTACACGGCGCCGTGGCTGGCCGAGTATTCGCTGTACAAGACGAGCCAGCGCATGTTCGAGCATGCCTGCCATGAGGGCAATCTGTCGGTGCCGCATATCCTGATGGCACAGCGGATGAAGGATGCGTGGGCGGCGCCAAAGTAGAGCACGCTCACCGCCCGTGTTTCCGTCCGCGTGACTCTGTCGTCGCGGAAAAGCCTGTTCGTGTGGTGTCGCAAAGCTCCACAGGAGAAATCGCGCGACAGGCCGGACGGTTCGGTCATTGTGTCCTCAAGGGGTGAGGACGATGTTCGACGATGTGATCGGAACCCTTCGGGCGTGGCTCGAAGGAGTGCGGCAGTGGGCGCTTGGGCAAAGCTGGCTCAGCCCGTTTCACGAATGGATCGGCACGGCCCACGTTTCGACGATATGGGCGATCATCGTCGTGGTGGTGGTCATGCTGGTTTTCATCGTTGGCTTCTGGCCGCCAGCGAAGGATCCGACGCCGATGAAGCGGGCCGAGCCGCCGCGCGATCAGCCCTGACGCGGGTTTACGCGAACGCGACCTGCATCTGATCGACCGTGCGGATGGCGCCGGGCTGGAGGCGGGGAGCGGCGCCGATGATGCGCGTGTTGGGGGCGAGTCTCGCGATGGCCGCCAGGGTTTCCTCGAGTTCGACGCGGGCGAGGGCTTCGCCGGCGCAGCGGTGGGCGCCGGCGCCGAAGGCGAGGTGCCAGCGCTGCTGGTCGGTGCGGTGGATGTCGAAGGTTTCCGCGTCGGCGTAGACTTCCGGGTCGCGCAGCACGGACAGGATCGAGACGGCCATGATGGCGCCGGGCGGGATGAGGAAGCCTTCGATCTCCATGTCCTGGGTGGTGACGCGCGGGATGCCGGAGACGACGGGCTCGTAGCGCAGGCCTTCCTCGGCGGCTTTTTTCTTGAGGCCATCTGGATCGGCGCAGAGGGCCTTCCATTGCTCGGGGTGTTGCAGGAGCTGGAACAGCGTCATGCACATCGAGTTTCGCGTGGTGTCCGAGCCGGCGAGGATGAGGCCGACGACCTGGGCGCGGATCTCGCCTTCGGTCATGTCGCCGGAGGCTGCTGTGGCGGCGACGTAGTCCGAGAGGAAATCGCCGCGCGGGTTGGCGCGACGGTCTGCGAGGAGCTTGTCGACATAGGCGTTGAATTCGGTGAGCGACTGTTCGATGGCGGCGCGGCGTGTGACATCGACGAAGCCGATCGATTCAGCCGTGTCGCTGATCCAGCGCATGAAGACGGGAAGGTCAGCGCGCGGGATGCCGAGAATGTCGGCGATGATGCGGGCGGGGAGTTGGGCGGCGAAGTCCTTCAGGAAGTCGAAGGGCCCCTTGCCCAGACGCTCGCCGATGATCTCTGCGGCGACGGCGGCGGCCTTGGGGCGCATGGCTTCCATCAGCTTGAAGGCGAAGGTGCGGGCGACGGGCTGGCGGCGGCGCTGGTGCGCATCGCCGTTCGCGAACAGCATGACCTGCGCGATGAAGTCGAAGATCGGGCCGTCGAAGATGCCCTGCATCATCTTCATCTCGGTCTCGAGCTGGCGCGTGTTTTCGGGCGAGACGATCTGGTCGACCATGCGGGCGCGTAGGGCGAGCACCATGGACCCCATCCCCATCGGCACCTTCACCAGCGGCGTCTGTGCGCGGAGGTCCCTGAAGAGGGCGTAGGAAGAGGCGTTCGGGTCCTGCAGGTCCCAGTCGAGGACGGGGATGTCGTTGTAGGTTTTGAGCGCGGTTGCGGTGTCGGCCATGGGAGGCTCCGGGAGTGTCGCTTGACAGTGTCAGGATGTAGTCTGGTTCGGGGCCGGGGAAAAGGCAGGAATGGCGATCTGTGCTGAAAATTCGCATGCTATGCCGGTGCGGCGGAAGAGGAGCGGGCGATGCGGTGGATGATGGGTGTGATCGCGGCGATGGCGCTGGCCGGCGAGGCCCATGCACAGGTGGGCGGGAATCTCGCGGCGTATCCGCCGGTGGATTTGCGGATCGACATCGCGAATGGCGAGGGCGGCAAGCCTGTTCTGAACCCGCAGCGGATCGAGATGGTGACGGGGGAATACTACAGGCTGACGGTGTCGAGCGACGGTGCGGGGAAGGATGCGCGCAACGCGCCGCTGGCGCGGCGGGTGGAGCTGAACGAGTTTCTTGCAAACATCCACCTGCGGATCCTCACCATCAACGGCATCGAGGTGCACCTGCAGGGCATGAGCTTCCGCGCCATCGAGCTGGACGAGAAGGGCGAGGCGTCGTTCACGTTCACGCCGATCAGGCCCGGCGAGTATCAGGTCTATGTCGGACCGAACCCGTTCGGGATGGGGCGGCCTGCGGGTGAGCAGGGCGTGCAGGACGATGCGAAGGTGGCTTTCGCGACGATCAGCGTGAGATGAAAGAAACTGGGCCCGCCTCCTGATCGCGGGGACCACCGCACGACCCTGGAGGCGGGCAGCGCGGGTTTCTCCAGGAGGCCATCGTTGATGGCGCTCAGGGAAAGACGCACGCGCGTCTCATCTGGGGCGAACCCCTCAAGCGATCCGGCCCGGTCTTGCGACCGGGCCGGTTGGTTTCTAGTTCGCGTCGACAAGGCCGTGTTCGCGGGCGGCTTCGCGCATCGCTTTCTGCAGCTTCTCGAAGGCGCGGACCTCGATCTGGCGGATGCGCTCGCGGCTGACATTGTATTCAGTCGAGAGGTCTTCCAGCGTGGTCGGTTCTTCTTTCAGGCGGCGCTCGGTGATGATGTGACGCTCGCGTTCGTTGAGCGATTCCATCGCGCGTTCGAGCAGACTCATGCGCGTCGAGAACTCGTCATTGTTGGCCATGACTTCGGCCTGGCCGGGGGTGTCATCCGCGATCCAGTCCTGCCATTCGGCTTCGCCATCCATGCCGCCGATCGGGGCGTTGAGGGAGGCGTCGCCGCCGGAGGCCATGCGGCGGTTCATCGACGTGACTTCTTCTTCCGTGACGCCGAGGCGGCGGGAGATTTCAGCCAGGTTTTCCGGGCGCAGGTCGCCTTCTTCCAGCGCAGAGATTTCGCCCTTGAGGCGGCGCAGGTTGAAGAACAGCTTCTTCTGGGCGGCCGTGGTGCCGAGTTTCACCAGCGACCACGAGCGCAGGATGTATTCCTGGATCGCGGCGCGGATCCACCACATGGCGTAAGTCGCCAGGCGGAAGCCCTTGTCCGGGTCGAACTTCTTGACGGCCTGCATGAGGCCGACATTGCCCTCGGAAATGACCTCGCCCATGGGCAGGCCATAGCCGCGATAGCCCATGGCGATCTTGGCCACGAGGCGCAGGTGGGAGGTGACCATCTTCTCGGCGGCGTCGGAATCCTGGTCCTGGACCCAGCGCTGGGCGAGCATGAACTCCTCGTTCTTCTCCAGAAGCGGGAATTTGCGGATTTCCGAGAGGTAGCGCGAAAGGCCCTGTTCCGGGCTGAGTGAGATCGCAAGGCTTGCCATTTTCGTCTCCTTCTTCTTTTCGCCAGCTCTGTTCCGGGGAGGAAAAGCTCGCGTTTTTTGTTCTTCAGGCGTCTCGCCGGGTTCCTCTTTGTGTCTACGAGGACCCTGTCGAAACAGACCTACGAAGGTTATCTGGCAGGATTGTGGTCCCACCCCCCAGTTTGTCCCTTTTTGGCCGCCCAATTCTGGTCGTCCGCAGTCTTAAATGGGGGACAGCATCGCGGCGTAAAAGGGGCAGGGCGCGCGATCAAATCTATGCGAAAGGCGCAGCCGGGCTAAAGGCAGGCTGGCCGGCCCCGTGGCGGGGTCGCAGCCATGGAATTGTGACAGCCGGAAAGGTTTTCAAGGCCCGGCCGGAAATCGGCTTTCGCAGTCGGCAACTGTCTGGGGCGGGTAGCGTGTGGTAGGTAGCCGGCTAAGGCATGGAGGGTGGAATGCGGCTCAAGGCAACGGGCTTGCCGGCAGGGCTTTTCGTGGCGGTGGCGGTTATGGCCAGTCCAGCTGTCGCGCAGCAGCCGGGTATGGTGATCGCTTTCCTGGACAAGAATGCCGACGGGAAATGCGACCTCAACGAGTACCTGACCTTCCAGCTGCCGCGGCTGGCCCAGTTCGATGCTGACGGCGATGGCGGGCTGAACCTTGGCGAGTTCCGGGCGTCGCTGCAGGGCAAGTCGAAGATGAACGCCGCCTTCGTGTTCAAGAACGCCAACGCCGAGGGCGGACGCACGCTCTCGCAGAAGGAATTCCTCGGCTACCACGCGTGGGTATTCAAGGAATACGTCGACAGCGACAAGAACGGATTCATGTCGGCCGAGGAATGGTCGGCGATCATGGCGGCCGCCGGATAACTGCGTTGTTCCACGCATGCGATTTGTCTCGCGCGCCGCATGCGAGCATGGCATGCTGTGAGTCTTCTAAAGCCACATATCGGAGGGAAGCGGCATGCGTGCTGCGCAACTATCCGGGGCGGGGTGGCTAGTCGTCGGCGTGGTGTTGCTCGCGGGTTGTTCTGCGATTCCAATACCGTTGACCAACATGTCTATACCGATGCCGAACCTCGGCTTCGGTCAGGCGGCAGTGACGCCGGCCATGGAGCCGGTGCCACTTTCGGGAAATCCGGTCATCGAAACGTCAGCGACTGCCGCGCGAAGTAGCGTGCAGTCGGACCGGCCTGCGTTCTTCGTGCAGTGGCAGCCCAAAATGCCGGGCCTCACACGACGGCCACGCATTGATGCGTCGACGGCGCTGCCGGCCTATCCCGAAACAGCTGTCAAGAAGGAGGAGACGGGCGTGACCACGCTCGAATCCTGCGTGACGGTCGAGGGACGGATGGTCGATGTGACGCTTGCGCGATCGTCGGGCTCGGTGGCGCTGGACAGCGCCACGCTGGCCTGGGCGCAGACCGCAAAGTTCGCGCCGGCTGAGTTCAACGGCCAGCCAATGGCGGTGTGCGGGTACCGGCTCGACTATGAGTGGCGGGTGACGGAGAGGTAGGGGCGGTAGGCTGGCGTTGTCGCCTCGTGCAGGTTAGCTTTCCAGCCAGAGGTTGGGCTGAGCATGTTCTCATTTCGCATCGTCGTCGCCGCATTGGCTGTTGTCGGTGCGAGCGGCCTCGCTGTCGGGCAGGAACCCCCACGCGACCTGACTGATTGGTCGATTACGAAGCGACCAACTATTGGTCCAGCTGAACCTTTCGTCTTCCCCGATCCGCCCGATGAGGTTCGGAAGGGGTTTGAAGGCGAAACCAAAGTAACACTTTGCATAGATGCTGCAGGTAGACCGAATGCTGTGCGCGTCACGAAATCGTCAGGCCATCCTGCGTTGGATGAATTTACGCGCAAGTGGGTTGAAGAAAAAGCGCGCTTCAACCCGGCAGAGGCGGCTGGCAAAAAGGTTGCGGTATGCGGCTATGCTTTCACGTGGATGTGGAAGATTCCCAAGGAAGAGCCTCCAGAGACTTCGAGCTAGAGCATCGGGCGGTTAATCCGCAACATAGGCGTGTGCCCTGAAGAAGTTCCAGCACTCTTCGGATGTGAAGAGGGAGCAGATGTCTCCAACGGCGCGCCAGAGGGCGTCGATGGTGCGTGCGGCTGCCTTGCGCAA
>JANOKS010000140.1:0-27647 GCA_031419455.1 Alphaproteobacteria bacterium
AAGCCGAAGTCGCCGCCGCTTGATCCTCAGCGCGTCACCAAGATTCGGTCATAGCTCATTTCGCAGGCGAATGAGTCGTACCGGGAGACCAAGGTCTACTGGGACGCTCGGTGTGAGCAAGTTGACCGCATATACGGTTGAGCGAAGTGGTTCCCAGCAGGCGTGCTGGATCCGAAATGCGGTTGGCAGCTTTGCATCGGCACTTTCCGCGATGTTTAGCTTGCACGTGTCCGAGCGATTGCCGCTTTCACCTCGTTCTGATGAAACTGCAGCACAACCGGCGCTGCCAGCCGATCGATTGTTTTTGGGCTCGCGCAGGGTTCGATGAGCGCCTCCAAGTGGCCCGCAACGTTGGGCCAAGCGGGCAACCGGCTACCTACCTCTTTGCTGCGAAGCGCATAGATCAATCGCTCTATGGGCAGCGTACGTAAGGACTGTAGTGCTTCGCGCGGCTTTTTGCCGTTTCGCCGTAGCGTGCCGAGCAACTTTATGCCGATCAGAATACTCGAAACCTGGGTTTCGGCTTGACACAGCATGAGCTGTGCGAGGCGTTCTTTCCCAGACACGTTACCCAGCCACCGAGACACTGTGTTATGCGGGAATTTGGGCAGGCTCTCGAGCGAGCGGCAGGTGTACCCCATAGCTTGAGCAAGTCCGTGCCTTAACGGCAGTTCTGCTAAGTTCATCTCCAGCCGGTCACGGTTCTGCATGGCGGCAGCGCAGTAATCCAAAGTCTGCACATAAGCGAGAAAACTGTTCTCTTCGATCGAGATGGCGAGTTGGTCTAGCTGCCGCTGGACTCCACGAAGCTGTGCTGCAAGAGCGGCAGTTGCCACCAAAGATGTGGTAGACACAAATAGGCTCGCCGTGTGCATTGAGCGCAGAGACGCAGAAGGAAGGTTGGTCATCGTAAGCAACGACCCATCTTGCAACTTTGCAAAAACACCGAGGCCGTCGACCGCCTGATAAATGTTGGCAAAAAAGTGCGCATCACCAGCTGCGCCATTCGCCGGCTTGACCCAGGCTTGCAGCTCCCGTGCGGTATCGGCCTCCGTACACAACGCTTCGAGGATAGCGAGGCGGATGGCTGCGGGCTGTGGGCGGACTAACCGCTGTATGGTGTCGCTCAGACTGCTCATTACCTACCACCGTTAGACCCGTCGTTAGCTTTTCAGTTCTGGTGGAGTTTGCCACCAAGCGAGCAACAACCGGAGCAGAACGCGAGGTCGTCGTTAGGGCTAGGGGAGGCACCAATAGCGGCTAATAGGTCGCCGCAGTTGGTCAGAAATTGGACCAAAACTAACCAATAATTACATATGTGCCAACGCGTTGGGTTTCGGCCCGTTAACTAGTTGTCCGAGACGTCTATGGGGCTGGCGGTAGACAATCTAGGAAAGAAAGCTTGTCCATCCATTGCTTGCACAAAGCCGCGCTCGGCTTGCTGCCGTATTTGTCTGTCGTGTCCCCGCCTTCATGGCCGACGATAGCTTTAATCACGTAACTGGGGGCACCGGACTCCCGCATTTCATCGATGAAGCGATGGCGGAAGGAGTGAAACACGAGACCGGGACGCTTTAAGCCGAGTGCGGTCATCCGCCGCCCGAACCACTTGGAGAATTCTCCGCCCCCGCCGCCGGTTTTGGCGAATGGCACATCACGAAAGAGGCGCGGATTGCCGGTGGTAGTTCTGCGCGACGAAACGAACTCCAGAAAACCGAGGGCAATAAGCCGACGATGGAGGGGCACCAAGCGCCAACCAGCAGCCGTCTTTACGGACTTGCCGCCGTCAGCGTCACCTCGAACTCTCACCGCCGGGACGTCACCGGCGATTTGTACATCTGACATCTGCAGCTGAACGATTTCAGTCACCCGCATTCCCGACAACGCTGCTACCAGCGGAACCCAGTAGAAGCCGTCTCGAACCCTCTCTGGACCGGGGATCGTTCGACGTAGGGGGCCGGCGCACAGCGTGAACATCGGACTTGAAAACAGTCCTTTGAGATCATCGTCGCTGAACGGCTCGCGGGCGCCGACCTTGCTGGCCTTGCCCACCTTCACGGAAAGCTTTCCCGCGGGAGATTTTTCGATATGTCCTTCCTCGGCCCAGTAGCTGAAAGCGGCCAAAAGGTATCCGAAGTACTTGTTCGCGGTTACGGCCGAGATGCGCTTGCCTTCTGGCGCGCCGACCATGTCCAGCAGAGTGGCGCCGGCCTTCGGCTTGCGTTTCCATGTCAGGATTGCGTCCCGCAGTTTTCGGACATCGTCCTTCGAGATCGCGGCTATCGGGGTTTCTGCACCGAAATGCTGTGACGCTATAATCAGAAGCCGCCGGTTTTCCTGCTCCGTGCGTGGCGTCCAGACCACGCCGGCTTTGGCCTTCACGTAGAGAGACGCCGCCTCGCGAAACGTGGGGGAGGGAGGAAGGGGTTTCCCCACACCGGGCACCACAGCCAAGGTATCCGCGAATAGATAGTCGGCAGGCGCATAGGTGGCGAAGGGGTCAGTCATTCGATGGAGGAACTGGCGGTTTTTCTCAATCATGGCGCGCGCGACGCCTTGGTGCAGCGTGGAAACGTACCCCGCATCCCATTGCGACAGATCGATTTCCTGTAGCTGAGCCAATTCCGTTGCGCGGGCCCTGACTTCCGGCAAAGGGTCGGCCGTATCAATTTCCTTGTCCGCGAAATCGTTGTTCTTCACCGCGTAGCGAAGTGCAGCTAGCTGCTCCTGGATGTGGAATTGCGTATCCGCGATGTTGCGATCGATCTCCGGTCCAGCATAGGAGGGGGGAGGGGGAGCTGTCGCCAACAGCTCTCGCCCGTACTGCCGGACAATTTCGTCAATTTTGGCGCTGGGTCCTGTCTGCACGTCTTGCAACCTCCTGCACAAGCGATCGAATGAGATCGTGGCTAAGGTCGCTTTGGCGTGTGCGACATGTCTTTCCCGGGTGCGGAGCGAGTGCCTAAGCTCTCTACGACCCGCAACCCGCTGTAGGCACTTCGGAATACCGGCTCGAAAGTAGTAGACGCCATCGCGGCGCTCTACACGAAGCGGCCTTCGTCCCGGCATTCGCAACCCCATTCGGAACACCGAATTGGATCACTCACCATTCCACTGACGACTACCCGCAGATTTGCGCGCGTTCTAGAGGCAATTTCGCAAAACTGGCGGAGAGGGTGAGATTCGAACTCACGGTACCCGTGAAGGTACAACGGTTTTCGAGACCGTCCCGATCGACCACTCTGGCACCTCTCCGCGGGACGCGGGGGTATAGCACCCGAAAGATTAAAGGCAAGCGCAGCTGTCGATGCCTCGAAATACGTGGTTTGCGGGGAAGAACGCAGCTGATTGGCGAGCGGAAGCTGGTGGGCCAGGCAGAGTGACCCGACCGCGTGGCAGCCTGCGCCAAGGCAATGTCACACCAGATATCGCGAGGCGAATATTATGCTGCGGCGGCAAGTTCGGCCCGCCGGACTGCGTTGGTTCGCTGGCGTCCAGACAAGGCCTTGATGATGGCGGGGCCGTGACACAACGGAATGCGCGGCGGCGCCGGTGATGATGTCGATCGAAAGAAATATCCGCCCCCGATGGACTCAGGTGACTGGTCGCGCTGCGGGTATGCCAAGAGCCGCGAGCACTAGTTGGAGGGCGGGTGATGCGGTGCGGTAGGCGAGGGCGGGGCTGATTTCGAGGACGACGTCGCCGGCATCGGATTTCAGGCGGGCCAGCAACGCGCCGCGGTCGCAAGTGAGTGCGCCGGCGAAGGCGGGAAGTCCGAGCGCCGGGGGCGATTCGATCAGGCCGGCGGCATGGGTGCAGCGTCCGCTGCGCAGGCTGACCTCGCCATTCGTGATGGTGGCCGAGAGGTTCGGCGGCGCGCCTGTAACCACATCCGCAAGTGCGAGTCTGATGACCGCTTGTGAAATCGCAAAGCCGTCTCCGTCGCTGCGCAGCATTGCGGATTTGAGCGGGCCCGATCCGTTCGTGAGCCGCAGGGCTGGCGAGGGCAGGAGGTCCAGCGGCGAGAGCGAAGCCTCGAAGTCCCCCAGCGCAACGCCGCGCCATTCCACATTGCGTAATTGTCCGCTCCAGATCGTGCCGTTTGCGTCGCCGACCGGCAGCTCCGCCGGTCCCTGCGCGGCGTCCCAAGCCATACGCAATGGGAACATCGCGACGGCTGCAACCAGGAATGCGAGGACCAGCCCGGCGCCGCGCCACCACCACGTCACGAGGCGCTCCCGAACGATGCATCTACTGCGACGCCGCTTTCGCGCGCGGCAGTGATGGAAAGAGAAATCAGGGTGGCGGCGCTGGAGGCTTCGGCGGCCCAGGCGAGCACATCGATGGAGCCTGGCGAGGCAAGGCGCAGGACGGCGGCACCATCGACGATGCGCGCGTCCAGCACTTTGAGGCCTCGCGCCGATGCCGAGGCGACGAGCCGCGCGAGAGCCTCTTCTGTCAGCGTCGGCGTCGATCCGATCCCGACCGCCAACGCGCGCGCCTCGACCAGATCGACGGCTGCGCGCGCATTGCGGTCGGCGGCGCTGCGTGCGGCGGCCTGGCCCGGCAGCATCACGCCATAGACGGCGGTGATGACGAAGCCGATCGCCAGCGCTGCGCCGACGAGCAGCCGCTCGCGCGGCGAGAGGCGCGCGGCGGCGTCGCGAAGGGGGTGGAGCAGTTTCATGGCGCCGCCGTCACCGTCAGTTCAACCGGAATACTGTTGGGTTCGCTCAGGCCCGGCGTCTCCACCAGCTGCAGCCCGTTCGCAGCGATATGATCGCGCAGGGGCTGCAAGAGCGACGTGCTGGGGACGCCCACATGCGCGGTGACCGCCTCGCCGTCGAAAGACAGACGTGCGATCGCGACACCCGGCGCGCGCGCAAGGCCTTCGACAACTGTCACTGCGTTCCCGAGGCTGGCGGCGGCCTGCGCGCGCGGCAGGCTCGCTTCGCGCAGCTGGGCCAGCGGGTTCACGATACGCTGTGCGCCCGGCAGCGCCTTGCGCGCGATCTCTTCAGCTTCGGCGCGCAACTGCGCCGTGGCGGCATTAAGCTGGCTAGCCTCCAACCATGGTAGCGCTGCGAAAATACTCAGCGCAGCAGCAGCCGCAAAGCCGGCCGCCACAGGCATGAACCGGGGCGGAGACGCAGCCGCATGTCCGCTGGCGACCATGAGGTTTGGCAGTCCAGCATGCCGGTTTTGCGAGATGCTCGCGACCGCGACGCTTTCAAAATCAACTTCCTGCGCGATTCGTTCGCCAAGCAGCATCGGCAGCAAGTCGGGCTGGCACGCGAACGCCGCCGCATCCGTGCGAACGAGACTATCGCCGCGTTGCGCGACGATGGCCCCGCCGCGCTCCGGCAGAGGTAGAAAGGCGAAGTCCGCGACAACAGCGTCGGGCGAATAGCCTTCCGCTTTCGCGCGGCTCACCATCTCATCCAGCGCGCGGCGCGTCATCACATGCGCCATTCGCCTGCCGTCCTGCACAGGCGCCAGCGCGCACACGCAGTCTCCCGCCGGCATGGCCAGCTCTTGCGACAAGGAGGCAAGTGTCGCTGCGCGCGCCTGCGCGTCGGAGCGCCCCACGGCTGCGACATCGCGCGCCATCACGAGCGCTCCCGGCGCCAGGAGAATTTGCGACGGTCCCCGCGCGGCGGTCGTCCGCACATGGCGCACGCGCCACGTCTCCCCGTCACGCATTGGAGGAAAGATCAGCTGCATCGTTTTCATTCGTCTTCGGCCCATCGTCTGGCGGCGGTCACGAATCCATTCCCGCCGCGCACCATCAATCCCGACATGGTGGCTTCGGCGTCCGCATGAGTGACGATCACGTCGATGCCGAGGTAGTGCGTATCGAGCGTCAGCACCTGAAGCACGCGCTGGTCGATCGCGGCGGCGGCGATGGCGGGATCGGATAGCGCCTCGCCGAGACTCTGCCAGCCAGCCGCGGGCCGGCGGCGGAGCAGGTCACGCGCCTGCGACTGGGTAAGCTTGCCGCCCGACATTGCGACCAGCACCGGCGCCTGTTCCGGCGCCAGCGCATTGAGATTGATCCGCGACGGCCCAACAGAGGGCAGCACGCAAAGCCACGGCCGCAGCTCGGCCAGCACATCGGCCGTGAAGCCGCGAATGGCGCGCAGTTCGCTGAACTCCGCCAGCGGCTCGCCGGCGGTCAGATAGGGCGGGGCTAGTGAAGAATAACCGGCATCGTCGGCGCCCACCGCGCCGCCGCCCGTGTCGATCCAGCCGACCAGCGCCCCGGCAAGGTCGTCTGCTTTTGCGCGTGAAAGCCCCTGCATTTCCATCAGCGCCATCACCTGCGCGACACCCGCCTCGTCGCGCTGGTAGATGTCGCCTGCGCCAGACACGACGCTGTTGGCGTTGATGCAGGTCGAGGCGTCGCGCACCGCCACCTGCATCACGCCCTGATCCAGCGGAAACGTCCCCGTGCGCGGCGGACCGGCAAGCGCGGTGCGCGGCAGCACGCCCGAGACGAGATCCTCCGCCATCACACGCGCATAGCTCTCCGCGCCGATGGCGAACCATTGCGCCTGCGCCGTGCTCTGCGCATTGGCGCTGAGTCGCTGGTCGCGCCGCATGTCCGCCAGCGCCGACACCGCGATGGCGGACAAGCCCGCGACCACGATCAGCGTCGTCAACAGGGCCGCGCCCCCATCCTGTGGAGATTTGGCTTGGGGTGATTCATCCTGTTTCCACGTCATCGCGCCGCCGCCTCCGGCAGGAGGAAGACCTGCGAGACCGGCCCGCCATCGGCCAGGTCCAGCGTTACACGCACTGCACGCGGCAGCGGGCGGTTCGGCGCCCCGGCCCAGCCTTCCATCCACTGATCAAAATCGAGAAACTCCAGCCGCATCGACCGCACGCCTTCGGCCAGCACCTGTGTTGGCTGCAACGGCGAGCCATCGACATGCCTACGCCAGCGCCGCTCGATGCGCCCGCCGCTCAGCCGGTACTCCACATACTGCAGCGACGAGCGGTCCTGCTCCAGCGGGTTGTCCCATCCGCGGCGCACCAGCGACAGAAACACGCCGTCGCCCAGCGCTCCGCCTTCGAGCGCAGCCTGCGCCTTCGCGCCATTGACGTCACGCGCCCGCCTCGCCGCCGCCTGGCTGAGGTCCGCCTTCATTGCGGCGCGCAGGCGCATCAGCGTGTGCGTGCTTTCCTGATGCGCGCGTATGGAGTCCTGGCTCGCCGTCGCTGCGCTCGCCACGGCCATCGCCCCGGTTGCCAGCATGGCGAGTGCGGCGAGGGCGACCAGCATTTCGACGAGCGTGAACCCCTTCATCGCGCGGCCCTGAAGCTCAAGAATTCGGCCAGCACCTGGCTGTGGCCCGCCTCGCGGACGCTCACATCGATACGCAGGATGCGCGGCTCGGGCGAGGGCGCGACACGCATCTCCCATTCCCAATTCCGCAACAGCGCGGCCTCAGTCCCCCGCGTGGCGCCGGTTGGCGGGGGGCGGCTCATCGCCATCGCCTCCGCGATCCGGTTCTCCGCAACGATGCCGGCGAGCATGCGCGACTCATCGGTCTCTGCATTCCGTCCGCTCTGGCCCAGCACGTTCAGCGTCGCCATCGCGCCGAGGCTGAACACCGCGATGGCGACGACGACTTCGAGAAGCGAGAATCCGGCATCGGCTCGCGTGCTCATGGCTGAGCCTCTCCGAGCCGGCTTATGCGTCCTGACGGGTCGATGACGACGCCATCCTTCGCGCCTTCGTTGAAGAGCGTGAACGATGCCGGCTCGGTGATTCCCACCGGGTCGAACGCGATCACCGCCGGCATGCGGCCATCTGCCGACGCCACCGTCGTCCGCTCATTCCATAGCGTGACTTCAACCTCGCGCACAGGCCCGATGCGGCTGGCGACGCGCATCGCATACCCCGTCTCCGACACCTCCACGATCACGGTTCGGTTCTCGATCAGGGCGAGATCGCGCGCCGCCACGAGTCCGCGGATCAGCCTGTCCGTCTCTTGTGCGAGCTGTCCGGATGGGCCGGGCGCGCTTACGACCACGAGGCCGGCCGCCAGCGAGACGATGGCAAGAACCACCATCATCTCGATCAGCGAAAAGCCGGCCTCGCGACGCATGGCCCGTCCCCCGTTCAGTTCCAGTTGCCGATGTCGGCGTCGAGGCCTTCGCCGCCGGGCGCATTGTCCGCCCCGAGCGAATAGACATCGAACGCGCGCGCGCGGCCCGGGTACGCATACTGATATGGATTGCCCCACGGGTCTTCCGGCAGGCGGCGGATATAGCCGCCTTCGCGATAGCGCTCCACCTTCACGCTGGCAGGCGCATTCACCAGCGCCACAAGTCCGTCCTCCGTGCGCGGATAGCCGTAATTATCCATCTTGAATGTGTCGACCGCCAGCTCCAGCGTCGCGATATCCGCCTTCGCTTTGTCGACCATCGCCTTGTCGCGGCTCGGCAGCACGTTGATCAGCACCAGCGTGGACAGCAGGCCGATGATGACCATCGTCACCATCACCTCGATCAGGCTGAAGCCGGCTTCGTGGCGCGTTTGCCTCAGACGTTCAGCGTGTTGATCTGCAGGATCGGCAGAAGGATCGACAGGATGACCAGGCATACGATGCCTCCCATGATAAGAATGATGGCAGGTTCAAGCAGGCTAAGCGCGACCGAAGTCGCGGAGCGGACGTCGCGTTCGAGATAGTCGGCGGCGCGATCCAGCATGGGCTCCAGCTTGCCGCTGTTCTCACCGCTGGCGGCGAGGTGGACGAGCAAGGGCGGGAACACTTTCGCGCGGCGCAGGGCGGAGGAGAGGCCCATGCCCTCATGCACCTGCACCGCCATGTCGTTTGCCGCGGCGCGGATTGCGGTATTGCCTGCAGTCCTGCCGGCAAGGTTCAGCGCCTCCAGCACGGGCAGGCCGCTGCCGATCATGGTCGCAAGCGAGCGGGCGAGGCTCGCGGATTCGACATTGCGGATCACCCGGCCGGCGATGGGCAGTTTCAGCAGCATGCCGTCGAAAGCCAGCCGCGGGCCCGGTTGCGACATCGCCCACGCAAAGATCGCGAGGGACACTGCGATCGCGAGCATGATCGCCCAGCCCCAGTGCAGCATCAGGTTCGAGATCGCAATCATCGCCTCGGTCAGCGGCGGAAGCTGCTGCCCGGACACGTCGAACTGCTCGACAACACGCGGCACCACGAATGTCATCAGCGCCACAATTACGCCCAGGGCCACGACGGCGAGCACGATCGGATAGACCAGGGCGGAGGACACCTTGGCCTGCATGTCCTGCTTTTTCTCGAGCAGGTCGGCCAGACGCTCCAGCACCTGCGGCAGCGAGCCGGACGCCTCGCCTGCAGCGACCATGGCGCGATAGGTCGGCGGGAAGGCCGGACCCAGCCGCGCCATCGCATCCGACAGCCGCTGCCCCTCCACCACGCCGGTATGCACGCGCGACAGCAGCTCGCGCTGCTTGCGGCTCTCGGTTTGTTCTGCGAGGGAGCGCAGCGCCTCCTCGACAGGCGCAACCGTCGCCAGCGTCGCCATCTGCCGCGTGATCAGCGCCAGCGCACCCGCGCCCAGCCGGATCGGCCGCACGCTCGCTGTCGTTCGCGCGTTTGTTCCCGCCGTGATCTGCGTCGCCACCAGGCCGCGGCGTTCCAGCGTGCGCCGCGCAGCTTCGCCATCGGAGCTGGCTAGCGCGCCTGTGCGCGTGCGGCCCGAGCGGTCGATGGCGCTGAATTCAAAGGTCGGCATGCCTGCCTCCCTCTGGCCGGATGACGCGCAGCGCTTCCTCGATGGACGTCTCGCCGCGCAGCACGGCCTCGCGCGCCGACTGCACGAGTTGGGGCGCATTGGCGAAGGCATGCGCCGCCAGCTCGCCCTCCGGCGCATTCGCGGAGATCAGGCGCCGCAGCGCTTCATCCGAGCGCACCAGCTCGAACAGGCCAAGCCGGCCTGCATAGCCCGTCCCCCCGCATTGCGTACAGCCCACGGCGCGATGGATCACTGTGCCCGGCGTGATCCCCGCGAGCGAAGCGCCCGTCGCATCGACAGCCTCTGCCCGCCGGCATGCGAGGCACAGCCGCCGAACAAGGCGCTGCGCGATCACGCCGCGCAGCGTGGAAGCTATGAGAAATGGTTCGATCCCGATATCGCGCAGGCGGGTCACCGCGCCGATGGCGTCATTGGTGTGTAGCGTCGTCAGAACCAGATGGCCGGTGAGGCTGGCCTGCACCGCGATCTGCGCCGTCTCCGCATCGCGGATTTCGCCGACCATCACCACATTCGGATTCTGGCGCAGGATCGCCCGCAGCCCGGCCGCGAACGTCATGCCGACTTTCGCATTCACCTGCGTCTGGCCGATGCCGTCGATGGCGTACTCGATCGGGTCTTCGATCGTGAGGATCGTCCGGCTTGAATCATTCAGCAGACGCAATCCGGCATAGAGCGTCGTCGTCTTGCCCGCGCCCGTCGGGCCGGTCACCAGCACAATGCCGTTGGGCTCCTTCAGCGCTGCACGGAATGCGCCGGCGATGTCATCCGGCATGCCGAGGTCGTCCAGCTGCAAACCAACCCGCTCGCGGTCCAGCAGGCGCAGCACCACGCGCTCGCCCGCCTTCGCCGGCAGGGTTGATACACGCACGTCCAGGGTCCGCCCGCCAATCGTCAGCGAGATGCGTCCATCCTGTGGCACGCGCCGCTCGGCAATATCAAGTCGCGACATCACCTTGATGCGCGACACCAGCACGGGCGCAAGCCGCGCCGGCAGGCGCGCGGTTTCCGACATCACGCCATCGACGCGCATGCGGATCACAAGCTCGGTGTCATAGGGCTCCATGTGGATGTCGGATGCGCCGATGCGCGCCGCTTCCGCCATCAGCCCGTTGATCAGCCTGATTACCGGCGCATCATCGCGCGCATCCAGCAGGTCCGCGACAGGCGGCAGGCCGTCGATCTCGCCCAGCACATCGGAGCGGCCAAGCTCGTCCGCCGCCCCCACATCGATGCCGGAGGCGCCGTACACGTCCGCCAGCTTCCGCTCGAAGTCGCCGGCGTTCATGCTTTCCACGACCAAGCGCGCGCCGCCCAGCGCCCGCCGCGCCTCCACCAGGCCCATCGGGTCCGCGCCTTCACGCAACGCAATTCGCGCTTCGCCCGTTCCACCAAGATCGAGCAGCCCGGCGCGACGCGCAAACGCGTAGGGCAGGCGGCTGCGCGCGGCGCTCATCTGCCGCTGCCGTCAATCGGGGCAGTGACCGGCGACGCCGGCACAGCAGGAGCGGCCGGCATCCGCCCCAGCACGTCGTCCAGCACGCTAGGCTGCCCGGCATTGTTCAGGCGCTGCTGCTGGATCATCCGATCGAGTTCCGGCTGCGTGATCGAGCGCGCCGCATCCGCCGAGCCAACGATGACGGGCCGGATGAAGATCATCAGGTTGGTGTTGTCCTTTTGCGTCTGCTCGGAAGAGAACAGCGCGCCGATGAACGGAATGTCGCCCAGCAGGGGCACTTTCTCCTGCGTGACTTGTTCCTTCTGATCCAGCAGCCCGCCGAGCACGACGATCTCGCCATTGTCCACCAGCACGGATGTCTCGATCTCGCGCTTGTTGAACACCAGTTCGCCGAATGACGCGCTGAACGGGTCCACGCTCGACACTTCCTGGCGCAGCACCAGAGTGATCGAACCGTCGGCATTGATCTGAGGCCGGACGCGAAGCTTCACGCCGACATCCTGCCGCTCGATCGTGCGGAACGGATTGTTGTTGTTGGCGCTCAGCACTTCGCCTGTCGTCACCGGCACGTTCTGGCCGACCAGGAACTCCGCCTCGCGATTGTTCAGCGTCAGGATCGATGGCGTCGAGATCAGGTTGGAATCGCCGTCGCGCTTGATCGCATTGATGATCACGCCGAACAGCCCGTCGCCGCCCAGGTCGGACGCAAAGCCGCCAAATCCGCCGAGAGAGCCGAGCAGCGTGTCCGCCGCCGCTTCCTGCAGCTCGTCATGCAGGTCTGGGCTCACCGACAACCCGCCCGCACCCAGCGCCGCCGACAGCGTCAACAGGCTCGGCGAAGCGCTCGAAAAGTTCGTCGCAAAGAACGGAATGTCCGAATCGCCATTGCCACCCAGCAGCAGCTGCACGCCAAGATTTTTCGCCGCGCCTTCGCTGATCTCCACGACAATGGCCTGCACCAGCACCTGTTCTGCGCGCCGGTCGAGCTGGCGGATGATCGACTCGACTTCCTGCTGAACCGCAGGGTCGGCGCGCACCACGATCGCATTGGCGCCCTCGAACCGCGTGATGACCGCGCGCTGGTTCCCCGATGGCGCCGCTGCCGGGGCCGCATTCGCTGGTCCCGCCGCGCCTCCGGTCCGCGGCTGGTCCACCACGGCCTGCAGCATCTCCACCATCTGCGTGGCGTCGGCATGCTGCAGGAAGATGACGCGCGTATCGCCCGTCGGCTTCGCCTGCTCGTCCAGCATCATGGCGACTTCCTTGAGCCGCGCCACCGTCTCGGCGGGCCCACGCAGCACCAGCGAGTTCGATGAATCGACCGCGGTGAACGTCGCCGCCGAGAATCCCTTCTCGCCCGCACCGCCCGTCGCCGTGATGTCGCGCAAAGCCGCGGCCAGCACCGAGGCGCGCGAATTCTTCAGCGGCATGATTTCGATGCGGTCCGTGTCGCGGTCGAGTTCCGCGACCAACCCCGACAGCCGCCGCACATTGTCCGCGAAATCCGTGATCACGATGGTGTTCGACGACGGCGCCGCGCTAACCCGTCCGCCGCGGCCGACCAGCGGTTGAAGCACGGTCACCAGAGACGGCGCATCCTTGGTCTTGAGCCGGATCACCTGCGTCACGAACCGCTCGCCCGTCGTGCCCGACGGTTGCTGCGCCGCCTCCTCGTCCGGCGCGATCCGCCATGCGCCTGAGGAGGTGGGGATCGCGACATAGCCATGCGCCCGCAGCGTCGCGAGGAACACTTCCATCATCTGCTCGCGGTTCATCGGCGCGCCGCCGGCGATGGTGACGTTGCCCTGCACGGCCGGATCGATCACGAACGTATTGCCGGTCGCCTTCGACACATCCTGGATGAAGGCGCGGATGTCTGCGTTCTGCACGTTGAGGGACTGGGTCGTCCCCTGCGCAAGACTGTCAGACCACAGCCCCGTCATGCCCCCCGCAACCCCAAGGGCGAGGCACGCCGCCACGATACGCGAAAACGTCATTACTGAATTCCAAGCCGTGCCGTGTGAATCTGTCCGTCACGCTCGAAGCGGATGTCGACAGGTTGTCCAGATGCGATCTGTGCGCGATAGGTTGAAAGATCGGCGGACGCTGCATCCGCTCCATTGATGCTGACGACGATGTCGCCCGGCAGCAGTCCCGCCGCAGCAAGCGCGCCGCCTGCCGCCTGGGGCATCACCTCGAAGCCCGTCCTGCCATTGCGGCTCACTGGCTGCAGCGGCAGCGCGGCCATGAGTGGCGCCGCCCGCGCAGCAGCCTGGTAATCAGCCGGCAGGCTGGTCGCCATCTGCATCGCGGCGCCGGCGTTCGCCCCTGGAAACGACACGCGCATGCGCTGGCCGCCGACATCGATCTCGACATGCTCCACCGACACCGATGCAAGCATGACGCCCGGCGTGATTTCCTCACCGACCGCAAACGCACCCTGCGCGCCGCCTGACGGAGAGAGAATCGCCGTGCCTTCGCCACCACCCATGTCGCGCGTGGCGTGCAGGGTGAACCCTGTCGCATCGGCCACCGCCGATGCCGTCATCGTGCGGCCGCTTGTGAAGGGATCAGAAATGCGCGTCAGGCGCGCCACGATTTCAGACGCGAGACGATCAGGCGCCACGCCGCTCGCGTCGTTGCCCGCCGCCATCGCGCCGCGGGGCGTCACCACGGTCCACATCAGCGCCGCAAGCGACACTCCAAGCGTTGAAATTGCAGCGAGTTCACACGTGGCGGCAAAACCACCACGCAGTGTCTGCGCGAACTCCTTGCCTGCGGCCATCACCATCAGCCCCGCGCGTTTGCCCGCGTTCTCAGTTCTGTCACATGCGCCGCCAAGGATTCAGTTTTATGACGGCGGGCAGGCCCTGTTGTCACACGTGATTAGAACCTGGTGGACAGGCCAAATTCATAGGACACGCCGAGATCGTACTGGTTGATGATGATCTCCCCGCCGCCGAATTCCTGGTGTTCGAGATAGTCCTCGTCGAGCAGGTTGTTTGCCTTGAACGAGAACTTCATCGGCTGGCCATAAGCGTCGAACTCGCGGCGATAGACGAAGTCGAGCGTGACGCCGGGCTCCTGGATGAAGTCCGGCTCGCCCGGCCGGCCGCGCGCGGAGGAGCGCTCGCTGACATAGTTCAGGATGAACGTGCCCTGTTCAGTCGCGATCGGGTCTTCCCAGCCGAGCTGGAAGTTGACGACATGCTCGGACTGGCCCTGCAGGCGTGATCCATCGATGATGAAGTTCTCGGCTGGCTGTGCGGCGCCTGCGGCGGAGAGCGGGAACACGGTGTCGCCAGCGCTGACCTGAACTTCGCTCTTGCTGTAGGTGTAGTTGGACTGGAGGAAGATGTCCTTGCCGCCGATCCAGAACACGTCAGCGAACGGATCGGTGAAGGTGGTGCGGAGTTCGATCTCGGCGCCGTAGAGGATCGCCTTGGGCGCATTGAGATAGGTCTGCTGAATCGTGGCGCCCTGTTCGGCGACCACCGACTCGATCGGATTCTCGATGTCCTTGTAGAAGGCGCCCAGCGTGAAGAACATGTTGCGGCCGAAGAAGTTCTCCAGGCGCGTGTCGAAGTTCGTCAGCTCGGTGTCGACCAGGAACGGGTTGCCGATGAACAGGCGGTCGCTGTCCGGATCAAGATACTGCTGCGGCGCAAGTTCGCGGAACTGCGGACGGCCAATGGTCTGCGAGGCGCCGACGCGAAGCTGCCAGTCCTCAAGGAAGTTCCAGGTCACCGTGCCGGCCGGGAGGAAGTATTCCTCCTCGCGGGCGGGCGGCTGTACCGGCTGCGCCTCGCCGAGGAACAGCGCGCGCGGGCTCACTGACTGCGTTGCTTCTTCGAAGCGGCCGCCTATTGCAACGCGGAAGAACGGGAAGGGCTCGAAATCGGCCTTCACGAACGCCGCTGAAACCTCCAGCTGCGCGTCATAGGCCGCCGCACCTGAAGAGCCCGTCGTCTCACGAATGACAAGCCGGTCGGGAGAGATGTTGAAGTCCGCGAACAGGAAGTCCGGTCGCGACTGCTGCACGGCCAGCGGCAGGGCTTCGGCAACGAACCGGAACGCCCGGGATGTCGCCGAGCGGGTGTTGTCGAACCAGTCGATGCCGGCCGACAGCTCCATGTCGCGCACGTCCGGGATCGGCAGCGGGAAGCTGTACTTCGCCGTCACGCCGGCGCTGTTGATTTCATCGACCAGTTCGCTGAACTCCAGCCGGTTGGTCGCGCGCGACGTGTCGTGCAGGAAGCGGTCGATCGTGTCGTCGAAGATGTAGCGCATCTGACGCTCGTAAGGCGCGTCGCGTTCCGTGCGCGAATATGCCGTTCGCCAACCGAGCTCCAGCTGGCCAAACTCGTGCGTGCCATCAAGCTGCGTGGAGCTCAGCGAGCGCTCATACCAGGCTGTACGCTCGTCCAGCACCTGCTCACCGGCAAGTTCGTCAAAGCCGAAACGGACCTGGGTGCGTTTGTCAGTGCGGCGGATCCAGAGATTGGTCCAGTCGATCGTGTGGTCCGATCCGAATTCCATCCCGACGCCGAACAGGCCGTCCCAGCCGACCTTGTTGGCGGTGGTCGTGTAGTCGTAACTTGATTTTGGCGTCGAGACGCCGCCGTCGACGCGGCCTTCCTGCTGGATGCCGTCCTCGGTCTCCCAATCGTTGGAATAGCCCAGCACGCCGACATAGCCGATGCTCCACGTGTCGAAGTCCTGGCGCAGGCCGGTCGAGATGTCGAAGCTGCCGTTTGCAGGAATCTGCGTGTTCAGCTGGACCAGGTTTACCTTGGCGTTCTCGAAGCTCTGGCCGATGCGCTGCAACTCCTGCGCGTTGGTGAACTGCGGATAGAGATCGAGTGTCGAGTCGACTCGCCGGCTCGCAAGGATCGCTTCATTGAGCTGGTTCGGAATCTTCCGCGTGCCGTCGTCGAAGCCGAATATGTCAGAATCGCCGCCATCGTGCGTGTAGCCGGTGGCCAGCGTCGTCGCCATGTTCACGCTGAACCCGGCGCCCACTTCCAGGAAGCTCTCGTCCGGCAGGTTGAGCGTGCTTAGCTGAACCACACCGCCGCCGAACTCACCCGGGAATTCGACCGAGTAGCTCTTCTGTACGCTCACGCCGGAAAGAACGCTGGCCGGGAAAAGATCGAGCGGAACAACACGCTGCAGCGGCTCCGGGCTGGGTAGCGGAGAGCCGTTGAGGATTGCCGATGAGTAGCGCTCGCCAAGACCGCGCACATAGACGAAACGCCCTTCCGCCACCGACAGGCCGGGCAGCTTGGTCAGCGCGTCCGCCGCGTTTGAATCGCCCTGCCGGCTTAGGTCTTCGGCCGAAAGGAAGGCAGCAACTTCGGACGTCTCCTGCAGCGGTTCGGGAATGTATCTCCCGCGCACGATGATGACATCGCCCTCGTCTTCGGTCTCGTCAGCGTCCGAAGTTTCAGCCGAGGGCGGATCGGCTGGCTGCGTGTCCTGGGCGAAGGCGCCCGGTGGAATCAGCGCTGACGTCGCCAGGAGCAGGGCGCTCAGAGACAGGCTGGGCGTTTTCATGAGCGGTATCCCGCGAAGAGGAGAGGTTGCGTCAATCAGCAAGTGACAGGCAGAGAGCGGCAGGCCGGCGGCTTTTGAGGCCGCCGGCCATGCCACAGATCAGCAGGCCTCCTCGCCGATCAGCGGGCTGCAGGTCCAACCTTGGTACCAGGTGTTGTTGCTTGCGCTCACCGCGCCAATGTTGGCCGGCGTCGCGAGGAAGGTCGATCCCGGCAGGTTGGCGATCGGCTGCGGCGTCACGCCATTCTCGTTGGCGCCGTTGACGAAAGCAGCCGTGCTGGGGCTCGTCGAGCCGCCGGTGCGCGTGACCAACGTGTTGGCGCCGTTCGCCGTGTTGCCGGTTCCGGCGTTGAAGCGCGCAGCTTCGTCATCGGCGTCGGCGTTGAACGCTGTCGGGCAGGACATGAACACGCCGTTGAAGGTTGGCGCCGCCGTGAAGGTGTTGGCGTCGTCGAGGTCGAGGCAGACCGCCGGATCGAACGCCACCGAGTTGAATAGACGCAGGCCGTTGCCCGAGTTCACCACGATCGCGTCGCCGCCGCTCGCGCGCGCCACGATGGTTGCGTTCGAGATGTAGGGCGTCGTGTTGAGCGTGAAGGCGGCCGTCGGCTGTCCGGCCGGAGGAGTCTGGGCGGTGGCGTTGCCGGCGGACGAGAACTCGAATCCGCGGTCGCCGCCCGCCGTGCGCTGCACGATCAGCAGGTTCTGCACCGCGCCGCGCCAGCCCGTATCGACGTCGAGGCTATCGTCGTCATTGCCGGTCAGCACGATGTTGCGCAGGTTGACCGTGCCGCCGAAGATTTCGATGCCGTCATCCGAAGAATTGTGGACCTGCACGTTCTCGACGACCGTTCCGGTTCCCACCCCGGCCAGCGTGATGCCGTTCAACTCGTTGTTGGGCAGGATTTCGACGCCCGAGTGCTGGACGCGGACATGGCTCAGGCGGCCGGAGTTGTCGGCCGGCGTGTTGCCGCCGTATTGGGCGTTGGCGCCTTCGACCTGGCTGGTGCAGCCGATGTTCGGCGGAACCAGAACACCCGTACAGACCGAAATCGGCGCGCGGCCGAGGACCAGCAGGCCGCCCCACTGGCCGATCGAGTTCTCGGTGTTGCCGCCTTCCACGCTCTGGCGGCTTGTGAAGATGATCGGTTGGGCGGCAGAGCCGATGGCGCTGATGCGCGAGCCGCGGTTCACCAGCAGGTAGTCCAGCGTGCCCGAGCCGAAGACCGTCACGCCCGGGTCGATCGACAGGATGCCCTGCGCGCCGCCGGCGAGCGGTGCGGCTGGATCGGCGCCGAGATCGATGCCGACATCGGTGCGGCCGGAAAGTGAGTAGATGGTGCCCGCACGCAGCGGGATGTTCAGCGTGCCCGTGATCACGGCCGGCAGCTGGCAGTTGCGCTGGCTGGCGACAACGCCGGCATTGATGAAGCCCGTCGGGCAGTCAGCAGCCGGACCAGTGGGCGGTGAGGGCGGCGGCGGTGCTGCGGGCGGCGGCGGCGCCACCGGCGGCGAAGGCACAAACACCCCCTCCCCAGGCGACGCGACCCCGTCAGAACCGGAACAGGCGGCGACACCGGTCGCGGCAAGGGCGGCCAGCAGGGCGGCGCGCACAGCAATCTTCGATGACATTCTGGATTCCCTTGAGCTCGACCGGGGCCGATTTGCGGAGAGCGCCGAGGATTTTCTCGACTGGCGCCCGCCTTCCCCATGAGCCGGTTAACGGTCCAGCATGACAGTCACCCGACAGTTGGATGACAGTTTGGATTCGTAGCGCGGCAATCGGCCGGCGTTGCCCGAACGCCTCACAAAGCTCGCGCTGTCACATTGCAATCATATGACGGTCACGGAGGCGTGCTCGCTTGGCGCGTCACGGGCCAGCGGCGTCATCTTGCTTGAGCGGCACGACATCGACCGCCTGCTTGCTTTTCTGGCCGCCAGCCGTTCGCACCACGCCGCGCACGGGCGCCACGTCACCATAGTCGCGGCCACAGGCGACGATGATGTGCTGGTCGCCCACGCGCACGCCATTGGTGGGATCGTAGTCGATCCATCCCATCTCCGGCCCGCACCAGGCCCGCACCCAGGCGTGCATCGCATCCGCACCCTCGAGCCACGGCTGGCCCTTGGGCGGGATGGTGCGCAGGAAGCCGCTGACATAGGCCGCCGGCACGCCGATGCTTCGCAGGCAGGCGATCATGATGTGCGTGAAGTCCTGGCACACGCCGCGGCGCCGCGCGAAAGCTTCCTCCGGCGGCGTATCGACCTGCGTTGAACCCGGCTCGAATGTCATGTCGCGATCGATCGCCCGTCCGATCGTCTCGACAGCCTCAAGCGCTGTCATCGTCCCCGCATCGATCTGCGCGAGCGCATAGTCACGAAACACCTTCTGGACGCGCACCCGCGGGCTGTTGGCCAGGAAATGATGCGGCGAGTCACCCTCCAGCGAGCGTATCTCGCTCAGCGCCCCGGCAAGTTGTGCAAGAGAGCGCGAGCAATCATCCAGCGCCAGCGCCGGATTCCGCTCGACGCGCGCGCGCAGCCGGAACTCGACCGCCTTGTGCGGCGCATGAAATGCAACCTCGACCACAGTATTGCCGTAGAAATCCGTCCGCGCGGCGCGCTCGTCGGGCTCGGGTGTGATGTCCAGCAGCGACGTGATGGCGCGCTGCCCGTCGAGCCCTGCCGGCGTCATGTAGAGCACATGTCGCCCGCCTGCCGCCGGCGTCGTGTAGGTATAATGAATGCGAAGGCCGATATCGTAGAGCATGGCTATCTCAGATACGCCTTGGTCAGCAGGTCGGACACCACGCCAAGGTCGTCGCGAATGGCCAGCAGCGCCCCCGTGTCCAGCGATTCCGGCGTCTTCACCGCAACATCGGCATGAAGCTTCATGATCGCCCGCGACAGCTGCGACATCTGGCCATGCTCACGCGCCCCAGGCAACACAGCCACATGCTGCTTCAGCTCGTTCAGCTGATAGTGGATCGAGCGCGGATTGTCCGCATCGCACCCGAGCAGGTCCACCACCGTCGCGCGGCTGCTCGCCACCGCGAACAGCCTCCGGTGCGTCAGCGCGCTGTCGCCAACCTCCACCGCAAAATCAAATGCGCCTTCCGGCGCCGCATCGTCCGCAAACCAGGCCAGCATGCCCGCCAGCATCGCCGCGCGCTCCAGCGAGCGCCCGAGCGACAGAAACCTCCATCCATCGAAGCGGTACATGTTGTCGTGCACGAGGCCCGAGAAGCCCGTGATCTGTCGCAACAAAAGACCCAGCGCCCGCGCTGTCGCATAGCCCGGCGCAATGCTCGACAGTTCCAGCCGTGCGCTCTCCGACAGTTCGTTCAGCGCTGTCCAGCCGTCGATCGAGAACCGATCGCGCACCTGGCTCGCGCTTGCCGTCGCCGCGGCAATCGCCGTGCGAAGATCCTTCGTGACTTTTTTCGCCGGATCGGCGCCAAAGAAGCCGGGGTACTCCGCCGCATGCTTCAGCAGCGGGGTATCGGCGCGCCCGCTCTCCGCCAGCCGCACATGCCAGGCGCGCAGCAGGCGAATGAGGCCCTCGGCCCGCTCCACATAGCGGCCCATCCAGAACAGGTTGTCCGCCGCCCGGCTTGGCAGCGCGCTCTGGCGCATCCGCCTGTAGGGCGCAGCGGGCGAGGGCAGCAGCGTCTCGTTGCGCACCGGCTTGTCGGACACCACCCAGACATCCGCGACAGACCCGCCGCGCTGCATCGCGATTGCCGTCGCATCCTGCGTCCGCCCGATGCGCGCATAACCGCCCGGCATCACGCGCCAGCCGCGCGACGTGCGCGCGAGGAAGACGCGCAGGCTCATCGGCCGTGGCGTCAGCAGCCCATCGCTCAGCACCGGCGCAGTCGACAGCGTCACCGCTTCCTGACCCACCAGCATCGGCCCACGCGCATCCAGCATGTCGGACACGCCGCCCTTTTGCGCCCCCAGCGTCGCGCCGAGCGAGGTCTTGTCCTCGCTGTCGAACAGCATGCGTGTCGACAACGCCTCGCCGATCATCATGCGATCCGCATGCGCCCGCACATGCGCGCGCTCGGCTTCCTGACCGCACCACCACGTCGCGATGTTCGGGAGCTTCAGCGGTTCATCCAGCAGCGCCTGCGCAAGCTTCGGCATGAACGCCAGCAGCGCGCGCATCTCCAGAATACCCGAGCCCAGCGCGTTTACCATCGCCAGATGCCCACGCCTTATCGTATCGACCAGGCCGGGCACGCCAAGGCGCGAACGCTCGTCCAGTTCCAGCGGATCGGAATAGGACGCGTCGATCCTGCGCCACAGCACGCTCACCGGCTCCAGCCCCGCAATCGTGCGCACCATCAACTGCCCGTTCTTCACGGTGAGGTCTTCGCCCTCCAGAAGCATGAAGCCGAGATAGCGCGCGATATAGGCGTGCTCGAAATAGGTGTCGTTGAGCAACCCCGGCGTGAGAATCCCGACGCGGCTTTCCGTGTCGCCGCGCAGATCGTTCATCGTGTCGCGGAAGGCGCGGAAGAACCCCGCCAGTCGCTGCACATTCGCTTCGGCATAGTGGTCCGGAAAAATCCGAGCCGTCGCGACGCGGTTTTCCAGCGCGAAGCCCGCGCCAGACGGCGCCTGCACCCGATCGCCCAGCACCCACCATTGCCCGTCCGGCCCGCGTCCGATCTCGAACGCGATGAATTGCAGGAACTGTCCCGACCGCGGCCGCACGCCCACCAGCGGCCGCAGCCATTCCGGCGACATGCCCACGAGAGACGCCGGCAGGTGTCCTTCTGTGACGAGCCGCTGCTCGCCATAAAGGTCCGCTGCAATCAGCTCCAGCAGTTCCGCGCGCTGGATCAGCCCCTCTGAAATCGTCTTCCATTCGCTCTCATGGATCAGCACGGGCAGGTGACTCAGTGGCCAGGCGCGCTCGGTTGATTCATCCCCGTACTGCCGGAAGAACACCCCCGCATCGCGCAGGTACTGGTCGCCTTGGTCAACACGCCGCGCGAGTTCTTCCGGCGTCATCTTCGACAGGTAGTCGATGAAAGGTCGCCACACCGGGCGCACATTCCCCGCGGCGTCCACTAGCTCGTCAGCGACGCCCGGCAGGGGTCGATAGCCAGCGAGCAGTCGCAAAGCGGAATCCTTGATGGGTTGTGTTGCCGCCGACACCTGTCTCCTCAGACCTTCCCCACCTGTCCTCCCCGTAAACGGGGAGGAACCTTGCCGAACCACCGTCCTTCGCTGTCAGGTAAGCTGGCGCAGCGAGGTCCCTCCCCACTTGTGGGGAGGACAGGAGGGGAAGGCAACGGCTTTGTCCTCACACCCCCGGCGTCCGCCGCAGATCCAGCGTGTGCGGGAATTCCGGATGCGGCGTCTCGACGCCCAGCTGATACCCGCCCGGCGAATGCCCATGTCCCTCGAACCGGGAGAGCCGCCGCGCCTCCGCCTCGTTGCCGTTGACGGGGAAAGTGTCGTAGCTGCGCCCTCCCGGATGGGCGACATGATAGACGCACCCGCCGATCGCGCGTCCCGTCCAGTCGTCGAAGATATCGAACACCAGCGGCACGTTGGTCGGCAGCACTGGGTGCAGCGACAGCGGCGGTTTCCAGGCCTTGTAGCGCACACCCGCAACCGCCTCGCCATTGCCGGTATGAATCAGCGGCGCCGGCCTCCGGTTCACCGCCACGCGATAGCGCTCCGTGTTCGCCGCCGTCAGCTTCACCTGCACGCGCTCGGCGGATGAATCCGCATAACGCACCGTGCCGCCGATCGCGCCGGTCTCGCCCAGCACATGCCACGGCTCCAGCGCCTGCCGCACTTCCAGCTTGACGCCCTCGACCTCGATCTCGCCGCAGAACGGGAAGCGGAATTCCAGCTGCGCCTCGAACCACTCCGGCCGCAGGTCGAACCCATGCGCCGACAGATCGCGCAGCAAGTCGAGGAAATCCTGCCAGACAAAATGCGGCAGCATGAACCTGTCGTGCAGGGTCGTCCCCCACCGCACGAGATTGCCCGTGATCGGCGACTGCCACAGCCGCGCGATGATCGCCCGCACCAGAACTTGCTGCGCCAGACTCATCCGCGCATCCGGCGGCATCTCGAAGCCGCGAAACTCCACTAGCCCCAGCCGCCCCGTCGGTCCATCGGGCGAGAACAGCTTGTCGATGCAGATTTCCGTGCGGTGCGTATTGCCCGACACATCGACCAGCAGGTTGCGCAACAGCCGGTCCACCAGCCAAGGCGGCGTGTAGGCGTCGCCGCCCGCCCCGCCGCCGGGCGAATGGATCTGCGACAGCGCAATCTCGAGTTCATACAGCCCATCATGCCGCGCCTCGTCGATGCGCGGCGCCTGGCTCGTCGGTCCGATGAACATGCCCGAAAACAGATACGACAGCGACGGCCGCTTCTGCCACAGCAGCAGCAGGCTCTTCAGCACGTCCGGCCGCCGCAGAAACGGCGAGTCCATCGGCGTCGCCCCGCCGACCACCACATGGTTGCCGCCGCCCGTGCCCGTGTGCCGACCGTCGATCATGAACTTGTCGCAGCCGAGCCGGCACTCACGTGCCTCGTCATACAGCGTCTGCGTATTCTCCACGCACTCGCGCCAGCTCGCCGCCGGATGCACATTGACCTCGATCACGCCCGGATCAGGCGTCACCCGCATCACATTCATCCGCGGATCATGCGGCGGCGCATAGCCCTCGATATGCACCGGAATGCCCAGCGCCTTCGCGGCAGCTTCCGCCGCCGCGACCAGCTCCAGGTAATCCTCGATCCGCTCCACCGGCGGCATGAACACGCACAACCGTCCGTCCCGCGCCTCCACTGACATCGCCGTGCGTACCGAACCCGCAACCTCCGAGAACGACTGCTCCTGAACCTGCTGCCGCCCGCCTTCGCTCGCTGTAAACTGCGCCCGCGCCTGTTCAGCCGGCGCATTGCCTTGCAGGGCGTAGCCTTGCGACGTGCCGATGAAAGCCGCGTAGTCCGGCAACGGACCGCGCTCTTCACTCGGGTCAGCCGGAATCACATGTGGATACTGGGCAGGTGGAATCCACGTCAGCGACTCCAGTGGCAAGCGATAGCCGACCGGGCTGTCGCCCGGCGCGAGGAACATGTGCCCCCGCCGCAGCTTCCACTTCTCTGACTTCCAACGCCCCTTGGTCGCAACACGACCCGGCGGCGGCGTCGCAGCCTTCTTCGCCGAGCCCTTCCCAACCTTCTGCGACGCCGGCGCCTTCGCCTGCCAGCGCTGGATCGGCAGCACGTATCCGCTTGGCTCGGTCAGCCCGCGGCCAAACACGCGCGCGATCCGCGTGCGCTCCTCCACGTCCTTCAGCTTGGAATTCTCCGGCGTCACATTCTCCGGCAGATTGCCCTCCTTCAGAATCCAGTTCGCCGGGTCCTCGTAAGCGGGGATCACCATTTCCGCGCCGACGCCCAGTTCCTCCGCCATCGCCTGCAGCAGCTGTTCCGCCTCGACCTTCGTCGCTTTCCCGTCTCCATTCTCGCCAGCAACAAGTTCGGGATCATGCCAGATCGGCTTCCCGTCGCGCCGCCAGTAGAGCGAGAACGTCCACCGCGGCAGAGTCTCTCCGGGATACCACTTGCCCTGCCCATAGTGCAGGAACCCGCCCGGCGCGAAGCGGTCGCGCAGCCGCTGGATCAGCTGGTCCGCCAGCTTGCGCTTGGTCGGCCCATCCGCGCCGGTGTTCCACTCATCGCCCTCAAAGTCGTCGATCGAGACGAATGTCGGCTCCCCGCCCATGGTCAGGCGCACATCGCCCGCCTTCAGCACGGCATCCACCTTCTCGCCCAGCGCATCGAGCGCCGCCCAGCTCTCGTCCGAAAACGGCTTGGTGATGCGCGGATGTTCCGCCACGCGCTTCACCGTCATCGCGAAGTCGAACGTCACGTTCGCAAAGCCGGAATACCCGCCCGAGATCGGGGCCGCGTTGGAATAGTGCGGCGTCGCCGACAGCGGAATGTGGCTCTCGCCCGTCAACAGCCCCGATGTCGGATCAAGCCCGATCCATCCCGCTCCCGGCAGGTAGACCTCGCACCAGGCATGCAGGTCGGTGAAATCCACGCTCGTCCCCGGCGGCCCGTCGAGCGCCACAAGGTCCGGCTTCAGCTGGATCAGGTAGCCCGACACGAACCGCGCCGCGAGCCCGAGATTCCGCGCCGCCTGCACCAGAAGCCAGCTCGAATCGCGGCACGATCCCTTGCCGCTTGCGAACGTCTCCTCAGGCGTCTGCACGCCCGGCTCCATGCGGATGACATAGCCCACCGCCCGCGCCACAGCGGCGTTCAGCATCACGATGAAGTCGACCGTACGCAGCCTGTCCTTGGGAATGCCGGCGAGGAACTGTTTGAGATGCGGCCCCACCGGATCGACATGGCGATAGATCGTCAGGTCGTCCGCGATGTCCGCCGGATAGTCGAACGGCCAGGTCTCCGCGCTCGGCTCCACGAAGAAGTCGAACGGGTTGTAGACCGTCATGTCGGCGACGAGATCGACCTCGATCTTCAGCTCGCGCACCGGCTCGGGAAACACATACCGCGCCAGCCAGTTGCCATACGGGTCCTGCTGGTAGTTCACGAAATGCTTGTCGGGCGAGACCTTCAGCGAGTGAGAAATCACCCGCGTCCGCGAATGCGGGGCAGGGCGCAGCCGGATGACCTGCGGCCCCATCACGACCGGCTGGTCGTATTTGTAGTGAGTGAGGTGATAAATCGCGGCCTTGATCGACATGGGCGCAACGTTCCACAATCCGCGCGGCGGGGCCAGCATTAGTGGGGATTGGGCGGGGCTCTGCACAATTCTGCGGCGCCGGTGAGCCCGCGCTCGTGCTTCGACAGACGGCGGCTTTGCCGCCTGCTCAGCATGAGCACTCTCTCACCAGCCGGAAAGCGCTCATCCTGAGCAGCGACCGAAGGGAGCGTCCGTCGAAGGACGAGCGCGTGCTCACTAGCCAACTTGGCGTCCGCCAGCCGCGTGCTACCCTCTCCCCCTGGAGAGAAACATGAGCCAGCCCAGCCAGATGGCCAGCCTCGTGCGCGGCGCCGCGGAACCCGCGCTGCTGGAGCATACCATTGGCGAGGCCCTCGTGCGCGCAGCAAAGGCCTGGCCGACACAGGAAGCCCTCGTTTCCGTCCATCAGGGCATCCGCTGGACCTACCAGCAGTTCTCCGATGCGGTCGACCGCCTCGCTGCCGGGCTGCTCGCCCTTGGACTAGAGAAGGGCGACCGCGTCGGCGTCTGGGCGCCGAACTGCGCCGAGTGGACGCTCGTGCAGTTCGCCACCGCCCGCGTCGGCCTCATCCAGGTCAATATCAACCCGGCCTATCGTCTTTCCGAGGTGGAATACACGCTCAACAAGGTCGGCGTGAAAGCGCTGGTCTGCGCGCGCGAATTCAAGACCTCGCACTATGTCGCCATGATCAACGAACTCGCGCCCGAGATCGCCACATCGCAACCGGGTCAGCTCCGCGCAATGCGCATGCCCGAGCTTCGCCACGTCATCCAGATCGGCGGCACCCCGGCGCCTGGCTGGCTCGGCTTTGCTGACATCGCCGGCCTGGCGACCGACGCGCATGTCAACCAGATGGAAGCCATCGCTGCGAAGCTCGACCGAAAAGACGCCATCAACATCCAGTTCACTTCCGGCACCACCGGCTTGCCGAAAGGCGCGACGCTCTCCCACCGCAACATCCTCAATAACGCCTTCTTCGTCGGCGAGGGGATGGGACTCAAACCCGGCGACCGCCTGCTGATCCCGGTGCCGCTCTATCACTGCTTCGGCATGGTGATGGGCAATCTCGCCTGCGTCGTGCATGGCGCCACGATGGTCTACGCCTCCGAAGGCTACGAACCGCTTGCTGTGCTTAAAACGGTGGAGGCCGAGCGCTGCACCGGCCTCCACGGCGTGCCCACCATGTTCATCGCCGAACTCGAACACCCTGATTTCGAGAAGTTCGATCTGTCCTCGCTGCGCACCGGCGTGATGGCCGGTTCGCCCTGTCCGATCGAAGTGATGAAGAAGGTGATCGACCGCATGAACATGCATCAGGTCGGCATCGGCTACGGCATGACGGAGACCAGCCCTGTCTCCTTCCAGACCTCGATCGACGATCCGCTCGAACGCCGCGTCTCCACCGTCGGCCGCGTCCAGCCGCATCTCGAAGTGAAAATCGTCGACGAGAGCGGCGCCACCGTCGTGCGCGGCCAACCCGGCGAACTCTGCACGCGCGGCTACTCCGTGATGATCGGCTACTGGGATGATCCGGAAAAAACCGCTGAAGCCATCGACGCGGAAGGCTGGATGCACACCGGAGATTTGGCCACCATCGATAACGAGGGCTATTGCAACATTGTCGGCCGCATCAAGGACATGGTCATCCGCGGCGGCGAGAACGTCTTCCCGCGCGAGATCGAGGAATACCTCTTCCGCCATCCCAAGATCGAGGACGTGCAGGTCATCGGCGTGCCCGACCCGAAATACGGCGAGGAAATCTGCGCCTGGATAAAACTCCGCGCCGGCGAGACCTCATCTCGCGAAGAGATCGCCGCCTTCTGCAAGGGCCAGATCGCGCACTACAAGATCCCCCGCTATGTGAAATTCGTGGACGCCTTCCCGATGACCGTCACCGGCAAGATCCAGAAATTCGAGATGCGCAAGGCGATGATCGCGGAACTCGGCTTGGCTGAAGCGAAGACAGCTTAGCCGCGAGAGCTGTGAGCCCGCCCTCGTCCTTCGAGAGTACGCCTACGCCGAGGGCCGCCTTGCGCGGCTTGAGCTGATCCCGAGGATGGCCGCTGCGACTAGTTTAGAGAGTAGGTCTCCAAGCTAGTCGCTAA
>JANOKS010000141.1:0-20142 GCA_031419455.1 Alphaproteobacteria bacterium
TGGCGCTCTCTTCTTGCCAAAGGTCATCTATGGGGTGAAGTTCAAAGACGGCATCGAAGAGCAGGCAATCTCGCTTGACCCTCAAGCCGAAGTCGCCGCCGCTTGATCCTCAGCGCGTCACCAAGATTCGGTCATAGCTCGGAATCCTAGCCGCAGTAGACCTTTCCCACGCTCCCCTGTATGCCCCCGGCCCATGGCCCTGACACCCGAACAAGAAGCCGCGCGCAGGCGCACGTTTGCGATCATTGCGCACCCGGACGCCGGCAAGACGACGCTGACGGAGAACCTGCTGCTGGCGGGCGGCGCCATCCGCATGGCGGGCGCGGTGAAGGCGCGCGGCGAGCGGCGGCGCACCATGTCGGACTGGATGAAGATCGAGCGCGACCGCGGCATCTCGGTGTCGGCGTCGGTGATGACGTTCGAGTATCAGGACTGCGTGTTCAACCTGCTGGACACGCCGGGCCACGAGGATTTCTCGGAGGACACCTATCGCACGCTGACGGCGGCGGATTCGGCGATCATGGTGCTGGACGCCGCGAAGGGCATCGAGCCGCAGACGCTGAAGCTGTTCGAGGTGTGCCGGCTGCGCGACATTCCGATCATCACGTACATCAACAAGATGGACCGCGAGGCGCAGGATCCGTTCCAGCTGCTCGACGAGATCGAGCAGAAGCTGGCGATGACGGCGTCTCCGCTCTACTGGCCGCAGGGGTCCGGCGAGCGGTTGCGCGGGATGCAGGACCTGCGCACGGGCGAGTTCGTGACGTACCAGCGGATCGTCGCGCATGACGGTTCGGTGGAATTCAAGACGGAGCGGGTCGGCAAGGATCGCTTCGACGAGATGATGGACAAGGGCGAGCAGGCCGAGCTTGCCGAACAGGCCGAGATGGCGGCGGGTGTGTGCAAGCCTTACGACCACCAGAGCTATCGCGAAGGACATATGACGCCCGTGGTGTTCGGATCGGCGCTGCGCCATTTCGGCGTGAAGGAACTGCTCGACACGATCTGGCTGGAGGCGCCGCCGCCCCGCGTGCAGAAGGCGAAGGTGAAGGGCAATCCTGTTCCGGTCGGGCCGGACAACAAGGAAGTCACCGGCTTCGTGTTCAAGATCCAGGCGAACATGGACCCCAACCATCGCGACAGGATTGCGTTCTTCCGCATGGTGTCGGGGCGGTTCCAGCGCGGCATGCGGCTGAAGACCGTGGCGGGCAAGCAGCTTGGGATCACTTCGCCTGTCATGTTCATGGCGCAGGACCGCGAGATTGCCGACGAGGCGTTCGGCGGCGACGTGATCGGTATTCCAAACCACGGGCAGCTGCGCGTCGGCGATGCGCTGAGCGAGAGTGGGAATGTGCAGTTTGCGGGCATACCGAATTTCGCGCCGGAAATCCTGCGGCGCGTGCGGACGAAGGACCCGATGAAGTCAAAACACCTGCGCAAGGCGCTGGAGGGGCTGGCCGAGGAAGGCGTGACGCAGCTGTTCACGCCGGAGATCGGCTCGGACATGATCGTGGGCGCTGTCGGCCAGCTGCAGATCGAGGTGATGGCGGAACGAATCGCGACGGAGAACAATCTCGAAGTGTTGTTCGAGGCGAGCCCGTGGGCGGCGGCGCGCTGGCTATCGAGCGAGGATCGCACGAAGCTGGAGGCGTTTCTGGAGACCAACCGAAGCACGGTGGCGAAGGACCTCGATGGCGCGCCGGTGTATCTGGCAAAGAATGCGTGGGATGTTGGCTATGTGTCCGACAAGAACCCGGCGATCCGGTTCACGAAGACGAAGGAGCGGGTTTAGGACCCGTACTTTCGCCACGCCCACCACGACGCTGCGATGGCGGTGAGGATCAGGGCGACGCCGGTGATGCTCATGAAGCCGTGGAGGTTGCGGGTGATGAGGTCGCCGCCGATGGCTGTGCCGGCGGCTTGCCCCAGGTAGAGCACCGAGGTGTTGAGAGCGACCGAGGCGGAGGCGAGCGCCGGCGCGACGGAGATCAGGCGGGCCTGCTGCATCGAGATGCCGGCGCCGAAGCCCAGGCCCCAGACGAAGACGCTGGCGAGGGCGAAGTTCAGCGTCGACGAGAAGATCGACCATCCGATGAGGCCAGCCGCCATGGCCGAGAGGCAGATCAGGTGCATGCGTGCTGCACCGACAGACGAGACAAGGCGCGCTGCCAGGATCGATCCCATCAGTCCTGCCGCGCCGGAGAGGCCGAGTGCGAGGGCCACGCCGGACGAGTCCGCGAGACTGGCGCGGCGGAGTTCTGCGGCGAGGTAGGGATAGAGCGTGAACTGGCCGGTGATCTGCAGCGATGTGGCGGCGAGCAGGATGAGGATGGCCGGGCGGGTGAGGACGTCGCCCCATGTGCGGAGCGACATACGGTTCGGGTATAGCTTCGCGGGCATCAGCAGCATCACGCCGATTGCAGACAACAGCGCCGCGATGGCAATGCCGGCGTAGATGCTGCGCCAGCTAAGCGCTTCGCCGAGGATGCTCATGAACGGGATCACGACAGCCGTGGCGACGGCCCAGCCCATGAAGACGAAGGCGACGGCGCCGGCGCGGCGCTCTTCCGGAACCATCAGCGTCACGGCGCTGGCCGCCTGCGGCGTGAAGATGGCGGCGCCGCTGATCATCACCAGCCGCGTGACCATCAGCGTGGCGTAGTCCGGCGCGAAGACCGAGGCAGCGTGGCCAGCAGCGTAGAGGAGAAGAGAAGCAGCAAGAAGCGTGCGGCGGTCGATGCGGTTGGTGAAGAAGCCGAAGGCGGGCGCGCCGATGCAGAGGATGACGGCGCCCCAGCCGATCAGCGCGCCGATGGCGACGGTGCTGACATTGAGGTCCGCCGTCATGGCGTTGATCATCGCTGCGGGCGCGAGCACGCCCGAGCCGATGACGATGTTGCCGAGGAAAAGGAAGATCAGCGCAACGCGCGTGTTGACGGGCTGGGCGACAGGATTCGCGACGATGGGCGCCGGCATGGCTTTATCCTTGCCGGCAGCCACAACGGCGGTCTGGCGCGTGGCTTCGATCTAGGGTGTTGCGCTTCGCTTTGCTAGCCTGACCGATCGCTGTTTCGAGCCTAGCTCAGATGCGCCCAGACGGCCTGCGCGCCGACCAGCACCAGGCCGAGTGTCGCGGCGTTCCAGCTGAACGTCCGGATCCACGGTGTTCCTGTGGCGTAGAGAGGCAGGAAGACGACGCGACCTGCGATGTAGATCGTGCAGCCCCACCAGCTCAGGTCGCCGTAGGCCTGCGTCAGGTGGACGATCAGCACGCAGACCGCGAAGTACGGAAACGTCTCGAGAAAGTTGGCGTTCGCGCGATACAGCCGGGCAGAAATCCCGTGTGGCTGCAAGCCCTCATCCCTCGCGCCGACTGTGTAGGCGTTGCCGACCTGCGCCTTGAACGTGAAGGATGCGGCGGACAGATGGACGAGCCCGAGCAGGACGCTTCCCAGCAAGGTCCAGAGTTCAAACGGCATGGCGCACCTCTATGCTTGCTGGTTCCGGCAAGTCTCCTGTCAGCGCCCGGCTCGGGCGAGCTGAAGTTCGAGACGTTTGATTTCACGCAACACGCGGTTGGCCTGAAGCGTTGGCCAGAGCGTGCCGATCTTCAAAACCGTGCCGCCGATCATCAGCACTGTTGCAGACAGCCCCCAACGCAACGCCATGATCACCTCGGTTGTCTGGAAGAATTCCCACGCGCACCAGACGCCGGCGAAGAAGAGCACAGCCTGCACGATCATCAGGAGGAAGTTGATCCATCCCAGCTGCCCGGACAGCAATCCGCCGACCTGGCGGAAATAGCCAGGTTCGCGCTCAAGCCTTGCCAGGAAGGCGCGGTCTTCTTCGTTCAGTGTCGTTTCGATCATCTTGTCCAGGTCACTCATGTTCAAGCTCCTTGAGTTTCAGGCTGTGGCGAAGTTTTTCGCGCGCATGCATCAGTCGGGTCTTCACAGTGCCAGAGGGCACGCCCAGCACGACGGCGATTTCCGCCACGCTGAGATCTTCGAGGTAGAAGAGGGCGATTGCGGCGCTCTGGTCCGGCGGCAGGCCGGATATGGCGCGGCCAAGTCGGGCAGAGTCCGACGCGCGTTCGCCGCCATCGCGCGTCGTAGTTTCCGACGGTTCGGCGATGTAGGCCGTGTCGAGACGGCGGCGCCGCTGACGTGTGCGAACCCAGCGCGCGCAGCGCCGCGAGACGATGCGGAATGCCCAGGCCGGGAAGGCCGTCGCGTCATCGAGCTGCGGGATGCCGCGCACGATTTCGACCCACGCTTCTTGAACCACGTCACGCGCGGCTTCAGCATCGCCAGTGAGCCGGCGGGCGTGGCCAAGCAAGCGCGGCTGGAACCGCGCCGCAAGCTTTCCGAGCGCGACATGGCTACCTGCCCGCGCGCTGGCGGCCAGGTATTCATCGAACAGTCTCTCCCTCGGGTCATGCCCCGCCATCTGCGCTCTCTTCAGAACCAAGGTGCCCGGATCGGGCGTTCTGGTTCAATTGGAAGCGACCGAAATGTGGCCCCGTGGATCGCCTGCTAGGGCAGCGTCAGCGATGGCGGGGGGCTGACGCGGCCGTCGGGGCGGGCTTTGGCGAGCATGCGCTGGAAGGCGGGGCGGGTTTCGACCTTTGTCTGCCACGCCGCAATGTTGGGATACTTTGCAGGGTCAGCGACGTTCATGCGGATGGCGTAGCTGATCGGGAACACCATCATGATGTCGGCGGCGGTGAACTGCGCGCCGCCGAACCATGGGTGCTTTGCCAGATGATCCTCGGCGAAGCGCATGGCGCGCTGGCCATCCGTCTCGGCGCCACGCGGCGCCTTGCTGTCAGTTGCGCGCGCGACGCGGTAGTCGGCCACGGCGTCGGAGGCGAGCGTGCCTTCGGCGTAATGCATGAAGCGCAGGTGCGTGGCGTAGTCGGGTGAGCTGACATCCGGGACGAGCCGGCCGCCGCCATGGCGATCGAGCAGGAATTCGAGGATGGCGCCGGATTCGACCAGCAGCTCGCCATTGTAGAACACGGTCGGTGCAACGCGCATGCCGGGGTTCACCGCCTGGATGTCGGCGAACGAGCCGGCGACGTCGCCGCGGCGGAATTTCAGTTCGTAGGGAAGACCCAGCTCCTCGCACAGCCAGACCACACGCTCGGAGCGACGGCCTTCGGCGTGGTAGATGACGATGCTGGGGGCTGCGGCTTCGGTCGTGGTTTGCGATGCGGGCGTGGTGCAGGCCTGTGGCATGGCGGCGAGCACAATGGCGAGCAGCAGTGTGCGGGCTGTTTTCATGACGATCTCCCCGTGATCCGGCTTTTGTGTGTCGGTTGGCGGCAGGCTAGCATTGTTCGTGGAGCGGTCCACGTCTACTGCTGACACATCCCCGGCGGCAGGGGTTGGCCATTGATCGCCGGGCAGGCGCGCGGCAGTCTCAGCCGCGTTCCGAACAGGAGTGTCACCCATGATCGAGTTCTGGACCAATCCGATGAGCCGCGGGCAGATCGCGCACTGGATGCTGGAGGAGCTGGGCCAGCCTTACACGACCAACTGGCTCGATTTCGGGCCGGGCGGAAACAAGAGCGCGGACTTTCTGGCGGTCAATCCGATGGGGAAGGTGCCGACGATCCGGCATGACGGAAAGGTCGTGACGGAAGCGGCTGCGATCTGCCTCTATCTCGCCGACGCGTTTCCGCAGGCGAAGCTGAGGCCGGCGAACGCTGCGGAACTGGCGGACTATTATCGCTTCACGCTGTTCGCGGCGGGACCGATGGAGCAGGCGGTGACGGCGCGGGCGCTGGGATGGCAGGTGCCGGAAGGTCGCGATGGCATGGCGGGTTTCGGGTCGTTCGATGCAACCGTGAGTGCGATGGAGAAGATGCTGACCGGACGCGACTATGTGTGCGGCAAGACGTTCACGGCGGCGGATGTCTATGTCGGCAGCACGATCGACTGGGGGCTGGGCTTCAAGTCGATACCCAGTTGCCCGGCGTTCGAGGCGTATGCCGAGCGGGTGCGCGCGCGGCCTGCGTACAAGGCTGCCAAGGCGATCAATGACGCCCGGATGGCGGCGATGCAGAAGTCTTGAGCCGCCCTAAACCGCCGTCACTTCGAGATCGAGGAATTTCAGCGTTGCGTCGGTGATGCGCTTCGTGCGCTCGCGGATGGCGTCGGGGGACCATTGCCGCTGCCGGGCGATCTCGTTGGCGAAGCGGCTGCGGAAGCGGGCGTAAGCCTTTCGCTTTTCATCAAAGGGCGCGTTGCCGAGTTCGTCCTCCGGCAGGACGCAGAGATTGCCCGTCATCTCGCGCAGGGTGGCGAGCTCGTTGAACTCGAGTCCATTCTCGAACGCGGCCCAGTTGTTTTCGGGGTTGCGTGGATAGACGTGCTCGACCGACGAGCGGCCATCGACGAGATAGCGCGGCACGCGCTCGCCATGCATGGCGGCCTCGATCCAGCGCATGATGGTGGAGCGTCGCGGGCTCTCCGTGATCGGGCCTGAGAGATTGCGGATCAGGCGTTCGTTCTGGGCGGAGGTGAAGGTGAAGCCGGCCTGCCTGCCAAACGAGCCGCGGGCGAATCGTTCGATGCGCCGGCCCATCATTTCGGCGAGGCGGCGTGGATCGGGCGTCGAGACGGTGAGCGCAAAGCAGATGCGGTCGAGCGTGTCGATGCGGTGTGGCAGGTCCGCCGGATTGGACTTCATCCTGAGCAGCATGGCGTAGGCGCGCCACTGGTCCCATTTCAGGAGCTGTAGCCGGCGCAGGCTGGCGTGGACGCCGTCCGCGATCTCGGCCTTGTTCTCCTCGTGGATCCATTTGAATGCAGAGCGGTATTGCAGCAGCAGGTCCGTCGCCCAGCGCACGCCGGCCTGGCCGGGATACTGGCGACGGATGTGTTCCATCAACTGGATCGAATAGTCTGACGCCTGCGGCACGCGGCGCTCGATGAAGTCGACCGACCGCAGGAAGTCGTCGAAGGCTTCCGGGCCGAGATCGTCCTGGATGCCGTTCCAGACACTCAGCACGCGCTTGGCCTGTTCGTCGGCATCAGGCAGTGACGAGGTGAGGTCGATCAGCTGTCCCTTGACGATCTCTTCCGGCTTCAGCGGGAGGCCGCCCGAATTGATGCTGACGAACGCCTTGGCCGCCATGCGGCGGTCGGAAATCCGGGTGACGGTGACGATGGCGCCTTCGGCAAGAAACGTGGTGAACGCGGCGAGGCGGCGCGCCGACCACCCCCTGAGCATGGACCGCGCGGTGTTCACGCAGGTGCGCAGGCAGTAGCTCGCCTCGGTCAACTGCGGGTGAGGGCGATGCCGCCTGGCGGTGCGGCCGGGGGCGAGGATGTCGGCCTCCAGCGTGTTGTGCTTCATCATCAGGCTGAGGCGCGAAATGCCGGCCTCATCAGCAAGGAGTGAATTCACGGAGTGCTTGCGCTCCGCCTCCATCAGGTCGCGCAGGACGGCGAAGAACACGGTGAAAGTGGTGAGGCGCTGGAGGCCGTCATAGATGTCGAAATGCTGGGCGGCCTGGTGCAGCACGACCGTGCCGACGAACACGTAGGGCTCTGTGGCTTCCAGCTCGCGGTTGTAGTCGGCGATCTCGAAGCGGGTGTCGCGGCCCACATCGTGCGTTTCGGGATCGGGATCCGGCTCGGCTTCGGGGTCGAGCCCGAACTCGCCGAAGGCCGAGATCAGGTCCTGCAACAGGGCGGACTGCTGATTCTCTTTCCAGCAATAGTCGCGCTGCACACGCGCAGGTTTGAAGGCCCCAAGCCGAAGCAATTCGCCGATGCTGATCGCCTGACTGCGGATAACGGGGTTGCGCATGCACGTCCCTTTTCCCCCGCCGCGCAGACTCTAGGCGAGCGGTCAGAAGGGAGCAATTGCGTAACTGCTAATGGGCGAGGAGCGTCATCAACTGGCGCAAAAACTCGCCAGCCGCGAGATGCGCGCGAGGCGTCTAGGCCGCCTGCGCGTTGTTGTTCTTTGCGCGGACTTTCCAGAATCGCAGCGCGCGCTGGGCGGCGGCGACGGGCACCTGTTCGTAGATCTGCCCGTACTCCTCGGTCTTGCTCAAGCCGCCGCCGGCGTTGGCGACCATGATGCAGATGGTGACGAACAGGCCGCGGTCGAAACCCGCGCCGCGGCAGAGCATGGCGAGGGCGTCGAGATCCTTGCCCTCGGAGAGGCGCTGGCCAAGATCGAAGTCCACATCCACCAGCTGGGCGAAGGCGATGAGAAAAGCTGTACGGCGCTCCTCGCGCAGCAGCTGAACCAGCACCGGCGGTTTCAATGCACCAGCTTTCGTCAACTTCGCGACATGGTCTTTCGCCGTCGCATAGTCGGCTGGCAGGGCGCCGTAGGCGGACGACAGGTGTGCGCGGCTGACTTCCAGCGCGGTTTCCAGCTCGGCAGGGGAGACGCCGTGGAATTTCCGCATGATCTCGCGGCGCAGGTCGCCCTCGACGCGCAGGTAGACGGTGTTCAGCATATCGAGCGGGACATTGGCGTTGCGCACGAAGGGAGCGTGCAGCACGGCGCTGGTTTCTACGCGTTCGGCGACGCGCTCATAGGTCTGGCGGTCGATCTTCGCGGTGGCGTTCTGAAGCAGCGAGACGACGACGCGATCCTCGCCCTTGTTCACCAGGGCGCTGGAGACTTTTTCGCCGATGTCCGGACGCTTGGTCACGGCCAGCATGTGGTCCTGCGACTTCTGCTCGATCACTTCGAGGATGTCGGTCTCGGTCAGCGCGCGTGAGCGTTCCAGCACGGGGCGGGCGACTTCGATCTCGTCCATGGCGAGACGGCGGGCCGTATGACGGAGCGGGCCGGGGCTGTCCGCCACCTTGCGCGACAGCTCGATGCGGACCTGTGTCTCCAGGTCGGCAGCGACTGCGCCGACGATCTCGTCGAACAGCACGGCTTCTTTCTCCGAACGGTCGGCAGACTGCGCCAGGAAAACGTCTGTGATCTGACGCAGGAGCTCTCGCCGCTTTTCGCTGGACCCTTCCTTGGCGAGGTCGAGCAATAGCGCGAAGTTGTTGGCGCTGGACGCCATGCGGAACTCTCCCCTGCGTAAGGAAACCCTAACGACGCGCGGTTAAGAAAGCGCTTGCCGGGACTGGGGAATTTGCGGCTGACGCGCGTCGGTACGTCGCGTTTTCGTGAGAGTCTCGTTCAATCAGCCGCGGGCAAGCGCATCGCGCCTTTCTTCGAGGGCGAGCCATTCGACTTCATAATTGGCGAGTTCGACGCGGGCGGCGGTGAGACGGTTGGCGCGTGCGTGGAAGGCTTTGGGGTCTTTCGTGAACAGGGCTGAGTCAGCCATTTCGTCTTCGAGGCGGGTGATCTCGTCCTGGCGTTCGGGCATCAGGCGTTCCAGCTCGTCCAGCCGGCGCGCGTCCTTGTAACTCAGCTTGGAGGCTGGGCCTTTTGCAGCGGTTCCGGCTGAGGCCAAGGTCTTGTGCGCCGTGCGCCGGGACGCGGCGGACGTGGCGCCGGCCTGGGCGAGGTAGTCGGTGTAGCCGCCCGGCGTTTCGAGCCATTGCCCGCCGCCCTGCGGCGTCAACACCGAAGTAACCACGTTGTCGATGAAGGCGCGGTCGTGGCTGACCAGCAGGAGCGTGCCGTCATACTCGGCGAGCATGTCTTCCAGCAGGTCCAGCGTCTCGATGTCGAGATCGTTGGTCGGCTCGTCCAGGATCAGGAGGTTGGACGGCTTGGCCAGCGCAATCGCCAGAGTCAGCCGGTTGCGTTCGCCGCCGGACAGCGCGCCCACGGGCTGGTGCAGCTGGCGGCTCTCGAACAGGAAGTCCTTGGCGTAGGCGGCGACGTGCTTGGGATAGCCGCGCACGATGATCTGGTCTCCGCCAAGCGGCGCCAGCGTGTTCCAGAGCGTGTCGGCCGGGCTGAGCGTGGCGCGCGTCTGGTCGAGATAGGTGATGTCGAGATTCTTCGCGAGGCGCAGACTGCCCGAGTCTGGCGCGATCTGGCCGAGCAGCAGGCGCAGCAGCGTGGTCTTGCCGGCGCCGTTGGGGCCAACGAGACCGAGACGATCGCCGCGCATCACACGCAGGGACAGATTGTTGACGATCGGGAGAATCCCGTCCGGCGTTGTAAATTCCTTGTTCAGCCCCTTCGCCTCGATCACCAGACGGCCGGATTGCGCGCCTGAATCGATCGCGAGGCTTGCTGTGCTCGATGCGTCGTTCAGTGCGATGCGCCGCTGCAGCTTTTCCGAGCGCATGTCGTGCAGCTTGCGCACGCGGCCCATGTTGCGCTTGCGACGCGCGGTGACGCCACGCGCCATCCAGCGTTCCTCGGCCCTCAGCTGGACGTTGAGCTTGTCGAGCGCTTTTTCTTCGTCGGCTTCGACAGTCTCGGCCCATTCCTCGAAGGCGGCGTAGCCCTTGTCCATCTGCCGGACGACGCCCTGGCGTAGCCACGCCACTGATGTGGAAATGTTCTCGAGAAAGCGACGGTCGTGGCTCACCACCAGCGCCGCGCCGCGGAACGCCTTCAGCTCTTCTTCCAGCAGTTCGATCGCCGGCACGTCGAGATGGTTGGTCGGCTCGTCGAGCAGGAGGATGTCCGGATCGTGCGCGAAGGCGTGGGCGAGGGCGATACGCCGTGACTGTCCGCCGGACGCCTTGGTGAGATCGAGATCCAGCGGCACGCCCCAGGCGCCCAGTTCGGACTCGGCGCGATAGAAAAGGTCAGGGTCGAGCTTGTCGGACACATAGTCGAACGCCGTCGCATAGCCCGAGAAGTCCGGCTCCTGCAGGAGGTGGCGCGCGACCACGCCCGGCTGCATGAAGACCTCGCCGCCGTCCGGCTCGATCGCCCTGCCGAGAATGCGCATCAGCGTCGATTTGCCTGCCCCGTTGCGGCCGACAAGCGCCATCCGCTCCCCGCGCGCAAGCGCAAGGTCCACCCCCGTGAACAGGGGCGCAGCGCCCAGCGTCAGCATCACGCCGCGAAGAACAGCAATCGGAGGTCCGGCCATGCGCGCATGGACAGGAAGAGGGGCGGGAGGTCAAGCGCGGGGTCGTTGAAACATCCGGCTGCTTCGCAGCCAGCCCCTTCCGTCACGCTTCGCGTGCCACCTTCCCCGCCTTCGGCGGGGCAGGACGTCGAGCAACATCGGGAAGTCCTCCCTCGGCGAAGCCGGGGGAGGTGGCGCGAAGCGCCGGAGGGGGCTGCCCGCGAAGCGGGCGGATGTCGCCTACTCCGAGATCGCTTTCCGCGTCACCGTACCCGCCTCAACCTCAGCTTCGCTGAACCGAAGGTCGTCCCATTCCTTTCGCGAATAGGCGTGGGTCTGGTCGGAGTAGTTCGGCGAGTTGGGATTCACGGATTGCGAGTAGGAGAGGATGCCCTGGCTTCTGGGCCCGTCGGGGGTGAACTCGACTGTCATGATCCAGCTTGAGCCGTGGCGGATGCTGGTCCAGCCGAGGTCTGGCTCGAGGTTTTCCACTGTGATCACGTTGAACACGCCTTCCTGGCCTGCGCCGCCATGGATGGGGATGCGCTCGCCATTGCGCGTCTCGCGCTGCACGTCGCCGAGCCGAGCGTCGGCCGGGATGCGAAGTTGCGCGAGCGTGTCGACAGCCTTGCGCAACGCCTCCGCCACTTTCGGGTTCGCGACGTCGAGCGTGTTCGGCGTGTTGACCGGGTCGGCCGGGTTGAAGGGGACCTTGAACTGCAGGCCGCCATTGTCGGCGAACATGTGGAACAGGTGCGCGCCGCGGCTGTCGAGGTTCACCTTCAGATCCCAGCCGGCGAGTGCAGCGCAGGCGGGGCCGAGTTTTTCGTCGCCAATCGACTTGCAGTGCTTCACCAGATCGTCGCGCACCATCTCTGCGCCGAGGTGGCGGTTCTGGTAGAGGGCGCTTTGCAGCGTCGCGAGGTTGAACTTCGCGCCCGGCAGGCCGTCCTTGCCCGCGACGCGATCCTTCACGATGTCGAGGCCGAGCCGTGTGCGGATCGAGCGCGCCGTGTTTTCATCGCCGAAGATCGGGCTGAAGCCGGTGAGGGGCTGAGCCGGATTCGTCAGCCAGTGGCTGTCATTGCTCTGGCTGACATAGTCGGAGCGGAACATGTGTGGCGTGCTGTTGGCGCCGAACACGCCGGGCGCGGTGGAGTCGCGGTCTGTCGCCCAGTCGCAGGCCGAGGTGGAGCCGTCGAGCACGGGGACCCGCGTTTCGGCCCACTGCTTTTTCGCCAGGTCGGATTTGGCGCATTTGTCGCCCAGCGCCTTCGAGACATTGGGCATCATGCCCATGTCGCCGAAGAAGGACTCACCGCCTGCATCCACAGCAGTCGTGTTGAACCCGGTCGCCTGATACTTGCCGAGCGCCGCCTTCAGCTCGCGCACATTCTTCGCCTGCCAAAGCGCGATGTACTGGTCAGCCGAGCGGACGCCCTGTGGAATGTTCCGCAGGGCGTAGGCGCGCGCTGCTGTCCACGGGAAGGTTTGCGTTTCAACGACTGGCCCGAAGCGCGTAGTGTAAAAGGTGCGCGTGAGCGGGGCCTCGCCTTTGACCTCGACCGTAACATCCAGCTTCGTCATCGGCGTCGAGACACCGTCATAGATGTACCGTGTCGCGTCATTCGGATCGAGCATCAGTTCGTACACGCCATTGCGGCGCGCGGTGGATACCGTATGCGTCCACGCGATGTGCTCGGTGTGGCCGATGCCGACCGAGGCGTTGCTGACCAGTCCTGCGCCGACGACATTCAGCTTGCCCGGTATGGTAAGATGCATCCGGTAGAACCGGTTCATGCCGTCCCAAGGATAGTGCGGGTTGCCGAGCAGCATGCCGTAGCCGGACTGCGTGACGTCCTTGCCGAGCCCGTAGGCATTGCTGCCCAGCTGCGTCGTCTCGATGAACGGGTCGTCGGCGATTGCGGCCCGGTCGCCCACGCCCGGCGGCTGCGCGCCCGCGATCCCGTTGAGCTGCGCCACGACCTGCCCTGCGAGCTGGTGTCTCCAGTAATCAGTCTCCGTCAGCTCGCGCACCCAGCCAGCGTCCTTGCAGCGTGGATTGGTGATGTTCGCGACGCCCGTCTCGCGCACATAACGCGAGAACCCGGCAGCATAACCCCGCGCCATCGCACGCGCATCTGCGCTGGGCGTATCGGGCGAGTTGGTTGGTCCGGTCATCAGCCTTTCCAGTTCGCCGCTGGCGATCAGCCGCTTGTGATAGAGATCGCTGTTGAGGTTGGCGTCGTTCTCGCCGCGCCCGAGGAATTTCGCGCGTTCGCCAGACACCGTGAGGAAGCGTTCGGCGATCTCGCAGACATTGTCCTCGGCTGCCGCATAGCCAAGGCCGTAGCCAAGGCCGGCATAGTCGCTCGCCTTGATGTGCGGCACGCCATAGGCCGTGCGCCGGATTTCCGCCGACATGCCTGCATCGCCAGCGCCAGGCCCTCCCAGGCAGGACGAGAGCAGGGCGACGCCCGCAACCGCGCTGAACAGTCTTCCCGGCATGACTTCCTCCCAGTTTCTTTTGCGCGATGGGGCCCTTCACGGGGGCATTCGTCAAGCGCGCCAGCCTCACCCTTGCGCGATCATCGAACGGCGGGAGCGGCGCCATGCTTGATTCAAGGGTCGAAGCGCATACTATCACGGCGCGCTTGACAGCCTCGGGGGGCACGCATGGCGAAAGTTTTCATAAGCTACCGTCGCGGCGACGCGCTGATGGAGGCGAAGAACATATTCAACACGCTGGCCCAGCTCATGCCGGGCGGCGAGAAGGACATATTTCTCGATCTTCACAGCATGCGGCTGGGCGAAGACTGGCAGGACCAGCTTTCCACCAAGATCAACGCCTGTGAGATCATGCTGGTCGTGATTGGGCCGGACTGGCTCAGCGCAAAGGACGCGGCAACTGGCGCGCGCCGTCTCGACAACCCCGACGATTTCGTTCGTTTTGAAATTGCGACTGCTTTGGCCCGAAAGGGCATACGCGTGGTGCCGGTCCTGATGGACGGCGCCAAGGTTCCGGCGAGGGCCGAGCTCCCCGAAAACATCGGCAAGCTGTCATTGATGCAGGGGATCCAGATCAGGAGCGACATGATCGAAGACGATGTCGCGCGCCTTGCCCGGCTCCTGCAGCTTGTCGCAACAAACCGCGCTAGGCCGCATCGCGATCGACCCGTCGCTGGTCCGACGACTCTGATCTTTGCGGGGCTGGCAGTGGCGGCTGTGGCGGGCATCACGCTCGTCTGGGCCTTCGGCCTGTTCGCGCCGACGCAGGCCTCGTCGATCGCGGTTGCCGCCGACCCTCCGCCCAGCGAGTCCATTCCCGATCTGTCGTCGCAGCGCGTCGTCTACAGGATGCTTGAGCCATTCCAGGACTGCTCAGCCTGCCCGGTCATGATCCCGTTGCCGGGTGGCGACTACGACATCGGGGCGCAGCCTGGCGAAACACCCGCTCACAAGGATGACGCGAACGGGCGTACCGTGAAAATCAGAATGTTTGCGATCGGAAAGGATGAGGTCTCGCACGAACTCTGGAGTCTCTGTGTCGCAGAGGGCAACTGCAAGGCAGAGGTCATAGACGATGAGCTCGCCTCGTTTGTTCCCGACCGCGCGGGACATCCGGCGACCGGCATCAGCTGGAACGACATCACCAAAAACTTTCTTCCGTGGCTGAAGACCAAGTCCGGCGTCGACTATCGCCTCCCATCCGAAGCCGAGTGGGAATACGCGGCGCGTGCGGGCGGGCGGACGGGAAAGTTCTACTGGACCGGAGATGAAAGCGAAGCGTGCAAGCACGGCAATCTGTACGACGAGACAGGCTTTGAAAGAATCACGAAGAAGCGCCCGGACCAATACATCGACTGTAACGATGGCTCGGCGGGAACTTCGCTTTCGGGCAAGTACGGTGAGAGCACCTGGGGGCTGCGCGACATGTTCGGCAATGTCAGCGAGTTTGTTCAGGACTGCTGGCAGCCGGGTTACGCCATGATGCCCGCCGACGGCTCGGCCTATGAAATCGCCGGCTGCAAGGAGCGTGGGGTGCGTGGCGGATCATGGCTGGGAGCGAAGGACTGGATCAGGTCCACCCGTCGCGATCAGGACACCCTCGAATATCCGGAGCGAGGGATGGGCTTCAGGGTTGCGCGCGATCTGCCCCCTGCAGAATAGCTGCCATGCTCACGCGACGCCAGGCATTGCAGGCGGGAACGGCGGCGGCGGTTGCGATCACGCCTGCCGCGCGTGCGCAAAATGCAGGTCCGGTGCAGCTGGCGTCATTTCCTGACCTTGTCTTGCCGCCGGATCAGGCGTCCATCGACTACGCGCAGTTTCCCGATGGGGCGCTTCGCGCGGCGAACCCGCACGCCATCGTCACCGGAAACGTTCTCCGAAAGGCCTTGGCCTGGTCGAGCATCGACATCCGCCGTTTAGGGCCAGTTGTCCTGTTCGGATTGCGCGGCGCTGACCTGGTCAACGCAGAGCAGTTCGAGAACGGCGCGCTTCGCGACGCCTTTGTAATCCGCGACACCCGTCCGGATCATGTGAACCTGCGCTGCACGCTAGGGGTCTGGCGCACGGCGACCGATACATTTTTCGCCGCTCGCGGTTCGACCGTCGCCCATGCGACGTATCTTGAGCGGCAGTGTGAGGCGTCAAGGCTTGGCCATGCGCCGCCGCGGATCGCCAACCAGATGCCAACTGGAGTCTACCGTTATGGCGTTGGCACGCACCAGAACATGGAGCCAAGCCGCCAGCCCGGGGCCTTCAAGCTCGACGATACGATCGCAACTGTGCGCAACCTGACCGGCGCCAGCCTCGTACCTACGCGATTTCATAGTTGGGAAGTTGGCGGCCAGGAAACCGGAAACAACATTCATGCCGGCGAAGGCCGTGCAGGAATTCGGGGTCGCGAAACGCCTGAAGGGTTCGCTTATCTCTCTGCAGGCTGTCAGGTGGTGGAAGGCGACTATGACGCCCGGCGCACCATTCCGACGGGGCCGTGGCGCAACTTCCGTGTGGCGGCCGGGTTGAAGCCTGACCCCGTCATTCTGCGTACCCACCCTCGCTTCAGGACAACATGCGTGGAGACGGACGAAGACAGCCAGCGCGTCTGCCACTACGGCGACCCGAAACCGGGCGCCGGGACGGCCTTTTCCTATGTGCTGCTGACCGGCGCGGAACTGCGACTCGCGGTGCAGAACCAGCATCTACCACATAGCTCCGAGGCGTTCGCCCGCATCCGCAAGGGTTCAAGCGGACCGCGAGTCGCCGACCTGCTTCGAGCCATGGGGTTGCCGCCGTCAGAAGCATTCGGCGCGCAGGCGCAGCACCACCTGATTCAACGATGGCAGCAACCCGCTGGCCGCGGGGCGGACGGCCAGATTACGCCTGATGAAGCCCGTCGACTGGGGCTGGAGATCACGTGGTGATGTGGGTGTTCCACTCCCGTTCATATTTCCTGCTATACTTCTGAGAGTCGGGAGGACTGGATCATGTCCGTCAATGCGAAACGTCATCGTAGGCTGGCTGGCCTTGCCGCAGCTGTGTCCGCCATTGCTCTGCTCACCGCGTGCGAGACCGGGCCGACGCCGGCGGAAATCCACCAGATGGACTGGCAACAGGCTGCGCGGATCGACACGCCGCCAGCGTATGCTGAGTACATGCGCGTGCATCCGGACGGCCAGTATCTGGTCAATGCACAGCGCCGCACGGACGAGCTGATCGCCATCGAGGCCGAAACTTACGTGTCGGCAAAGCGGGCGGACAATGAAGAGAGCTATGTGGCCTACCTCGCGCGCTTCCCGTGGGGTGCGAATGCCGAGGCGGCTGATGCCCGCCGGGCCGTGCTCGCGGCGCCGCGTCTGGCCGCTGAGGAGAAGGCCGACTGGGCCGAGGTCCGCGCGATGGACCAGATCGAGCGCTACGAAATCTTCCTCGACGAATGGCCGCGCGGAGCCAATGCGGTGAATGCGCGGGGGCGGCTGGATGTGCTGTGGAAGACCGATCAGGGCGCATTCGTGAAGGCGAAGCGCTCAGGCTCGCCGGTCGAGGTCGAGGAATTCATCCGCGCATACCCGCGTTCGGAGTGGGCTGACGATGCGCGTATCGAGATCGACCTGATCTATCGCCGCGATGACGAGGCGTGGCGCCGCGCGCTCGCCGACAATTCGGTCGGGGCATACGATTTCTATCTGCAGTCGCAGCCCTGGGGCCGCTGGCGCATCGAGGCTTCGCGGCAGATCGCGGACCTGCGTGACCGCGACTATGAGGCCTGGCGTTATGCCGCCATGATGGATGAGGTCTGGGCCTACGAGAACTATCGCCGGATGTACCCGTGGGGCACGTGGTACGACACGGCATGGCATCGGCTCGACTGGATCCGCGACGGACGCGGCTATGGCTGGAACAGCTACTACGACCACGGCTGGGACCGCGGCTGGCGCTATGGCGACGGTCGCGGCCGCGACCGGGACCGCGACGATGGCCCGGACACTTATCCGCCGCTGTTCAGCGGCCAGAAGCCGCAGCCGGTCAACCCTCCGCCGGGCGCCACGCCCTCGCCGCCGCCCCCTCCAGCCCCGTCGGGCGGCAATCGTTACAACCCGCCTCAAGCATCGCCGCCGCCACCCCCGCCTGCGCCGTCGCTGTTCCGGAACCCGAGCTCGTCCCCGCCACCCGCAGCGCCTTCTGGCGGCAATCGCTACAACCCGCCGTCGTCGCCTCCGCCGCCGTCTCCATCGCCCCCATCGTCCCGGCTGACGTCCAGCCCGGATGACGCAGGCGGCGGGAAGTATGACAATTAGGACGGAAACCTTCGCGCGCTTCGGCATTGCGTCCCGCGCGGCGCCCGCCACGTGACATGGGAAGGCGGGGTGCTATGTGGGGATGGGGGCGGCGATCATCGCATCGCCCCCGGAGGCTGACGGCAAGAGCATGGCGACGTACGCGGTGACCAGCCCCCTGATGAAATGGGGTCCGCCGATCCTGAAGGTCGTGGGCACCGCCGCCGCGGTAGGTCTCGTCACGTTCGGCCTGCTGTGGAACTCCCTGTTCGCACAGATGCCAGCGCTGCCGGACCGCGAGTCGCTCTGGACCATGAACCGCGAGCCTGCGGTGGAGTTCATCGACACCCAGGGCAAGACGATCGCCGTGCGCGGCTTCCGCTATGGCCGCGCCGTCTCAGCCAAGACACTGCCGCCGCACGTGACCAACGCCTTCATCGCCGCCGAGGACAAGCGTTTCCGCGAGCACACCGGCGTCGACATGGCGGCGATCATCCGCGCGATGATGGCCAACGCCCGCGCCGGGCGCACGGTGGAAGGCGCGTCGACGATCACGCAGCAGCTGGTCAAGAACCTCTTCCTCACGCCGGACCAGACGATCAAGCGCAAGGCGCAGGAAGCCAGGCTCGCAGGCGACCTCGAACGGCTGCTGAGCAAGGACGACATTCTCGATCTCTACCTCAACCGCATCTATCTCGGCGCCGGTGCGTGGGGCGTCGACGCCGCCGCCCACACCTTCTTCGACAAGACGCCGGCCGACCTCACCATTGCCGAAGCCGCGATGCTCGCCTCCTTTCCCAAGGCGCCGACGCGCCTCGCCCAGCAGGCCCAGAGCGCCAAGGCGAAGGAGCGGCAGGCATACGTGCTCGACCAGATGGTGGAGGCGGGCTTCATCACCAAGGCGGCGCGCGACGAAGCCGCCGTGCAGAAGCTGGTGTTCACGACGCCGAAGGCCGACGCATTCACCAGCCATGCGCTCGACTACGCCGTGGAGCGCGTGGCCGACCTGCTGCCCAATCCGCCGCCCGACATGGTGATCAAGCTGTCGCTTGACCTGAAGCTGCAGCAGGCCGCGCAGAAGGCGGTCGAGACCGGCATCGCCACGATGGGGCGCGACAGGCGCGCATCCGAGGGTGCTGCGATCCTGGTCGATAATTCGACCGGCGCCATCCGCGCCATGGTAGGCGGGCGCGACTACAAGACATCGAAGTTCAACCGTGCAACGCAGGCGCGCCGCCAGCCCGGGTCGGCGTTCAAGATGTTCGTCTTTGCCGCGGCCCTGGAAGACGGCCTGACGCCGGGCACGGTGCGCTTCGACATGCCCGTGACGATCCAGAACTGGCGGCCGCGCAACTATGGCGGCGAGTATCGCGGCGCCGTGACGCTATCCGAAGCGCTGGCGGAATCGCTCAATACAGTGGCGGCGCAGGTCGGCTACGAGATCGGTATTCCGAAAGTGACAGCGCTGGCGCACGAGTTCGGCATCGCGTCGGACCTGCACAACTTCCCCTCGATCACGCTCGGCTCGGACGAGGTGACGCTGTATGAGTTGGTCGCGTCGTTCGGCGTGCTCGCCAAGGGCGGGCTGAAGATGTCGCCCTACATCATCGAGGAAATCCGCAACTCCAAGGGCGACCTTCTCTATTCCAATCCGGCCGCGCAGGCGCCACGCATCTATCCCGAAGAACTCGCCGCACAGATGAACGGCATGCTGAGCCGCGTGGTGGTGAATGGCACAGGCGGCGCGGCGCGCTTCGGCGGCTGGGACATCGCCGGCAAGACCGGCACCAGCCAGGAATGGCGCGACGCCTGGTTCCTCGGCTACACCACGCGCTTCGTCGGCGGCGTCTGGGTCGGCAATGACGACGACACGCCGATGGCGCGCATCACCGGCGGCGAGATGTCGGCCCGCATCTGGGCCAGCATGATGCAGGTCGCCCACGACGGCATCACGCCCGAACCTCTCCCCGGCGCCAAGAGCGCGGAGGAATACCTCTCCAACGAAGACATGGACCGCCTGAACTTCTACCGCCGCCTGTCGTCAGCGTTCGCGGCGGTGGAGGCGAGGGATGGGGGGTGAGGCGCGGTCCGCGTAGCGGACGAATTGGTCCGGGGGACCAATTCGAGGGCCGAACGCCGGAGCGCAAGCGACGGCCGGAGAGCTTCAAGCGCCAACCTGTGCGAGAGTTGCTTTCGTTCAGCGCACAAGCCTAGTGTGACCCCGCTGGAGCGAGAGGCTTAAGCCTCCGGGGGAATGGGCGATGGATGGAAATCAAGGCGCGAGCCTGTCTGCGGATTCGCTTGTCACCACCAGTGATCGGCGGAAGCAACGAGCTGACGCAGATGCAACACCGCCAACGTTCGCCTACATTTCCTTTTTGG
>JANOKS010000142.1:0-2789 GCA_031419455.1 Alphaproteobacteria bacterium
GGATCCGGCGCGCCCTCCCAAGGTCGGCGTCGAAAAGCTCAACGCCGAATTCACCCTGCCCCGCACGGCCGTCAACAATTTCGACATCCTGCCGGATCCGGACACCTACGCGCCCGAAGTTGGCTTCATCAACGGGATGTACGCCGCGCGCGACAAGGACCGCGCATGGCTCACGCATTGCTATGGCATGGTCGGCGTCGGTCGCGAGAATGACGAGAACTCCGGCGGCGGCACGGAGCTCTACGTCGTCATTGGCCACAGCCCGCGCAATCTCGATCGCCAGCTCACCATGCTCGGCCGCGTCGTGCAGGGCATGGAGATCATGTCCGCCTTTCCGCGCGGCACGGGCGACGCCGGCTTCTACGAGACGCCAGCCGAATACCGCCGCTATGCCGACATCAAGGTGGCGGCGGACGTCCCCGCCAGCCAGCGCACCAATCTCGAAATCATGCGCACCGACAGCGCATCGTTCGCCACGCTGGTGAATTCGCGCCGCTGGCGGAAGGACGATTTCTACAAGCAGCCCGTCGGCCGCATCGGCCTCTGCAACATCACTGTCCCGGTGCGCGCGGCAACTCAGGCATCCTGAACTCCGGCCGCTCCGGCATCGGGTCCGGCACGCCGCTCGGCATCGGCGTCAGCACCTGCTCGCGCGGCGGATCGATCACATCGCGGAACAGATAGCCAAGCCCCAGCATCACCCCGAGCGTGAACATCGCGACCAGCGCCAGCACCAGCGGCCGCACCGCCCGCTGCACGAACGCCTCGAACGCCGCCATGCCCCCATCGGCGGCCTCTTCGCGCGTGGTCAGCAACGCCCATAGGCTCAGCCCCGCCAGCGCTGTGCCGATCGGGATGGCCACGGCCAGCATGCCCGCCTCGATCCACAGGATCCATCGCGCCCAGGGAAGGCGTCTCAGTATCCCGATCCCGCCAACGAACGACGGCAGGAAGTAGACAATGCTGAAAAGCCCCAGCGTCCCCGCGAAGAACGCGAATTCGTCGTCGTATGCCGGATCGCGCGCGAGAGCATAGGCAATGACAAGCGCTGTCAGCGCGCCGAGGCCGATCCCCCCGAACACGATATGGCACCACGCCAGGATTTTGAGCCGCAGCTTCACGCCGGTCCCCTTGTCCGTGTCGTTATGATCGCAGAGCCCCAGGCGCAACAGCGCCGCCCCAAAAAACTGGCGGCCAGAAATACCTGTGCAACCCGTGACCTTGCACGCTATGAGAACCCTCTCCCGGGAACGAGGCCAGCCATGAACGTTCAGATTTCCACCCTGATCAAGGATGCCAGCACGCAGACGTTGGGGGCCCTCGGCGCCATCCTGAAGAAAGGCGCGGACCACGCGGCCGCCCTGAAAATCCCCGAGGACGTCCTCCTGAACTACCGGCTCTTTCCCGACATGTTCCCGCTCTCCCGCCAGGTACAGATCGTAACCGACACCATGTCGCGCGGCGCGGCACGCCTTGCGGGCACGGACCTCCCGTCCTTCCCGGACGTCGAGACCTCGTTCGCCCAACTGATCGACCGCACGCAGAAGGCCAACGCTTATGTCCAGGCCGCATCATCCGAGGCGATGGACAGCCGCTGCACGACGATCATCAATATCCCCATCGGCGGCGGGCAGGAAATGCCGATGACCTGTGCGACGTATCTGCAATCCTTCGTCTTCCCCAACCTCTATTTCCACACCGCCACCGCCTACAACATCCTCCGCCACAATGGCGTCACGCTCGGCAAGCGCGACTACCTCCGCCCGCCGGGCTGACCCGAACTTGAACTCAACGACGTTCGCAGCTATCGTTCCAGCATGAGCAAGTTGTCCGCCGCCATCGATCAGGTGCGCCATCTGTCAGAGAGCAGGCAGGAGCTGGCCGCCGAATTGCTGTTGAATCTCGTGTCGGGGGAAGCCTTTCCCGTCGGGCTTGATGACGACCACTTAGCCGAAATCGAACTCGCCAAACGCGAGGCTGACGCGGGTGATTTCGCATCCGACGCAGAAGTTGCTGCGGTCTGGAAGAAGCATCGCGCATGAAGGTGCGCTATACGCGCCGCGCCCTGCGTCATCTGGACTCCATACTTGCGTGGATATCGCAGGATCGCCCCAAAGCGGCGCTCGGGCAAATCCAGCGAATTGAACATGCGATCGACCTGATCGGACAATTTCCGCAGATGGGCCACACAGGTATCTCCACCGGCACATTGGAGTTCGTGGTCCCCGGCACGCCCTTCATCGTCATCTACCGGATTGGCAAAGACGAGGTTCAGGTTCTTTCCGTCGTTCATGGCGCGAAAGATCGCAAGCCAACGAAATAGCGACGGGTGCATGTGCCCGGGCAGACTCCAAACCGTCATCTGTCCGGGCTACGCTCGCTGCACGCCGGAGCCGCTCATGACATTCGCCATCAATCGCCGTCGCCTTTTGCTTGCTGGCTCAGCCGCTCTCCTTGCATACAGCCTCCCCGGCCGAGCCCTCGCGCAGGCTACCAGCGGCTTCACCCACGGTGTCGCGTCCGGCGAGCCCTCGCAGACCAGCGTCGTGTTATGGACGCGCTATCTGGCCCCCTCGCCCGTGCGACTTCGCGTCGAGATCGCCGACGATCCGGCGTTCCAGCGCATCGTGCTGACGGGCGAGGCCGAAGGAGCTATGACCGAATCTTGGTGACGCGCTGAGGATCAAGCGGCGGCGACTTCGGCTTGAGGGTCAAGCGAGATTGCCTGCTCTTCGATGCCGTCTTTGAACTTCACCCCATAGATGACCTTTGGCAAGAAGAGAGCGCCA
>JANOKS010000143.1:0-15413 GCA_031419455.1 Alphaproteobacteria bacterium
CGTCAACGACGCGCCGGCCCTGGCGGCGGCTGATGTCGGAATTGCCATGGGCACGGGCACAGATGTCGCCATCGAAAGCGCTGGCGTCACTTTGCTCCGAGGCGATCTCAGCGGGGTTGTCAAAGGCCGGGCTGTGTCGCACGCCACCATGGCAAACATCCGGCAGAACCTGGTTTTCGCTTTCGGCTACAATGCCCTCGGCATCCCGGTTGCCGCTGGCCTCCTCTATCCATTCACGGGTCAACTCCTGTCACCAATGATCGCAGCCCTCGCCATGGCGCTGTCGTCGGTATCGGTGATCGTGAACTCGCTGCGGCTGGGAGCCACACCGGCGGGCGAAGCGGCTGGACCACGTCCGCAGTCGCCGCTTCCGACGCCAACCCGATCAGGCGCCAGCTGCCACTAGTGCTCCATGGGCGGAGCCTTCCATGAGGGTTCCGTCCATGGGCTGCGTACTAAGTATGACCCCCTCCCCGCCGTACAAAAAATACGGCTAGATCAACGAGCATCCTATGAAAAACAAGCTTCTCACTCTCATGCTGGCGGCTGCACTTGTGGGCGCATCGCCCGCCTTCGCACACGGCGGCATGATGGAAACCAGCATTCACGACAAGGCCAGCCTGGCGCAGGCCCCAACCGAGTTCAAAGTCGCGTTCCAGCACGAGAGCGCCATCACCAGCTTCGTGTTGATGACCGCGGACAAGAAGATGATCGCCGTCGATTTCAAGCCCTCGAAGACGCTGGGCAAGGAGTTCACGATCCCACTGCCTACGCTCGAAAAAGGCGCCTACACGCTGTCGTGGAAGTCTATGGCGAAGGACGGCCACGCCATGCCGGGCGCAGTGCGTTTCACGGTGACGGGCCAGTAGCACCTTGACCGAGGACGAACTGTCACTTCTGCAGTTCGCTGACCGGATCGGTCTCAATCTTTTTGCGCTCCTGACGATCGGTTTCGCGCTCCATGCCGCTTCAGGCGTCTTGGAGCGCGATTCATTTCGGGGTCTGCGGTCCCGTATTGCCCTGACCGGCGCTGCTCTGGCGTTCTTCACAGCGGTTCGCCTTGGCATCCTTATCGCGCAGATGGGGGATGGAGGGGATTTCCTTGACCCCGAACTGGTGCCGCTGGCGTGGATGGTGCTTGGCGACTCGACGCTCGCGATCCTTGTAGGCGCTGCCGCCTCCATCGGCGGCGTCTGGTTCGGCTCACGGGTCGTCGCCGGTATCGGCGCAGCAGCGCTCAGTGTTGGTTTCGGCCTCACGGGCCATGCGCAGGGACTGACCGATCCCGGCTTTGCGCCCATAATGGTTGCCGCGCATGTCTTGATCGCGGGCTTCTGGGTCGCTGCTCCGATCAGCCTTTATCCAAGTTCAACGCTGGACAGTGCTAGGCTTACCAGCCGTCTACACCGTTTCAGCAAAATCGCCGTCGCGGCCATCCCGGTCTTGATCGCCCTGGGCATCTGGCTTGCGTGGATGCTTACCGAAGGGGGCGAGAAACTTCTCGGGACAACCTACGGGCTTCTGTTGCTAGCCAAACTCGCGATTGGGGTCATCGCGATAGGCGTTGGCGCGCTCAACAGGCACATCATCACAGCGAAGGTTCAAGCTGATCCGGCCACCGGCCAGAAGTGGCTACGCGTTGCGCTGCTTTGCGAAGCGACGTTGTTTGCGGCGGTTATAATCGCCGTCTCCGCGGCCACCACGATTGGCGCCCCCGCCGGCTGAGTGGCGAGCAGCGATCCGCATCAAGGCGGGCCGCATGGGCCCATCTCGATCATGCCGCTGGCCGCTCGAAATCAAGAGGCTGTCCAATCCCTGCGTGAATTCCGCCTTCCCTGCGTATAGACTGGCAGGGACGGACGTATTGGGAGATCGGCATGTCGCCTAACCTTGAACACCTGCTGACAGAATTGCGCTGGCAGCCCCCAGACCGTGATCTTGGCGGCCTGACCGTCGAGGTTAACGAGACGCTGGCCGAGCGCGCGGCGATCGCTGGCCAGACCTGGCGGCTGCGTGCGGCGGCTATGGGCCTTCTGGTCATGGGAGGCGCTGTCGTCAGCGCCTCGACAGCATCGGCTGTGGCCCCCTCAACATCCCCGTTCGCCGCCTGGTCCAGTCTTGCGCCGTCAACCCTCCTGGAGCCTTCCGAGTGAAGGTTTCGGTTCGCAGCGCCATCGTCACTGTTGTTCTCGCCTTCTTGGCGGGCATTGGCGGCATGTGGCTTGGGCACCAGTTGCTTACCGCCCCGGCGCACGACCAATCCCTGCACGCGATGGTGCACAATGAACTTTCGCTGACCCCCGAGCAGGAACGGGCGCTCGACGCGCTGGAGACTGATTTCGCCGGCCGTCGCCTGGCGCTGGAAGGCGAGATGCGCGAGGCCAATGCTGAGCTGGCCGCTGCAATCCGTGCAAGCGAGACCGCAGGACCAGCCGTCGAGGCTGCTGTCCATCATTTCCACGATGCTATGGGAGCACTTCAGACGGAGACGATCGCGCACGTCTTCGCCATGCGCAAAGTGCTCACCCCGGAACAGCGCAAGCAGTTCGACGACAGGATCGGCGAGGCGTTGACCGCCGACGCCAAATGAGCGGGACCAACCCGGACGATAGCGACGCCGTGCTGGCGGCGCGCGCCCTTCAGGGCGATCGTTCCGCCTTCAACCATATCGTCCGGCGCCACCAGGAACCGCTCTACCGCTTCATCCGCCGGTATGTCGGCGATGCAGATGAAGCGTATGATCTCCTTCAGGAAACCTTTGTTTCGGCCTGGCAGGCGCTTGGGCGATATGATCCGGCGCGTCCGGCCGCCACATGGCTTCGTCGCATCGCGCTCAACAAGTGCCGGGACTGGGGACGCCGCCGGGTCGTGCGGCGGTTCTTCTATAGCGCTCGAGCCCTTGATGAAACCACTGCGGCGCCTGAAGCGAGCGCAGACGACGGCAACGAGGCCGCGCTGACCCGTCTCGACCGCGCGATCGCAGGTCTGCCCGGCCAGCTCAAGGAGCCTCTCCTCCTCACGGCATTCGAAGGCTTGTCTCAAGCAGCGGCTGGCGAGGCGCTCGGAATCTCGGCGAAGGCGGTCGAGACCCGCGTCTACCGCGCCCGCAAACAGCTTGCGGAAGCCCTCAAGGCCGATGGCCTTGATGTCAACGAACCTTGAATTCCAGCTACGTTGCGGCGCGCGACGACCAATGAATGTGGGCGATATGCCAGCCTTCGGCGGTCTTGCGCAGGATCATCGTTTCAGTGGTCACGCGATCGACGGCCTTGTCCTTGTACTTCCCGGTCGCGCGGCTTTCGCTGACGATCCAGGCCGTATCGCCTTCGATAAAGCCGGCCCGATGCGTGAGCTTTGATGGCACAGCTGCAGCATAGGCGGCATCTGCGCCAGCATGATGTGAAGCGTACTCGGCTCGTGACCGTTCCGCATGGCCGCTCTCGAAGATCAGCGCGTCTTCAGCGAGCAGCGTGGCTGCGGCGGCGCCATCCCCGCTGGCAAGTTTGGCATGGAAGGCGTCAACCGCCTTCGCGGCCTCCTGTGCTTCTGACGACACGAGCGCGAGCGGTGGCGCATGACCGTTCTGCGCTGTGGCGACAGAGGGCGCCATCGCCAGAAGCGATGCCGCCAGAATCCAGCGAATGCGATTACGGGTCATGCCATGCTCCAATCTCGTCGAGGCCGCTCGTCAATACCACGCCCGCAGACCAACGACGAAGCTCGTCGTCTCCGCGCTCTCTCCATCGGCCCGCGCATAGTCGGCAGTGTCCCCGAACTTGCGTTCCCACGATACCCCAATGTAGGGGGCGAACTCGCGCTGAAACTCGTAGCGGAGACGCAGGCCAAGTTCCGCGTCGGAGAGACCGGAGCCAAGACCAATGGCAGCATCGTCCCTGGCGGCGAAGTTCACCTCGGCGCGCGGCTGGAGGACGAGGCGCTGCGTTAATTGGAAATCGTAGTTTCCGTCGAGGCGTCCAAGCACCTGGCCGCGTTCGCCGACGAACAGCGCTCCCTCCACCTCGAACCAGTAAGGCAGGACCGTCTCGAAGCCGAGCGCAAGGTAGGTACGCGAAGGATTGGGTTCGATGTCCTGCCGGATGCCAATCTGAAGATCGGTCACGTGATCCCAGGCTCGTGAATACAGCGCCTGAATCTCTGCACTCTCGATCTCGTCGCCTCCCTCGCCTTCCGTCTTGATGACAAGGCGATCGATGTCGCCGCCGAACCATGCCTCGCCATTCCAGGCATAGCCATCCTCGCCGTCCTGGCTGCGATACTCGATCATGTCGCCCATGATCTTGTACGTGACAGCACCGCCATGCTCGTCGCGCAGGATGCGGCGCGCCCGATTCATGTCGTCCACTCCAAAGAAGCGGTCGGCAGCAAATTCCGCCGGCGCGTCGGGCGGTACATCATTGCCAGCTTCCGGCGGATCAACGGCCTCCTCGGCCATCTCGTGGCCAGCATGCTGGTCCGGCGCAGCAGCGGCGGGTTTGTCGCCATGATCGTGCTGTGCGTGCGGTTCGGCCGGCGCTGCGGGTTGCTGTTGCGGCAATGGTGTCTTTGGCGTGGGCGTTTGGGGCGCCGGCGCCTGGGGAGCCGATGTTTGTGGCGTCCCATGGCCTTCGTGCTGAGCGAAGGCCGGAGCCGCGCCACCAAGAGACAGGGCGATCAGGAGGAGATACCGGTTCATGCGGCAGCTCCGTCGAGCGGACGCACAGTGAAGACCTGAAACATCCCTGCGTGCATGTGGTAGAGCATGTGGCAGTGGAAGGCCCAGTCGCCGGGCTCGGCCGTGAAGTCGAACTTCACAATCCCGCCCGGAGCGACAATCACCGTGTGCTTGCGCGGCATGTGGCCAAGGGGGGCCCGGTGCGCCAATTCAAAAAAGTGCCCATGCAGATGAATCGGGTGCGCCATCATGGTGTCGTTGACGAGGCTCACACGGACACGCTCTTGTCTGCGGAAGGCATAAGGTGCCGGCTTGTCGGAGAACTTCTTGCCGTCGAAACCCCACATGAAGCGCTCCATGTTGCCCGTGAGGCGGATCTCCAGTTCGCGCGAAGGCGCACGTGTGTCGGCGTTGGGTTCAAGAGCGACGAGGTCTTTGTAGACAAGGACACGATGGCCAACGCTCTCAAGGCCCTGTCCGGTCTCCCCCGTGCGATCCATCGGCATGGGCGCAATTGACTGCACCCCCGGTCCGAGATCGACTTGGGGAGCGTTCATCCAGTTTCGCATGGACATGTCCATGCCTTCCATCCCGGCCATATCGCCCATGACATCCGAACCACGCACGCGTGGCGCGGCCATGCCAGGCACTGCCATCGCAGCCATATCGGTGTGGCCGGCGTGCTCCGACCCGGTCATGCCGCCCATGTCGTGCGCCATGCCCATATCTTTCATCGTGCCGAGAGGGCGCTCCCGTAGTGGCGGGACTTCCGCTGTCATGCCAAGGCGTGGCGCAAGCGTTGCGCGCGCCATCCCCGAACGATCGACGGCCTCAGCAACCAGCGTGAAGGCCCGATCTTCGGTCGGCGTGACGATGACGTCATACGTCTCGGCGTTACCGATCTGGAACTCGTCAACCGTGACCGGACGCACATTCTGCCCGTCGGTTGCAACGACGCTAAGCTTCAGGCCGGGAATGCGCACATTGAAAATGGTCTGCGCTGCGGCGTTGATAAAGCGCAGACGGACGCGCTCACCAGGCGCGAAGAGCCCGGTCCAGTTGTCGGTAGGTCCGCGACCATTGACGAGGAATGTATAGACGGCCCCGGTCACGTCCGAGATGTCGGTTGGATCCATGAGCTCACGGGCCCATTCCATGCGCTCTGTCAGCGACTGGTCCTTGCCAGCCAGGAGCCCTGCGATGGTCTGCTTCTGAAAATTGAAGACGCCGGCTTCCTGCTTGAGCTTCTGGGCTATGAGGTGCGGGTGGATGAAGCTGTAGTCGGACAGTAAGATCACGTGCTCGCGGTCATAGGCGACCGGATCGGGACCTGCAGGATCGATGATCATCGCTGCATAATGTCCCTCCTGCTCCTGCAGGCCGGAGTGACTGTGGAACCAGTAGGTACCCGACTGCTTCACGGGAAATTCGTACGTGAAAGTCTCGCCAGGGCGAATTCCGGGAAAGCTGACGCCGGGCACGCCATCCATTTCGAACGGCACCAGGAGCCCGTGCCAGTGGATCGACGTGTCCTCCTCCAGCGTATTGGTGATGTGCAGACGGACAGTCTGGCCTTCCTTGAGCCGGATGATCGGCCCCGGCACGGTTCCGCTTATGGTGATTGCATGCCCCGTCCTGCCATCGATCGTGATCGCGCCATGTCCGATCGTCAGGTGGATGTCCGAGCCAGAGAGAGTCTGGGGTTCTAGGTATGCTGCAGGGCGTTGTTGCGCCCATGCGCCGGGTCCGGACGCTATGGCAACACTCGAAAGCGCCGTCCCGATCAGAAACTGGCGCCGGCCAAGGCCCCGCTTCGCCCTGTCGCCCATCCATGACTCCTAGTCGGAAGTGTCGCGCGATTGCGCGCCTGCAAACAATACGCAGAGTGCGTCTGAATCCCTCGACGTAGGCGCGTTTCATTTAGAATGGCTGCCCGGGCTGGGCTTCACCAGCGGCGATTCTGAAATGAAAACGGGCGCGGGCTGCCCGGAGCCCATTCCATCCGCAGCCCTGGGTTGGGAGGACGGGCCTTGGATCTTGTGCTGGCGATAAGCACCCCCGGTCGGTCTTCAGGCCGCCTCTCCGCTCACCCGTAATAAGCACGACAGTCGCCAAGCCCCCATCAACTTCCTGCATGGCGGCTGAAAACGCTCTTACGTCCGTCCGCCCCGAAGGCGATGACCTCAAAAGGATCGACCGCTCCGTTGGGCTGCTCCATGCCCGGCGAGCCTCTCGGCATGCCTGGTACCGCTAGCCCGCCGACACCTGCGGGGCGCTCTTCAAGCAAGCGCAGAATATCCGCAGCAGGCACATGGCCTTCGACGACATAGGAACCGACCACCGCAGTGTGGCAGGAACCCAGGCCAGCCGGAACGCCGAGCCGCCGCTTGAAGGCCTGCACGTCGGGCGCGTCCACCATCGTCACGCGAAAGCGGCCCGTCGCCTGCATCAACTCCGTCCAGACATGGCAGCAGGGACAGCCGACATCGCGGCTGACCTGCATGTCATGGATACGCGGCGCTCGCTGGCAGGCCGCGAGCCCCCCGATGGTGGCGAGCGCGGCTGAAGCGGATAGCCACCCGAGCACCGTGCGTCGTCGCATTTCTGCGTTTTCGATCACCGGCCGTCTCCCGAACTCGCCTACTGCTTGACCACCCGGCTGATCTTCGAAGGCTCAGCAGCGCTCTTGAGATCGAACACGACCATGTCGCCGACCTTGAGGTCTTTCAACATGGCAGGATCGGTCGCGGTGAAGGCCATGCTCATGGCATCCCACTTCACTTCGGGGATAGCCTGGTGATCCAGCGTCAGCGTACCGGATGCTGCGTCGATCGCGACGATCGTGCCCGTGCTGGTGATGGGACCGGCCGCAGGCTGCGGCTCAGCCGGCATCGTCATGTCAGCCATCGCGGGCGCTGCGGGCGCTTCGGCCGCCGGAACCGATGCGGCCGGCTCCGGCGCCTGGGGCGAACATGACGCCAGGGCCAGGACGCTCAATGTCATCGTCAAGATGGTCTTCTGCATCTCAGTCTCCAGAGGGTGCGATCCGGCTTTTTGCGTGCGCGGGCTGCGCACGGCCGCGGCGCCGGATCATGAGATAAGCCGCGGGAATAACAAAGAGGGAGAGCAGCGGTGCGGTGATCATGCCGCCAACAAGCGGAGCAGCAATGCGGCGCATGACCTCCCCGCCGGCCCCGCCCGTGAAGAGGATCGGCAAGAGCCCTGCCAGCACAACCGCCACCGTCATGGTCTTGGGACGCAGGCGAAGCAGCGCTCCTTCCAGCACGGCCTCATAGACCGTGGCCCCATTCATAGGCTCGCCGCGCTGGATACGGTCTTCGAGCGCGTTTTTCAGATAGAGAAGCATCACCACGCCAAATTCGGCAGCAAGGCCGGCCAGCGCGATGAATCCGACGCCAACCGCAACCGAGAGATCGTAGCCCAGCAGATGGACGAGCCAGACCCCGCCAATAAGCGCGAATGGAATACTCGCCATGACGATCAAGGCCTCGTCCAATCGCCTGAACGCCAGGAACAACAGCAGGAACACAATGCCGATCGTCACCGGGCCGATGACCGCAAGCCGCTGTGCGGCCCGCGCGAGGTACTCGAATTGGCCCGAGTAAGAAACCGTCACCCCTGCGGGCAGCGTGGCGCCAGCCACAGACTTCTCCAGATCCTGTACGATGGATGCGATGTCGCGTCCGCGCACATCAACATACACAAACGCAGCAAGGCGGCCGTTCTCGCTGCGGATCATGGCAGGACCGTCGGTAATCCGAACTGTGGCCACGTCGCTCAGAGTAAGGAGCAAGCCGCTGTCCGTCACAATGGGCAACTGCATCAGCCGTTCGGGCGTATCGCGCATCTCGCGCGGGTAACGGAGGCTGATCGGATAACGCGCCCTGCCATCAACGAACTCCCCGATGGACTCGCCACCGATCGCGCCGGAGACGATTTCCTGCACATCAGCAACATTGAGGCCGAGCCGGCTGGCCGCAATGCGATCAATCTCGATGTCGAGATAGCGACCGCTAGCGGCGCGCTCCGCGGCTGCGGATGAAACCCCCTCAACGGTTTTCGCCAGTTGCTCGACCGTCCGCGCCGCCGCATCAAGCGAGGCGAGGTCGGCGCCGCTTAGCTTGACGCCAATCGGGCTCTTGACGCCCGTCGCCAGCATGTCGATGCGGTTGCGGATAGGCGGCACCCAGACATTGGTGAGACCAGGCACGCGGACGGTACGATCGAGTTCAGCAATGATGCGCTCGGGCGTCATGCCGGGCCGCCACTCGGCTTCGGGACGCAGACGGATTGTCGTCTCGAACATTTCCAGCGGCGCCGGGTCAGTCGCTGTCTCAGCCCGCCCAGCCTTGCCGAAAACGCTTTCGACCTCCGGCACGGTCTTGATCATCCGGTCGGTCTGCTGAAGCAGCTCGGACGCTTTGGCGGCAGAGAGACCGGAGAGGGCAGTCGGCATGTAGAGGAGATCACCCTCGTCCATTGCCGGCATGAACTCGGCCCCGAAGCGCGACAGCGGCCAGGCCAGTGTGGCAAGGGCCAGCAGCGCGGCGACGAGAACAGCACGCGGGCTGCGCAGGGCGGCGTTGAGCGCCGGCCGATAGAGGAAAGCCAGCGCGCGATTTACGGGATTGGCGTGCTCATCCGGGATGCGCCCGCGTATCCAGTAACCCATGAGCACGGGCGTCAGCGTGATCGCGAGGCCTGCGGCGCCGGCCATGGCGTAGGTCTTGGTGAAGGCGAGCGGCGCGAACAGCCTTCCCTCCTGCGCTTCGAGCGTGAACACAGGCAGGAAGGATAGCGTGATGATGATGAGGCTGAAGAACAGCGCGGGACCGACCTCCAGCGAAGCGGCCGTGATGACCCGCCAGTGCTCCTCCCCATTCGGCATCTCGCCGCCATGGGCGTTACGCCGCTGCTCCAGGCGCTTGTGCGCGTTCTCGATCATGACGATTGCAGCATCGACCATGGCCCCGATCGCAATCGCGATCCCGCCCAGCGACATGATGTTGGCATCCACGCCCTGCCAGCGCATGACAAGGAAAGCCGCGGCGACGCCGAGTGGCAGGGTCACAATTGCGACCAGCGCAGACCGAAGATGGAAGAGAAAGAGCGCACAGATGAGCGCCACGACGACGCACTCTTCAATCAGCTTACCCGTTAGGTTGTCGACGGCGCGATCGATCAGGCCAGAGCGATCATAGGTCGTCACGACCTCGACGCCCTTGGGCAGGCGATCGCCTAGGTCAGCCAGTTTGGCCTTCACGCCGGCTATCACTTCGCGCGGATTGGCTCCCACGCGCATCACGATGACACCGCCGGCGACCTCGCCCTCCCCATTCAGCTCTGCGATCCCACGCCGCATCTGCGGCCCGATCTCCATCCAGGCGACGTCGCCGAGCGTCACCGCCACGCCATCCCCAGCCGTCTTGACCGGGATCGCGCGGAAGTCGTCGGCATTGCGCAGATATCCGCTCGCGCGCACGACATGCTCGGCTTCGCCAATCTCGACGGAGGCGCCGCCGGCTTCCTGGTTGGCCCGGCCGACAGCGTCAGCTACCATGCGTTGCGAGACGCCGTACGCGGCCATCTTCTGCGGATCGAGCATGATCTGGTGCTGGCGCACCATCCCGCCGATCGCCGCGACTTCTGCAACGCCAGGAACTGACTTGAGCTCGAACGTCAGCAGCCAATCCTGCAGGCTCCGGAGCTCGCCCAAATCGTAACCGCCTGTCCGGTCGACCAGCGCGTACTGATAGACCCACCCAACCCCGGTCGCGTCCGGCCCGATGCTGGATCGCGCCGCTTCGGGCAGCCGCTCGCGCGCCTGGCTCATGTATTCGAGGACACGCGAGCGCGCCCAGTAGAGATCGACGCTCTCGTCGAAGATCACGTAGACGAAGCTGTCGCCAAAAAAGGAAAAGCCACGCACGGTGCGTGCGCCGGGAACCGAGAGCATCGCGGCGCTCATTGGATAGGTGACCTGGTCCTCGACAATCTGCGGCGCCTGGCCTGAATAGTTCGTGCGGACCACAACCTGCACGTCCGACAGGTCGGGAAGCGCATCGACGGGAGTGGAGCGAACAGCGAGCGCGCCAGCGACGGCCAGACCCAGAGCGGCCAGCACCACCAGCAATCGGTTTACGACGGACCAGCGAATGATGGCGGCAATCATTGCGACGGCCCAGCCTTCCGAATCGACGTCAGCACATACCCTGCCCCGCCCTTGCGGAACGAGAATGCGACTTGGTCACCGACCACGACATCGTGCGCCAAATCCCCCCAGCCGAACGCCATGGTCATTTCGGGCCAGTTGAGTTGCGGTACGGGCGAATGAGCGAGCGTCACACCAGCGGCGTCGATCGCCGTAACCTTGCCTGTCGCTTCGTAGTCCGCCATCGGCAACGTCGCTGAAGCGCCGCGCAAGCGCTCCAGCACGCCAGTGAGATTGGCTTCGGAGTCGATCAGGAACTGTCCCGAGGCAACCACACGCTGTCCCTCAGTGAGACCGGACAGAATCTCCAGCCGGTTGCCCAGCGCCGCCCCCAACGTGACGTCGGTGGGCTCGAACCCGCCGCCGTCGCGTGCGACGATGACAATCGTGCGTAGACCGGTGCGAATCACGGCTTCTGCGGGGATGATGAGCGCCTGCCGGGCGCCTGCGCCAGTGAGGGTGACATCACCCGTCATTCCAGGCCGGAGACGGCCGTCCCGGTTCTCCAACGCGGCACGAACTTCAACAGTCCGGTTGGCGAGGTTGGCGCCGGGGAGGATCGCTTCGATGCGGCCACTGAATTGTTCTCCCGGGAACGCCGGAAACCTCGCCGACGATCCATCGCCGATCGCAAGGCCGCCGAGCGACGCTTGCGGAACGGAAACCACCAGCCAGACTGGCGACAGGCCGGTTATTGAGGCGATCGGTGCGCCAGCAGGGAGCGACATGCCATCGCGGGCATCGAGCGCAACAAGGGCGCCGCTGATTGGCGCGCGCATGGTGAAGAATGCCGGCGCCGCGGAGCCGACTTCAGCAGCCGCGACTGCGTCACCTGGCACGCCGAGCATGTCGAGACGCCGTCGCGCTGCTTGCGCAAGTGTCAAATCGGCGCTGCCACGCAATGCCAGGTACTCGGCCAACGCGGCCGTCCATGCCGGCACGCGTAGATCAACGAGCGGATCTCCGGCCTTGACGATGTCGCCGACCGCACGGCCGCGGCTTCGTTCCACGAAGCCGTCCTGCTTGGCATCGACGATCGCGACGGCGCGGCCGTTGTAGACAAGCGTGCCCGATGCTCGAACAGCCGTGCTCGCCTCGCCGCGTTCCACGCTGGCAAGGCGAAGTCCAAGATTCTGGACGACGCCCGGATCAATCTGGACAGTTGTGGCGCCCGCTGCGTCACCAGCGTAGCGAGGCACCAGCTGCATATCCATGAACGGTGACTTGCCTGGTTTGTCGAAGTGCTGGTCCGGAACCATCGGGTCGTACCAGTAGAGGACATCGCCGCGTTCGCTTCCCGCACTTCCTTGCATCGCTGTCTGCTGCGACCCAAACCAGAAGCCTATAGCGCCGACCGAACCGAGAGCGGCCAGCGCGATGGCGGCGATCAGCACACTTCTTGAGGTCTGCGGTGTCATGACAGCGCCTCGCCGTATTCGAGGGTGAGATAGGCATCGACAAGAGCAAGCCTGCGCTCGACGTCGAGGCGATCCAGCTCAGCCTCCTTCGCCTCCAGCCGCATCTCGAAAAGCCCGGCCAGATCAAGCGTCCCGGCTTCGTGGGCGGCGGACGCAACGGCTTCCTGCTCCCGCGCCAGTGGCAGCACAATGTCCCGGGCGCGCGTAAGGCGTCCGGCAAGCTGGGCATGCTCGGCAAGCCTCGCCTCAAGCATGGCCCGGTGCTCACGCAGGAGCGCCTCGCGCTCTGATCCGACGCGCTTCAGATCCGCACGCTTGGCGTCAATCGTTGGGGTCTGCCGATCGGATTGGAAGAGCGGCAGTTTGAACCGCACGCCAAGTGAGAACATGTCTCCAAATGCCGGATCTCGACGGCCATACATCAGAGACCATGACCAGTCGGACTCCCGGCCGGCGCGCGCCTGCTCGATCTCGGCTTCGGCTCTCGCGAGCGCCGCCGACGAGCCGGCCAGCTCAACATGATGCTCCAAATGCGCGCGGAGCGCGGCAGCGTCGATCAGGAACAGCGGCGACGCCGGGCCCAGCTGATCCGGGCCAAGCGGTCCGATCCATCGTTCTAGTTCCGCGCGGGCAGCTGCCGCCTCGAAGCGGGCATCGGAAATGCGATCCTGAAGCCGGGCTGCCTGCAGCCGCGCAGACAGCGCCGCGTCCGGCTTGCCGACCCCGGCGCCGAGACTCGCGGTCGTCGCTTTTTCGAGGGCTGCTGCGTCAGTCGCCAGCGTAAGGAGCACGTCCACGCGTTGCTCGGCATAGAAGGCCTGCAGCCAGGCTGTCGCGGCAGCAACGCGCGCCTCAAGCCGGGAAATGTCGAGGGCGGCTCCCATAACGCCGACATCGGCTTGTGCCACTTGTTGACGCGCGCGCCGGGACGCATCGCTTGGGACGTCCTGCATGATGCCGACATTGAGCATCGTCATCTCGTCGCGATCGAGCCGAAACCGGTCCGCGCCGCTGATGGGGACATTCTCCAGGTCGAGTGTGAGCTGAGGGTCTGGGAGCTGGCCGGCAGGCCGGACCAGAAGCTGCGCGCTCTCGACGGCCGCCTGTCCCGCCGCCACGGATGGCGCCTCGCGCCCTGCCCGCGCTATGGCGTCGTTGAATGAGGTGGGGTCCGCCAACGCGGCCGGCGCGATGCCGACGGCGCCGCACAAGAGCCATGCAGTGCGCATGTGAAATCCGGATGTCTGATGTGGAACGGTGCACCGCGCCGCAAGGCGCAATGCGACTCTCCGACTGTCAGAGCGACCTTGGAGGCCGCCACAATCCGGTCAGTACGGTGGAACGCTCGCCGTCAGATTCAGCCATGAGCGGTTGCTCCATGACACGAACGACGGCGGTGGCGACCACCGGCAGCTGCGGGGTCACGGCAGGCGCTGCCCGGCAAGCCTGGCCAAGCGTGCAATCCATCTTTTTCGAGTGGTCAGATTTGTCCCCGGGCGTGGCGGGCGGCTGCGGGCAGCAATCATGTGATGCAACCAACGGGGCCTTGTAAGGGCAGGTCTGTGCCGCCCATGCGCTCGCAGTCGCGCTGCAAGCGAGCGAAACGGAGAGCAAAATGGTAAACCAAATCCGGCGCATAGGATATTAGGATGGGCGGCGGGACCGGACCCGTCAAGCCACAGGCCGGTAGCGATGTGGTGAGAGTGCTCGCCGCGGCAATGGCGGCGGACGACATTGGACCTCAACTTCGCGCCCATCCGAAGATGATACCGATGGCAGGGCCGCTCGTGAACTGTTGAGGTGGATGGCTCCCGCTCACGGCGTCAAAGCGCCAAAGTGTGGTTGCTGTCAAAAGCGTCCACGAGCAAAGGGAGCCATCCGCCATGACAATTACTACAATCGGCCTGGACCTGGCCAAGAGCATTTTTCAGGTTCACGGAGTTGACGCGAAGGGTGCCGTCGCCGTCCGCAAGACGCTGCGACGCAGCCAGGTTCTGAGCTTCTTTTCAAAACTCCCGCCATGCCTGGTTGGCATCGAGGCATGCGGGACCTCGCATTACTGGGCGCGCGAGATTGCGCGGTTTGGCCACGAAGTCAGGCTGATGCCTGCGAACTACGTGAAGCCATATGTGAAGCGCGGCAAGTCCGACGCCAACGATGCTGAAGCGATCTGCGAGGCGGTGACCCGCCCGACCATGCGGTTCGTCGCGATGAAGTCCGCCGAACAGCAGGCGGCGCTCTCGATGCACCGGACCCGCGACTTCCTGGTCAAGCAGCGCACCCAGCTCGTCAACATGATCCGTGGGCTGCTCGCTGAGTTCGGCGTCGATATCCCACGCGGGATCGAGCGGGCCTTGCTAATCGCAAAGCGGATCCTCGATGGTGAGGCGCTGGAGATACCCCAGGAAGCGGCCAAGGTTGTCCTGATGCTGTCGCAACAAGCATTCGACACGCACAGCAGGATCCAGGGCATTGATCGTGACTTGCAGCGCTGGCATCGCAGCAATGAGCTGTCGCGGCGGCTTGCGACCATCCCCGGCGTTGGGCCCATCGGCGCCTCTGCCCTCGCAGCCTCAGTCACCGATCCCAGCCAGTTCCGCTCGGGTCGCGAGTTTGCAGCCTGGCTTGGCCTCACCCCACGCCAGAACTCCAGCGGCGGCAAAGAACGCCTGGGACGGATCACCAAGATGGGGGACCGATATCTACGCAAGTTGCTGTTCGTCGGCATGATGTCGCTGGTCAAGAGCGCCAGAAACAAGCCTGAGAGCGTCGATCCACGCTTGATCGATCTCCTCGCGCGAAAGCCGGTTCGCCTGGCGGCCATCGCGCTCGCCAACAAGACCGCGCGTATCATCTGGGCCATCATGACCCGAGGAGAAACATACCGCGCTCGCCATGTCCCGGCCCTTGCGGCCTAAAAGACCAGCACGCTTACGAGCGTAAGGCGCGCTAACGAAGTTGCGAGGACGATGCGATCGTGATGGCAAACCGGTCAGTCCGGGAACGAGGACAACCCATCGACCGGCAGAGGCGTCACAGCCTGGTGAACTGTTTGGGACCTTGTTCGCGTACCCCATCAGGGCCAGCAGCC
>JANOKS010000144.1:0-7137 GCA_031419455.1 Alphaproteobacteria bacterium
AATGGCTGTCCTGATGGCGAGCGCGTGCAGCCGCGCCGCTGACAGGAACGAGAAAGGCCGGCCCCCCGACTTTGATGTCAGGGGCCGGCCTTTTTTCATTTCAGATAGCAGCCCCAGGCAGCCGCCGCGGATTGCGCCTAGTCTGGAGAGTTGCAGACAGTCACCTTGAACGCGCCGACGCAGTAGAACGTCTCCGCACCAACCTTCGCGGCATGCGACACCGCCACCAGCCAGTCATGCGACTCGGTATGGCGGACCTCGGGCATCGCCTCGCCCGCCGCGAGTTTCTGCGCCGCATACGCCGTCAGCCCTTCGTCGACGCCTTCGCGCATGTCCGCCAGCGGCGGCTTGAGCCACACGCCAAGGCCGACCAGCACGGCGAGAATGATTCCGACAGTTGCGAGATAGCGCTTCAGCACCGCCCCTCCCCGACCTCAGCCAGCAATCGTGACGTCCACTGTTGGCGCAGCGCCGGTGCAGAGGAAGCGCGTGAAGAAGCCCCAGCATTCCATCAGTTCGCGATCGCTTGATTGCATCGTCGAGCGCGTTGCGACGAGGAAATCATCAAACGCCCATCCGCCCGCCGCCTGTTCGGGACGCGCCACGCGCCCCTGCGCCATCAGCGCGCTCGCCACGCCGCGATGAAGGCCGTGGCTTGGCCGCGTGTACCAGGCGCCCGCACCGACAAGGCCAACCACCACTAACAGCACCAGAAATCCGCGCATCGCACTCCCGCTCCGGCCCGTTGGCCTTCAAGCGCCCCGTGCGACTGGTTATGACCTATTTTGTCTCCGGCTGCGAGCACAGGAACTGGGCATACAGCCCCCAGCATTCCATCAGCACTGCGTCATCCGCCCGGACGGTATATTTCGTCGCAACGAACAGATCCTCGAACTTTCGGCTATCCTTCGCGCTTGCCGAGAACACCTTGTCGGCGATCAGCTCGCCGATATCGAATCCGCCCCGCGTGGACGACAACAGCTTCTCCGCGTTCTGCTCCTGCGCTTTCTCGTCGGGACGGGTGAGAAACCCGCCCGCGCCGAGCGCCGCCAGCAGCAGCAGAATGAGCAACATCCTCATCGCTTCGTCTTCCTCGTCTTCGGCGCAGGCCTGGAGATGTCCGGCAAGGCCGTACCCTCTTCCCAGGCCTTCAGCCACTTCTTGGGCGCATTATGGCGCCACTGCCTGTCCAGATACCCGCGCAGCGTCTTCGCAGCGAGGCGCTTCAGCCGCGCGAGGACCATCGGGTAATTCCGGTAATGATCGGTGAAGTGGAAGGTCTCGGGATCGGCCGCACACAGCATTTCCCGTTCATCGAAACTCACCTGCCCCAGCACGACGCTGTCGTCTTCACTGCGAAGGCGCGTCAGGAATTTTCCAAACGCCTTGTAGGCGGGCTGTCCATAGGCGGTTGAGAGTTCCGTATGCGGAAAGCTCAGGACCAGCTCATGAAACTGCTTTGGTCCCATCGCGTTAGGTCTCCCCGCAAGGTGTTGCACGACAGGATAGGACTGAACCGATGTTCATGAAAACAGGGCGAAAATTCCTTGAGCCGGTCTTGTTTTCGCCTGTCGCGAAGCCGAGGTTGATCCCCATGAGCATCCTCAGCACCTTCTTCCCCCTCGCCCTTTCAGTGTCCGCGCAAGCCCTGGCTGCGCCGGCGCCCGTTGAAGTCGCGCCGCTAGTTGTCGCCCCGGTGACGGCGCCCTCGGTGACCCCGGCCCCCGCGCCGGTGGCGACTGCCCCCATCACTGCGCCAAAAGTCTCCGCGCCGAAGCCGGTCGCCAAACCGGCAGGCGCCCAGATCGTGAAAGTGCAGGCGCCCGGCGCGCTTGACCGCAATGCGATCATCGATCGCGTCGCCAAGGCGATGAGCGACACCAAGACCGTGCAGGGCAGCTTCACGCAGGTCGATCCGTCTGGCTCGCCGTCGAACGGCGCGTTCTACATCAGCCGCCCGGGCAAGGTACGCTTCGAATACACCGTGCCTGAGCCGATCTTCATCGTGTCCGACGGCACGACCGTTTCGATCGAAGAGCCCAAGCGCAAGGCGTATGACGCCGTCCCGCTGTCCTCGACGCCGCTGAGCCTTTTTCTGCGCTCGAACATCGACCTCCGGAAAGACGGCAGCGTCACGGACGTCCAGACGTCAAACGGCTCGCATTACGTCACCCTTGTCGACAAGACCGGCGAGGCGGAAGGCAAGATGATCCTGCAATTTCGTCAGACAGACTTCGAGCTTCTCGGCTGGCGCCAGGTCGACGGTACAGGCGCCGAGACCCGTGTGCAGCTGAGCGGAATCAAGAAGAACGTGTCGCTGAAGCCGTCGCTGTTCGTGGTGAAAGATCCGAGCGATGCGGGCGACGACCGCCGTTGACAACCAGGACTGGGCGGCTTCGGCCGCCAGCTGAGGTCAGGGTTCACCCGTAGCCTGCCCGTCACACGCAAATTTTAACCATGCTTTGCGTGACAAATCATGCGGGTCGTGTCCTAATTGCCACGTGGATCGAGTTCGCTCGCGCCCGAGCTTCCCCCCGCGGGCGTTTGCAGCGGATCGAATGCCGGAGCTATCCCCCGGCCCATCAGCGCCCCCGGGGCGCATGACGCGCCTGGCTGTCCCCGCGGCCGGGCGCGTCAGTATTCGGGCACGCCTTACCTTGCGGCGATTGAGCGCTTTTCCTTGATTTGCCGGGCGGCGCACCCGATTGTCGTATGGTACCGCCACCCCAGCACACCGGTCCTCCCCGACACAATGAACCGCCTTTCCCTGGCGACCTGGAACATCAATTCGGTTCGCCTCCGCATTGACCGCGTCATCGCCTTCCTCAAGCGGGAGAAGCCGGATGTCCTGTGCCTGCAGGAGATCAAATGCCTGGAGGACCAGTTTCCCCGCAAGGCGTTCGAGGCGGCCGGCTTCCGCCACATCCATCTCTCCGGCCAGAAGGGCATGCATGGCGTCGCCATCGTCTCGAAGCTGCCGATCGAGGCGCTGGAAACGCCGGGACTCTGCCGTTACGGCCATGCGCGCTGCGCCGCGGTGAAGGTCGCAGGGTTCGAGGTGCAGAACCTCTACGTGCCCGCTGGCGCCGACATCCCCGACCCTGAACTCAACGAGAAGTTCGCCCACAAGCTCGATTTCATCGAACGCATGCGCGAAGTTTACGCCGCCCGCGCCGCGAAGCGTTCGGCCCTGCCCCTGCTGGTCGCCGGGGACATCAACATCGCGCCGGAGGAGAACGATGTCTGGTCACACCGCCAGCTGCTCAACGTGGTGAGCCACACGCCGGTGGAGACGGACGGCCTCAAGCGCGTGCTGGCCGAAGGCAAGTTCACCGACATCGCGCGCGCCAAGCACAAGCCGGAGGAAAAGCTCTACACCTGGTGGAGCTATCGCGCGGCCGACTGGAAAGTCTCCAACCGCGGCCGGCGCCTCGATCACTGGTGGGCCGACAAGCGGGCGACGCCGCTGGTCGATATCGGCAGCTACCAGATCCACACCGAAGAACGCGGCGGGGAAAAGCCTTCCGACCACGTGCCCGTCACTGTCACGGTGACTGCTGCGGCTTAGCGTCAGGCATCACGGCTGGAGCAGCTCCACCCGCCGATGCGATCGTGGCGCCGAGACACCAGAGCTTCACTTTCGGATGCTTGGCGATCAGATTGTCCGTGAAGGCTAGCCTTGCGAAACGAGGTTCCAGAACTCTTCGCGATCATTGGTGCGCGGGAAGGGATCAGCTGGCGCGGGCCTGCCAAGGAAGGCGCACAGCGGCGCCCACCCTTGCTTCACCTCGTAAACAAGCAGCCTGCTCGCGGGGATCGCCGCCTTCACCGCATCGTTGTGCGCGATGAAGCCTTTCATCAGTCCGTCACGGTCGAGATTCGGAGGAAAGCCCGTGTCCGCAATTAGCTTCTCGGCCATCTCCAGCCACGCCCTTTTGTCCGGAGGCGCCTGATCCTTGCCCGCGAGTAGTTTGTAGATGGTCGACCCGAAACTGTCCGCCCAGCTTTCCGGGCTACGCACGGTGAGAACGAATTTGGCGGCTGGATACGCCTCTGCCAGTTCACGGAAGAACTTCGCCGTCGGCCAGTCAACTGCGCTGCCAAACCCCGCGTAGATTGCGCGCCAGTCCGCCATTCCGGCGGCGGCGGCATTCCATAGCGGAACCTGCGTGGCGATGTTCTGGAGCACCGCCTCCATATGGTGGCAGGGGCCTAAGCCTAACTGATTGATGGCAAGCTTGAGCGAATAGGTTCCTGTCCGGCCAACGCCAGCGCCGATCACATGCATGAGGCCGTCCTCGCCGGGATCATCGACCGTACAGCTTGCACGCGTGCGGGACAATATTGGCGCGTCGCCGGAAAACGTGGCCGACATGGCCTGTCTCCGGTGACGGTGTATATTGCTACCAGGATTGTTGCGTCGCTCCGGGAGTCCGCCATGAAGCGCCTTGCCCTGCTCTCCACCCTGTCTGCCGCCGCGCTGGCATTCGCCGCGTGCACGCCAGCGGCCGAAACACCCGCGCCCGCTGCGCCATCCGCCGATGCGTCCGCTGCCACGCCGGATGCGACGCCCTCCCCCGCCGGAGACGCGCTGACCGCGACCGGCTGGGGCCCGCTGACGATCGGCATGACCAAGGCCGAAGTGCTCGCCGCCGTTGGCGACAAGCGCGACCCGAACGCTGCCGGCATCCCGGGCGACTGCGACGAGTACCAGCCGAAGAACGCGCCCGAGTTTCTCTGGGTCATGCTCGAAGCCGGCAAACTCACCCGCGTCACGATCGCCGACATGTCGATGCTGAAGACCGACAAGGGTCTCGGATTGGGCGACACCGCCGCGAAGGTGAAAGAGACCCACGGCGCCAGCGCCACGACGAGCCCGCACAAATATCAGGACGCTCCCGCCGAATACATCACCGTCTGGGAGGGCGGCCCGCGCGCTGACCCCTACGTGCAGGACGAAGCCGCCCGCGGCATCGTCTACGAGATCGACGGCACTGGTAAGGTCGGCGCGATCCACGCCGGCGGGCCGAGCATTCAATATGTCGAAGGGTGCGCTTAGCGGCAGGAACTCGCCGAAGGCAGACAACGGCAGGTTATTCTAAAGGCCTTTGTTGAGAGCGGAGCTTGACCGCTTGAGCAGCGTCATCGCGCCAGGCTTCCGCATCACGATTGATGACGATGATCTGGTCCTCGGTCAGAGACAGTGCGGACTTCACCTCTGCCGTCAAATGGTCCAATCCAAGTGTAGCCGCTTCCTGCGCATCGACTTCGACAGCGGGGCCTCTTGCCCCATGAAACTTGATCGCGTGCGCTAGCTCGTAGACCAACACTATCCGGCTATTCGAAAGCTTCAGCCAAGCTCCACGTGCGGGTCCGAGCCCCTCCTCCTCCCACTCTTCGGTGCTGATCGAAAGCGATTCCGCCAGGATATCCATCCGCACGGCGATCCCGATTAGCCAGACGCCAGATCCGCTCGGCCACTTGTGGGCAAAGACTTGCTCAACCGGCAATCAATCCTCCGTTTCGCTTCATCCTTGCATGAGTCGAATGGCCGCCATGGGCCGAGGCCGTGTAAAAACGCCGTGGTGCTTCGGGGTAGGGTTAGATACCGCCGTCCCCAGCTGATCAGGCGGCCATGGCCCGGATCAGCGGGCCGATGCCGAGCAGCGCCATTATCCGCTTCAGATTGTAGGCCAGCACCTGCAGGCTCATCTCGGTTTTCACCTTCGGAAGCGTCCGCGTCAGGAAGTGGGTTGCACCCATCCAGGCCTTGATGGTCCCGAACGGGTGCTCAGCCGTGCGCCGGCGGACGGTCATGGCCTTCGGCATTTGCTCGAGCCGCTGTTGCATCGCGTCGAGGACGTCATCGTGCTTCCACCGCCTGATCTGCTGGAAGCGCTCCTGCGTGCACCTCGATTTGAGATCGCAGGCTCCGCAGGCGTCGAGGTTGCGGTAGCGCACATAGTCGGGATCGGGCCCGCGTGTGGAACGCTTCTTCGCCTGCGTCAGAAGCTGGCCAGCGGGGCACGTATAGCGATCATGGTCGCGATCATAGAAGAAGTCCTGGATCGTGAAGCGACCGCGCAGCGCCCCGCCCGAAGTCTCCGTCTTCGGTATGATCGGATCGACGCCATTGCCATCACAGGCGACGATCTGATCGCCGCTGTAATAGCCTCGGTCGGCCAGCACAGTTATCGCGGCTTGCCCGCTCGCCTCGCGCGCCATTTCCCCCATAGGTGCGAGCTGCGCGCGGTCGCTGCCGATGTTGGTGACGTCGTGCGCCACAATGAGGTGATGCTCGGCGTCGACGGCGATCTGGACATTGTAGCCGACCACGTCGGTCCCCTTGCCGTGACTCGACATGGCGCGCGCGTCGGGATCGACGAGCGAGACCTGCGCACCGGGACTCGTCTCCAGCCTTGCGCCCATCGCCTTCAGGTCGTCGATCCGCTGGCGCAGGCGCTCGATCTTGTCTTTCAAGCGTGGCGCCTTTTCCTCGGCGATCTCGCCGCCCTGGCGGTCGGCACGCTCCAGAGCCGTCAGATAGCGCGCGATATTGATTTCCGCCTGCTCGATGCGCTTGGCTACCTTGTTGACCGTGAAGTTGTTGTCACGGCTGTTCACCGCTTTGAACTTGCTGCCGTCGAGAGCGACGATCGCCCTGGAGAACAGGCCCAGCTCTCGGCACAGGCCGACAAACTGCGCACACGTTTGCTGAATGGCGCGGCCGTGATCCTTGCGGAAGTCGGCGATGGTTTTGTGATCAGGCGCCAGGCGTCCCGTGAGCCACATCAGCTCGACATTGCGTCCCGCCTCGCGTTCCAGTCGGCGGCTCGATGGGATGGCGTTGAGATAGCCGTAGACATAAAGCTTCAGGAGGATCGCCGGGTGATAGCTCGGCCGCCCAGTGGCCTTGGGATCAACACTGGAAAAGCCGAGGTTCCGCAAATCCAGCATCTCGACGAAGGCGTCGACCGCGCGGACCGGATTGTTCTCCCCGACAAAATCTTCGAGATGCGCCGGAAATAACCCTCCCTGATCTCGAGCCTCGCCCTCCACGAACCGCTTCATCGCAAGTCTCCCGCGCCATCGCGAGAATCATGAACCGCTTCGTCGTTTTCACACAGCCTCGGCCCA
>JANOKS010000145.1:0-21394 GCA_031419455.1 Alphaproteobacteria bacterium
GACAAGGAAACCCTGGCGTTCACACCTGACGGCATCGAAAGGCTAAGGGAGCTCCTCCAGTACCACGAGGACAACCCGAACGTACTCCTGCTCCGCAACCAGCGAACCAGGTGACGCCGCGGCTCTCACCGCATGCTTACGAAGCACCTGAATTCGTTAAACGTGCTAGTGCAAAACGTCACAGGCGTTTCGCGAACCCCCGCCGGGATTAACCATCCATTCATGCCCGGGTGTTTTACTGATACTCAAGCGACGGGTAATTCTGCTTCTCCTGCCGAACCCGTCGCAGTTGGTGAGCGTCGCGACGTCCCCCTCACGCACGCTTGCCCCGCAAAGGCCGCGACCGTTCCCCCCGGTCGCGGCCGTCGCGTTTTCAGGGGGGCGTTGGGTCGACTGCGTTGCGCATCAAGCGAAGCCGCGTTCAGTGTTGAAGCGCATGACATCGGCGAAGTCGGCTTTCGGATACCCAATGATCGCGCCCCATTTGCGCGACAATGCATAATCCTCCAGCGTGAATAGCCTGCTCATGATCAACTTAAATCCGTGCTTGATCACGGCCGCCGAGGCGCATGCCATGTGCTCGTCCGAGTAGCGCTTGCGGATTGCAATGGCATCGATTCCGGAAAGGTCCCCAAACTTCACACGCGTGGGCCACTGGTCTGGCGCGACGACCCAGACATGGTCATCCGTCACTCGCTCGGTGTGCAGGCTGGCGACCACAGATGGGTCGATCGCTTTTACCATACGGGCAAGCTTCAGGGAGAAACCGTCGATCCAGAATCGGTCGCGGCAGTTGGCTTGCAGCACCTCGACGAGTTTCTGCATGGCGGCCTTCACGTCGCCGCGGCCGACTTTCAGCTCAATGACGTAGTGCCGGTCGGACGTATCGCGCTTCAGCATGTCTTCGAGCATGACCAACTCGCCCGACCTCCGCTGCTTGGCGACCGTCGAGGCAGAGAGCGCGTCCCAAACAAAGTCGGGATGGTGGAAATAGAAGTCCTGTCGACCGTCTTCGAAATCCCAACATAAATCACCTTCCAGAACCTGGGGTGTTCCTGGGTAATTCGTAAGGTGCTTCTCCGCCGCGTCGAAGTGGGAGAAGTCGTTAAGTGCGCGATGGTGGATGTAGCCGTAGTTTGCGAGCCGGGAGAAAACATTGCCCATGATCGAATGCTACCGCTGTGCAGGTTGGGATAACGAGGAGCGGCCAGTCATCGCCACCACGTAGTCGACTAGCGAATAGATTGTCACCACCGCAGCGATGTAGAGAAACGGGGTGCAGAAAGACTGAAGGATGTCAAGGTCAAATGCCATGACCGAGGCAACGAATATCTGCGCTGCGCCCTGCACCAGGGCCTTCAACTTTCCGCTGAACCGAGCGGAAACGGGGCGGTGACGTTGCATCGCGATCATGCGCGCATAGGAAACGCCGATGTCGCGGATCACGAAGACAGCCAGCAGCCATGCGTGCATCCACGCCGCCTCCACGAAGGCGCCAAAGATCATCAGGCGGTACATGCTGTCCGCCATTGGATCGAGCACCTTGCCGATACTGGAGACAGAGCGCGTGAGGCGAGCGACGTAGCCGTCTAGGAAGTCAGTTACCTCAGCCGCCACCATCAGCATGACGCCAATGACAATCAGTCCTTGGTCCAGGGACGTGATGCAAAAGATCGCTGCGAAGCCAAGCACGACGCGTGATAGCGTGACCAGGTTCGGCGCATTGAGCCAGTTCCCAGTCGGCGATTTGCTATCGTCGGTTGTCATGATAGCCGCCTTGCGACAAGTAGCCGGTCTGCGAGTTCCGCGAAACCTTCACCGCCCCTTTCCTGGGTCACGAAGCGGGGCCTTGCGGTCATCAGGTGGGCAAAGTCAATCACGTTGGCCACGCCGACGCTGAGAGGCACGGCGCGGAACATTGGTTCGTCATTGGGGCTGTCTCCGCAATATGCGACACCATCCCACGCTTCGCCCGGATCAAAGCCGAGCTGCTCACGCAATAGTCTTCGTGACATGGACAGTTTGTCGTAAACGCCGAACCAGCCATTGACGTGAATCGAACTCACCTTCGCAACGGCGCCATGGCGATGGAAGATGGAGATGATCTGCTCGATTTGAACATCGGAAAGGCGCGGAGTGTCTTCGCTGAAATCGATGGCAAGGTCGGCGATCCGATAAGCCTGGTCGGACGCGACTGTGGCTCCTGGCACCTCTCGCACCACTTCTTCCGCGATGAGGTCGAGTCGTGCCCGGCAACTACGCTGTTTCTCCTCGCTCACCTCGAAGATGCGGATCATGCGACGGGAAGCGCGGTCATGACGGAAGGCGAAGGCCCCGTTCTCGCCCACCACGCCATCGACCGGCCAGAAGCGCGCGATCATATCACACCAGCCAGCCGGGCGGCCCGTGATGGGAATTACGCGGAGGCCCGCGTTTTTCAGCTTTTCCAGCGCGGCATACGCGATAGCAGGGAGCACGCCATGGGTCGTAAGCGTGTCGTCGATGTCGGTAAGCACGGTGTGGACGCGCGCGAGCAAATCGGGGTCGGCGTCTGCTAGTCTTTTCATCTCATTCCCTGACATTTCTCTGCTTCATCACCCCGCGGTAATTTCCTCACTAGTGACTTCTGTTTGGAACGGGAAGAGACCAATCCATGCCGCCTGAAGCTGATGAATTGCGCTTTTCGGGCAGACTACTACTATCTGCCCCAGGATCGGGGAATACGACATGGGCGCACTACCGTTGTGGGATCAGTTCGGGTCGTGGGCAGGCCAAGTATGGTTGTCGACACGCGAATGGATGTGGACATTCCACAAGAGCACGGAATATGGCGCGCTAGTGGCGTTAGGCAGCCTGATCTTCGTTCTGATCGTATTGAGCACCCAGAACCGCAACACGAAAAAACATATCCGACAGTACCGCCATTATGAGATCGCGCTTGTTGTGCGCAACAAGCTGAGCGTTCATCGCTTAGTGGACTATCACCGTGGCATTGCTTGGCGGGATTTTGCGGCGATCAGCACTGGGTCTGGCATCGCTGGCGCGGCGCTAATGTTCTCAAACTCGGGCGACATCAGCGAAGTTCTTTCCGGAGCTGCGATTGTGGCTGGAGATGCGACTTCGCAGGTCGAGGGGCTCACGTCCTCGGCGATCGCCATCATCATCATTTCAGTTGGCGTGCAGGTTGCGTCGGCGATCATGATGATGATCTGCGACTTTATCCATACCAACACAATCTCGCCGATAGTGCCGCCGCTGCAGCGCATGCGCATTGTGGGAGAGGCCATCGTGCTGGGTGGCGGAGCGATGATATTCAACATCGCGGCCCTGATCTCCTTTTTGTCGGTGTTCAGTCCATGGGTTTCTGTGTTTTGCTCAATTGTATTTGCGTTTGTGGTAATCCGTCTGACCAGCCTTCGCGGAATCGAGGTCGATGAACTGCTTAAGTGGATCAAGATGAGCCCGGGCGGCGAGTGGGACGCGATCGACCTGGAAGTCCGAACGATGAACAAGCGCCAGCGCGACCAGTCGGTCCGGGACGCCTACTATGCCAACTCGGCCGACAGTTTCGAGGATCCCTCCCGAGAATAAACCGGGCTTCATTTAGTCAATCGTTTTACGGCGCCATGCAGGTGCTTCAGGGTTCCTGGCGCCCGCGATGATTCCTCTTGCGCGCTGTTACAGTATATCATACCGTTATACTGTAACATGCGGAGTCCTGCGATGCGGTCATCGAAACACCTCCTGCTGGGCGCAGCCGTCGTGACGCTCGCAGCGCCCGCCGCCCTGGCGCAGGTGCAGCCCCCCGCCGGGCAACATGAGGACCCGGGCGACGTCATCGTCGTCACCGGCGTCGGCCCGGCGCGGACTGGCGACGAGATGATCGCCTCCACCACCGTGCTCGGCAGCGACGACATTGCGGAGCGCATCTCCGGCGGGCTGGGCGATACGCTGGCGGGACTGCCGGGCGTCTCCACCACCGCGTTCGGTCCGGGCGCGAGCCGGCCGGTGATACGCGGGTTGGGCGCTGAGCGCGTGCAAGTGCTGACCAACGGCATCGGCGTGATCGACGCTTCGGCTGCGAGCCCCGACCACGCCGTGACTGGCGATCCTCTAGGGGCAGAGCGTATCGAAATCCTGCGCGGGCCGGCCACGCTGGCCTATGGCGGCGGGGCGACGGGCGGCGTCGTCAACGTGATCGACGGGCTGATCGTAGAGCGGCTTCCCGATGCGCCGCTAAGCGCCATGGGCTATGCCGGCTACACCAGCGCGGACGAGGGCAAGACGCTCGCCGCGCGGGCCACGGGCAGCAGCGGGCCGCTGGTTGGCGCGCTCAACTGGACATGGCGCGAGAGCGATGATCTCGACATACCCGGCTTTGCGGAATCCGCTCGCCTGCGCGCGCAGGAAACGGCCGAGGGCGAGGTGCATGACGAGATCTCCGGCACGCTGGAGAATTCGGGCGTTGAAACGCAGGCGCTGAGCGGCGGCCTCTCGCTGGTGGGCGATGATGGCTTCGTCGGCGTGGCGATACGCCAGCTGGAATCGAAATACGGCATTGTCGGGGGCCATGAGGAAGAAGAGCCGGCGCCAGTCGGGATCGGCACGCTCGCGATCGGCGTTGCGGCGGTCGGCGATACGCCGGGACTTCCCTTCATCGACATGGAACAGACGCGCGTGGATCTGCGCGGCGGATGGAATTTCGCGCAGGGTCCGCTGAAGCGCCTCACCGGCGCTGCATCGGTCGTCGATTATCAGCACACCGAGTTCGAGGGGCCGGGCGAGCCGGGCACTGTCTTCACCAACGAAGGCCACGAGTTGCGTCTGGAAGGCCAGCACGCCGATTTCATGGGGCTTCAGGGAAGCCTTGGCCTGCAATCCTCGCGTCGCGATTTCCGTGCAGTAGGCGACGAGGCGTTCGTCACGCCGACGATCACCGAGGCTACGGGCGTCTTCCTGTTCGAGACATTCGAGCAGGACCAGTGGGGCCTCGAGGGCGGGCTTCGGCTGGACGAAGTGAAGCTCGACAACGCGGTTGCCGGCGAACAGTCGTTCGACACGCTGAACGCATCGATCGGCGTGCACGGGCACGCCACCGAGCTGCTCTTCCTCGGTCTCACCGCCAGCCGCACGGAGCGCGCCCCGACCGATGTCGAACTCTTCGCCGATGGCCCACACCTCGCCACGCAGCAGTACGAGGTCGGCGATGCGACTCTCGACACCGAACGCGGCGTCAGCATCGAAGCCAGCGCGCGCTGGGAGGCGGGACCGTTGCGCATCGATGGCAGCGTCTATCGCTTCGACTTCGAGCGCTTCATCTATCTCGCGCCAACCGGCGCCGAGCTTGATGGCTTGCCAGTCTTTGCAGCGACGCAGGCGGATGCGAATTTCACCGGGGCCGAGATCAGCGCAACGCTGGAACTCGGCGAAGCCTTCGGCGCGCACTGGCACATCGACGGCGGCGCCGACGTGGTGCGGGCGAGCCTCGACTCAGGCGGTAACCTGCCGCGCATTCCACCCATGTCCGCCACGGCCGGGATCGAGGCGGAGACCTCCCTCGTGAAAGCCCGTCTCGAAGCGCGCTGGGCGGACGATCAGGATCGTGTCGGGACAGACGAACTTCCGACCGATGGCTGGACCGCGATCGACCTGCGCACGACGTGGCATGTGACGCCGGAAGTCGATCTCATCGTCGAAGGTGTGAACCTCACCGACGAAGAAATCCGCCACCATGCTTCGCCGCTGAAGGATCTCGCTCCGATGGCGGGACGGGGATTCCGCGTAGGACTGCGCGCGGATTTCTAGGAAACGCGCGTTCGTCTTGGTGTCCTTCGTGGAAACTTCGTGCCTTCGTGTTTCCCTTGAAAAAGTTTCAAACACAGAGACACGAAGTTTATCACGAAGGACACGAAGGAACGGCCAGAATTCGAGGTCGAGCACGACGCTTCAGACGCAGTCACCGTGGCCCCGCGACGATCTTGTCGTCGTGCTAGGCACCGCGACGAAGGCGGAGCCCTCCATGATGCGAAGACGTCCAGCGGCGGACGTTGCCCGGCCTGCTCTGCGTTACTCAGTCGTCCACGCGATGCGCGCCTGCATGCCGATCAGGTCTTCTCCATTGGCGGTATAGAGGTGAAGCTCTCCGTTCTCGTCGGTGCGGCCGTTGAGCGTGATGGCGTCGAAGTCGAACAGTGGCCGCATGCCGCGAAACTGCAGGCGCGCGGGTCTGGCCCCGTGAGGCGCGCGGCGTAGCGCGGCGTCGAACAGCAGAACCGCCTGAAGCGGACCGTGGACCACGAGGCCCGGATAGCGCTCCACCTCTGTCGCGTAGGTGCGGTCATAGTGGATGCGATGGCCGTTGAAGGTCAGCGCCGAGAAGCGGAACAGCATCACGGGGTCGATGGCGACGTCCTCGCGCCAGTCGCACGGCGGAAGCGGCGCCGGCGCCGGCGGCGTGAAGCGATCGGGGATGGCGATGAACGCGATGTCCTGCTCCTCGCGCATGGCGACTTTGCCATTGGCGCGAACCTCGTGTGCGATGGTGACCAGAACCATGGCGCCGGCCGCGCCGGATTTTTCCGCGATCTTCGTGATGGTGGACGTGCGCTCGACTGTATCGCCGATCCGGATGGGCGCCTCGAACGTGCACCGGCTGCCCGCCCACATGCGGCGCGGCAGCTCGATCGGCGGCAGAAAGCCCCCACGATGAGGGTGCCCATCCGAACCGATCTGCGACATGGGCGCGAGCGGGAGAAAGCTGAGCCAGGTCCAGATGGCGGGAACCTCGTCGCCATCACCCAGCGCGTGACCGTCAGCCTGGTTGAGCGTCAGCGCCAGAGCGCGCGCGGGGGTTGCGGCGATGGTGTCGTGGAGCGTTTGCTGCCGCCCCACCCAATCCTGCCAGGCTCCGTCGGTCATGCGCGCTCCTGCCAAAGGCGGAAGTTTTGACGACTATGACGCGGGCGCTGTTACAGCGAAAGGCGCCGCGCCGGATTTGCTTTGTGCTTGCGGGAAAGCCCCGTCCTGCGAAAGATTACTGTCGGGACCGCGAGACGACGTCGGGAGAATGCAGTCATGGCTGACCTTACCAACATCCGCGCGCTGGCGTTCGACGTGTTCGGCACGGTCGTGGACTGGCGCAGCGGCATCGCGCGCGAGGCAGAGGCGATGTTGGGGCCGAAGGGGCATGCACGCGACTGGGGCGCGTTCGCGAACGCGTGGCGCAAGCAAATCTTGCCGGCAATGGCGCCGGTGCGATCGGGTGAGCGGAGCTATGTGACGATGGACGATCTCCATCGCGAAGTGCTGGATGTCGCATTGGCGGAGTTCGGGATCACGGATCTCGACGAGACCGAGAAGCACAAGCTGGCGATGGGGTGGCGGCGCCTCGATCCGTGGCAGGATTCGATCGCGGGGATGAACCGGCTGAAAGCGAAGCACGCCGTCGTCGCGCTGTCGAACGGGAACATCGCGCTGATCCTGTCGATGGCGAAGCGGGCGGGCATTCCGTGGGACACGATCCTCGGCGCCGATCTGGTGCGCACATACAAGCCGGACGCCGCGATCTACGACAGCGCTTCCTCGACATCGCACCAAGCCAGGTGATGATGGTGGCGTGCCACCCGGGCGATCTCGACGCAGCGAAGTCGCGCGGACTGATGACGGCCTACGTCCACCGCCCGCTGGAATGGGGACCGGGCACGGAGCGCCCTCTGCCCGGCGCGGGGACGTATGATGTGATCGTGCACAGCTTCACGGAGCTGGCGGAGGTGATGGGGGCGTGAACTGGAAGCGTGTCGCCAGACACGCGTTCCCGGTGGAGGCCGGGATCCAGTCATGGGAAAAAGTGCGCGCAAGCGCTCGATTGGTTTTGACGCGCTAACGCGCGGCTTCTTGTTTGGGCTGGATCCCGGTCTCCGCCGGGAACGCGTATCTTCGCTACGCTTCCAGAGCCTGGGCCGCCAGTCCCTACCCCAGCCTGCTCACCAGCTGGCTGTGCTGGTCCCACAGGGCCTTCGGCAGGCGGTCGCCGAACTTCTCGAAGAAGGCGGGGATGAGGCCGGCCTCTTCGCGCCAGACTTCGTGGTCGACGCCGAGCAGCGTATCCATTTGTTCGTCGGTGAGCGAGAGACCCGAAATGTCGATCGACGACTTCGTCGGCACGCGGCCGATGGCGGTGTCGTTGGCGGCGGCCTTGCCTTCGAGGCGATCGACGATCCACTTCAGCACGCGCGTGTTCTCGCCGAAGCCAGGCCAGATGAACTTGCCCTGCTTGTCCTTCCGGAACCAGTTGACGAAGAAGATCTTCGGCAGCCTCGCGCCCGAACGCTGGCCCATCTTCAGCCAGTGCGCGAAATAGTCGGCCATGTTGTACCCGGCAAACGGGAGCATCGCGAAAGGGTCACGACGCAATTCGCCGACCTTGTTCTCGGCGGCTGCGGTGCCTTCGGAGGCGACTGTCGAGCCCAGGAAGACGCCGTGCTCCCAATCGAACGCCTCGGTCACGAGCGGCACGGCTGAAGCGCGGCGGCCGCCGAACAGGATGGCGGAAATCGGAACGCCCTGCGGGTCTTCCCACTCGGCGGCGATCACCGGGCATTGTTCGGCCGGGCAGGCGAAGCGGGCGTTGGGGTGAGCAGCGGGCTCGCCCATGGCCGGTGACCAGGCGCGGCCGCGCCAGTCGGTGAGGCCTTCGGGCGGCTCCTTCGTCATGCCTTCCCACCAGACGTCTCCGTCAGCGGTGAGCGCGACGTTGGTGAAGACGGTGTTGCGGGCGCAACTGTCGAGCGCGTTGCGGTTGGTGGCGGCCGACGTGCCCGGCGCGACGCCGAAAAAGCCGGCTTCCGGGTTGATGGCGTAGAGCTGACCATCGTCGCCAAAACGCATCCAGCAGATGTCATCGCCGATCGTTTCGGCTTTCCAGCCCTTGAGCGTCGGCTCCAGCATGGCGAGGTTGGTCTTGCCGCAAGCGGACGGGAAGGCGGCGGCGACGAATTTCACCACGCCTTCGGGATTGGTGAGCTTGAGGATGAGCATGTGCTCGGCCAGCCAGCCTTCATCGCGCGCCATGACGGACGCGATGCGCAGTGCGTAACATTTTTTTCCGAGGAGTGCGTTGCCGCCATATCCGCTGCCATAAGACCAGATCTCGCGGGTCTCGGGATAGTGGACGATGTACTTGTCCTCATTGCACGGCCACGGAACATCTTTCTGTCCAGCGGCCAGGGGCGCGCCCAGCGTGTGGACGGCGGGAACGAAGAAACCATCCTCGCCCATCTGCTCGAGCGCTGCGCGGCCCATGCGGGTCATCACGCGCATCGAGATGGCGACGTAGGCGCTATCCGTGATCTCGACGCCAAGCGCGGAAATTTTCGAGCCGAGCGGGCCCATGCAGAACGGCACGACATACATGGTGCGGCCACGCATCGCGCCATCGAAAAGTCCGGCGAGCTTCACGCGCATCTCGGCGGGGTCGGACCAGTTGTTGGTCGGGCCGGCGTCGATCTGTTTTTCCGAGCAGATGAAGGTGCGCGATTCAACGCGGGCGACATCCTTGGGATCGGAGGCGGCGTAGAAGGAATTCGGGCGCTTCGCCGGGTTGAGACGCTTCAGCGTGCCGAGCGCAATCAGTTCAGCGGTGAGCTGGTCGAACTCGGCATCCGAGCCATCGCACCAGTGGACGCGGTCGGGCTTGGTCAGCGCTGCGATCTCGCGGACCCAGGCGACGAGTCTTGCATGGCGCGTCGGGGCGGGATCGAGGCCGGGAACGCCGGACGCGGAGACTGTCGCCTTGGACTTCACGACGACCGCTTCAGTCATGCTCATGTCGACCTAATCCCACAACTTCCCATCCGCGGCGGCGGCAGGGTTTCAGACCCCGATCCTCCGCCAGGAATCCCAAAGGGCGGCGCATGACGCCGCCCGGACCTGACCTCTTCCGAGGAGCATGACCTGTGCCATCGAGGCACCCTCTGCCGACGGCGGAGCACGATTCGCCCCATCACCGGAAACTGGCTCGCCGTGTCTCGCCTTCAAGGCTTGACCGGCAAATCCTCTGTAACAGCACGTCCGCTCCTGCCGCCGCCATGGTGCGCTGCGCGCCACAGGCGAACGGGTATTTGCCCAATTACCCAGCCGAGCGACATCGCGTCGAGCGAAATCTTGGCGCCGTGCGTCGCCGCGCCGCAGCACCGTTGCGAGGCTAGTGAAAGGCGTGCCGAATGGGACCGGACGGACCCGCGCGATTCCGGACCATATCTCTGCAATCGCGCGAACGGCCCCGCGCATTTCACCTGCTGCGACGCAGCAGGCGAGCTGCAAAAATCCGCTCACGCAGCCTGGCGCGATGGCCCCAGACTTTCGTTGACACCGGTTTCCGTGAATCACCCCGCTAGAATCCGCAGGCGCCCGCCTTGCGGATTTCGGGCGCCAGCTGCCGCGCAGTCTTGTCGGTCAGGCTGGTGACGAGGATCGGCAGGCCGTCTGCCGCGAGCTGGTTGAACTCCGATCCGTCGTCGTCGTCCCAGTAGCGGTAGTCGAGACCTTCCGCCCGCGAGCCATTTGTTCCGAAAATGCTCTCGACGCCGCGCGCAGCGAGCGCTGACCAGAGGTCCGGGCGTGGTTCGACATTGCCGGTCCAGGCGAGAAAGCGATTCGGCTTCACTCCGCGCGCGACGAGGTCATCGAACTGGGCGATCGCGTTTACGGTGGCGGTGATCATCAGCTCGGGCGCGAGGCTGTGGACTTCGACGGCCTGCTCGTCTGTATAAGTGATGATGAACACATTGTTCTCGGCGCGTGCGGCGCGCACCGCGGCGATGATGGGCGGGTAGGTCGCCGCGCGCTTCTTGTCGAGCTCAAGGATCGCGTTGTTCTTCACCGCCCAGTCCAGCGCAGCTTCCAGCGTGGGCGCCTTGAAGGCGGTGGTCTTGCTGCCGGTCTCGAGTTGCAGGGCCTGGATTTCGGCGAGGCTATGGTCCGCGACGAGGCCATCGCCCGTGGTCGTCCGCTCAAGATCGTCGTCGTGCATCAGCACAAGCTTGCCGTCCTTTGTCTCGGCAATGTCGATCTCCATCGCCCGCGTGCCCGCCTTCAGCGTGCGCTCCAGCGTCTCGATCGCGTTCTCGGGGTAGTCACGGGTAGGTCCCCCGCGATGGCCGATGAGCAGGATGCCGCCGGAAGAGCGCAGGCAATCGAGGCGCTGGTGGAGGGGGCCGATTGCGGCGGTGGGGTGGGCAGCGGATTCCGCGGGGCCGGATGATGTATCCGCCGCCGGCGCCTCTGTGGATGCCGCTGCCGTCGGATCAGCCGGCTCACCGCAGGCGGCAAGGGCAAAGGCTGAGGCGGCGAGCAGGAAGCGGCGCATGAAAAGTCCCCAACAACTTGCCGACTTCCTAGCCCAGACTGAACCACGATGGAACGACGTACTGAGGTCTGACGATGGCTTCCCCCTCGCCCCCTTGTGGGGAGAGGGTAGGGTGAGGGGGGCGGTTGCTGCAGGCGGGCTAGTGGCGAGTAGCTGACGTCTGGAAACGTTGAGCCGCCCCCCACCTCCTGCCCCCTCCCCACAAGGGGGAAGAGGGCGAGCGTTGTTACGTTTCCCCAAGATCTCCGATCGCGTCTGCAGCACCTATTGCACGGAGCTACTCCGCCAATACCGCCGCGAAAACCCGCGTTACACGCCCCGCTCTCAACCTTCTGAGCGCGAAAGAATTGCCCCCCAACGTGACGGCGTCTAGAAGTACCTCCAAAGCGCGGAACAGGCGCATTCGGGAGGTGGTTCATGTTCGGATTCGGCAAAGGCAAGGGCAAGGACGACAAGAAGGCGTCCCCGGCGAAAGCCGCCGCCACAGCAGCCCCGCCAGTAGCACCAGCACCGCCGGTTGCGCCAGCGCCCGTGGCGCCCGGCGTCGCCACGGCCATGCCTGCCGCCAGCACCATCCCGCGCGGGCCGATGAAAGGCCTGATGCAGGGCTGGAAGCTGACGGTCGACAAGGTCCTCACCCACGCCCACGAAAACCATGGCCACCAGGAAATCGTCACCCGCACGGTCGAGGGGCCGATCGTCCGCTCGACCTATTCGGATCTCTACTGGCGTTCGCGCCAGCTCTCCAACGCGCTGCTCGGCGATGGCGTGCAGCAGGGCGACCGGATCGCGACGCTGGCGTGGAACACCACCCGCCACATGGAATGCTGGTACGGCACAATGGGAATCGGCGCGGTGCTGCACACGCTTAACCCGCGCCTCTTCCCGGAACAGATCGCCTGGATCGTCAACCACGCGGAAGACACGCACATCTTCTACGACATCACCTTCCAGCCCATCATCGAGGCGATCAAGGACAAGGTCCCCACGGTAAAGCATTTCATCGTGCTCACCGATGCCGCCCACAAGCCGCAATCCGCCATGACCAACCTCCGCACCTACGAGGAGTACATCGCGGGCCAGTCGACGGATGTCGTCTGGGGCGACTTCCCGGAGCAGGCCGCGTGCGGTCTCTGCTATACCTCGGGCACGACGGGCGATCCCAAGGGCGTGCTCTACTCACACCGCTCCAACGTGATCCACACGCTGATCACCATGCAGGTCGATGCGCTGGGCACATCGGCGCGTGACAGCATCCTGCCGGTGGTGCCGATGTTCCACGCCAACGCCTGGGGCATCGCTCTCTCGGCGCCGGCGGTCGGCGGCAAGCTGATCCTGCCGGGCGCGAAGATGGACGGCGAGTCGATCTACGAACTCCTCGACAGCGAGAAGGTGTCGTTCACCGCGGCCGTGCCCACCGTATGGCTGATGCTGCTGCAGTATCTCGAATCCACCGGCAAGAAGCTGCCCCACCTCAAGAAGGTCGTCATCGGCGGATCGGCCGTGCCCGAGCGCATCCTCCGCGCCTTCGAGGAAAACTACGAGGTCGAGGTGATCCACGCCTGGGGCATGACCGAGATGAGCCCGCTCGGCTCGCTCGGCGCGATGACCAATCCGGTGCTCGACCAGGACCGCGACACCGTCGTGAAGTACAAGCTGAAACAGGGCCGCGCCCCATTCGGCGTCGAGATGAAAGTCGTCGATGAAGACGGCAAACTGCTGCCGCGCGACGGCAAGTCAGCGGGGCGTCTCGTTGTGCGCGGCCCAGCCGTTTCCAACGCATACTTCAAGAACGCCGGCGGAAACATTCTCGACAAGGACGGCTTCTTCGACACCGGCGACGTCGCCAATATCGACGAGCTTGGCTACATGCAGATCACCGACCGTGCGAAGGATGTGATCAAGTCGGGCGGCGAGTGGATTTCATCGATCGACATCGAGAATTTCGCCGTCGGCCACCCGGCCGTCGCCAACGCCGCCGCCATCGGCCTGCCGCATCCGAAGTGGGACGAGCGTCCGCTGCTGATCGTGCAGCTGAAGCCGGGCGCCACTGCCACGAAAGAAGAGCTGCTGAACTTCCTCAATGGCAAGATCGCCAAATGGTGGATGCCGGATGACGTGGCCTTCGTGGACAACATTCCGCTCGGCGCCACGGGCAAGATCAACAAGCTCGCCCTGCGCGCGACGTTCAAGGATCACAAGCTGCCGACCATCCAGGCGGCTGAATGACCGAAGCTTCGCAGGCGCGGCAGCGCGAGCGTTCAGGGCGGATGCTGCGCATCGCGATCCTGACGCTCGCCGTGATCCTGCTGGCGGTTGGCGGGCTGATGCTGTTTGCGGGTCCGATGCTGTTCCGCATGGGGCTGATCGACCTGCTGACGGCGCGTGGATCCTTCATGCTGCTGACGATGTGGGTGATGCTGGGCGCGGTGGTGCTGGGTATTCTTGGCCTCGTGCTCGCCTTTGTCAGCGGACGCCACCGCTCCGGCATCGTCGCGGTGCTGGTGACGGCGGCGGCGGGCATGTCGGCGGGCGGCATCTACAGCCGCGCCGTCGTCAGCCAGGATGACTTGCCGCCGATCCACGACGCACAGACTGACTGGAACCTGCCGATCGCCTTCACCGAGGCGACGCTGAAGGACCGCGCAGCGGCAGGCGCCGTGCGCGTGCGCGACGACGCTGTCGTGCCCGAAGGCAATGGCCGCTGGACCGGCATGTCCTTCGCGGCGGCGCAGGAGAGTTTCTACGACGACCTGAAGCCGCTCATGTTGGACGCAAAGCCGGAAGCCGTGACGCAGGCCGCCGCGCGCGCCATGGAGCGCCTCGGTTGGCGCGTCTCCCACACCGACGCAGACGCAGGCGTGGTGGAAGGCGTCTACCGTTCGCCCTGGTATGAACTCGCGCACGACGTCGCCGTGCGCGTGGTGATGGAAGGGCAGGGCTCCCGCGTCGACATCCGCGCAACCAGCCGCCTCCCCGGCCACGACACCGGCGAGAACGCCGGCCTTGTAAAGCAACTGCGGAACGAGATCGTGCTGGCGCTTTAGGGGGCGTTCGCAGTTGCAATTGCGGTCAACGACTGTTCCAGCTATGTTCCCGGTATCGGAAGGAGCATCTCATGGGCGAGCTCACAATCTCGGTGAGCAGTGAACTTGAAGAGTTCATTGCAGAGCGCGTCAAGTCTGTCGAGTTTGCCGATGCCAGCGCTTATATTTGCGAGCTCATTCGTCTTGATCATAAAAAGCGGGAAGCTCAGCAGAAGCTTCGCGCGATGATCGATGACGCCCGCGCGAGCGGCGTCAGTGAGAAGACGTTTGACGAAATCTGGGATGCAGGCGCCGCGCGTGGACGGGCCAAGGCGAAAGCCAAGCGTCGTGAAGCGTGAGATCAGGTTCAGCATTCGTGCTGAGGAAGACCTAGACTTTATCTCGGCATTCACTGGAGAGCGGTTTGGCCCAGTGCAGGAACAGAAGTACGGCGAGGGACTTTTCCGCGCATTCCAGATGCTGCTGACATTTCCAAATCTAGGAACTGACCAGAGTGAAGCCGGTGAAGGATTGCGGCGCACCGTTCATGAGCGGCACGCCATCTACTACAGCGTCCACCCATTCGGCATTCTCATCGAGCGAATCCTCGGGCCGGGGCTGGACCCGGCCCGGGAGTTCGAGCCCTGACTATTTCCGGCACATATACCGCGTGCGGTGGATGTCTTCCGGATTGTCTTCGTAGCCGGTGATGTTCGGCGAGACGATGTCCTGCGTCACACGGGTGAGAAGCGGCAGCACGGCGGTGTCGCCCAACATCAGCGCTTCGGCAGAGTGCAGAAGCTCCGCGCGCTTCGCGCCATCCACTTCCTGCGTCGACTGGTCGAGGATCGCGTCATAGGCCGGGTTCACGTAGTTGCCGTAATTCATCGGCCCGGTGCGCGAGTCCAGCAGGTACAGGAAATTGTAGGCGTCGTTGTAGTCGGCAACCCAGCCGGTGTCGCTGATCAGGAAGTTCTTCGCCTTCAGCATGTCGTAGAGCGCCTGCGTCTCGACGCGGCGGATTTCGGCCTGCACCCAGGGCGCGATCTCCTTGAAGTTCTGTTGCAGCACAGGGGCCATGCGCGGATTGTCGCCTGTCGAGCGGTAGAGATACTCGAACGACAGCGGCTTGTTCGGGCCATAGCCTGCTTCTTCCAGCAGCGCCTTGGCCTGCGCCAGACGCTCTGGCCGCGGCAGGGATTTCCACTCGAACTCGGCCGGGGTGTAGTTGGCGATTGCTGAAGGCACAAAGCTGTAGGCTGGAATCTGCCCGCCCTTCAGCACGTTCTGCGTGATGTGCTCGCGGTCCATCGCCAGGGCGATCGCCTTGCGCACGCGCGCGTCGTTGAACGGCGCCTTCTGCGTGTTGGTCACCACATAGGTCGTCGCCATCATCGGCGAGATGCGTGGCCAGCCGGGCAGGTTCTTCTGCGTGACCTCAAGCTGTCCCGACGGGAAAGAATTGTTCATGTCGATCTCGTCCGCCATCGCGCGGCGCACCATCGCGTCATGATCGTTGACGGGCAGGTAGATCACCTCCGCAAAACAGAGGTCCTCCGTCCCCGCGAATGTCTCGTTCTTCACCACACGGATGAAATCGTTCTGGCGCATCTCGGCCAGCTTGTACGGACCGTTGACGACATAGTTCTCCGGGGTCGTCCACTTGTCGCCGAACTTCTCGATCACGTGCCGCGGCAGCGGGAAAACGGTGTAGTGCTTCAGCAGGCCCGGCAGGTGAGGCATCGGATATTCGAGCTGGATCTCGAGCGTGTAGTCATCCACCGCACGCACGCCGACCTGTTCCTTCGGAACCTGGCCCTCTTTCGCCGCGCGGCCATTCTTGATGCCGTACTGGATCGACGCGTAGGCGATCTCCGCCTCGTTCGGATCGAACAGGCGCTGGAAGGAAAAGACGAAATCGTCCGCCGTCAGCGGCTCGCCGTCCGACCATGTTGTCTGCTTCAGCTTGATCGTCCAGATGAGCCCGTCCTCGGACACGACCCATGTCTCGGCGACGCCCGGAACCGGCAATGACTTCGCATCCTCTGTGAACAGCCCGATGAACATGTCGCCGATCACGTCGTTGGCCCACGTGCCCTCCACCTTTTGCGGGTCGAGCGATTTCGGCTGTGCCCCGATACCACGCGTGAACCGCTCGGATGTCGTCTGTCCCGAATCCCCCCCGCAGGCTGTCAACGCAAGTGCAGCGGCGAACACGCTCGCCAGCAACGGGAACTTCAGACGCATAAAGAACTCCTCTTTCATCGACGCAGGCGCTCAAGCTGCACGCTGGCGACTTTTCCGATCGCGAAACTAACGTCAGACCGCAGGATTGGAAGAGCCTTGCGTCAGTCTGCTGGATGCCGCTTTGCAATTGCTCTTGTCGCCGAAGCTGCCGGTCTTCCTACACAAACCCATAGTTTGTGTAGGAAATTTTCGCCCCTACCGATCCTTCGGATCAAACGCGTCCCTGAGCCCGTCGCCAATGAAGTTCAGCGAGAACAGCGTCACCACCATCAGCGCCGCCGGCGCAAACAGCAGCCACGGATACGCAAACTCCTTCTGCCCCGCCGAGATCAACTGCCCAAGCGAGGTCAGCGGCTCGTTCACGCCGAGCCCGATGAACGACAGGAAGCTCTCCTGCAGGATCACCACCGGCATGGTCAGCGTCACATAGACCGCCACCGGCCCCAGCAGGTTCGGCAGGATGTGGCGCACGATGATGCCCAGCGGCTTCACGCCCGCCGCGCGCGCCGCCTCGACGAATTCCTTCTGCTTCAGCGCCAGCGTCTGCCCGCGCACGATCCGCGCCATGGTCATCCACTCCACCGCGCCGATGGCAAGGAAGATCAGGAAGATGTGCCGCCCGAACACCACCGTCACCAGGATCACGAAAAAGATGAACGGCACGGCGTAGAGCACGTCCACCAGCCGCATCATCACCTGATCCACGCGGCCGCCTGCAAAGCCCGCCACGGCGCCCCACGCCACGCCGATCACCAGCGACACGAAGGTCGCGATGAAGCCCACCGCCAGCGAGATCTGCAGCCCGATCAGCAGGCGCGCGACCATGTCTCGCCCAAGCACGTCTGTGCCCAGCCAGTGCATGTTCTCCGATGTCGGCGAGAGACCCAGCCGGTCCTGGTACTGGTATTCATAACTGTGCGGCCACAGCAGCGGCCCGATGAAGGCGATGACGGTCAGGAGCGCCAGCACGATCATGCCGGCCACCGCCGCCTTGTTTCCGAACAGCCGCCTGCGGGAATCATCCCACAGCGACCGTCCCTTCACGGCGGACTTGTTGAGCACATCGGCTGTGGAGCCGGGGACGACAGCCATCATCATGTGTAGCGCACCCGGGGATCGAGGATCGCATAGAGCACATCGGCGATCAGGTTCAGCGCGATGATCAATCCGCCATACAGGATCACGGCGCCCATCACGCGGGTGTAGTCGCGCGTCATCGCGCCCTCGATGAACGACGCGCCGACGCCGGGCAGGGTGAACACCGTCTCGATCACCACCGATCCGGTAATCACGCCGACGATCGCCGGACCGAGATAGCTCACCACCGGCAGGATCGCCGCCGGCGCCGCATGGCGCAGCAGTATGCGCGTCTCGCTGATCCCCTTCGCGCGCGCCGTGCGGATGAAGTTGGACCGCAGCACCTCCACCATCGACGCCCGCATCAGCCGCGAGATGATCGCTACCTGCGGCAGCGACAGCGTCAACACCGGCAGGAACAGGTTGTGGAAATTCATCCGCCCCAGATCGAGGCCCCCCGCCGCAAACCAGTTGAGATAGACGCCGAACACCATGGCGAGCAGCGGCCCCGTCACGAAGGTCGGGATCGATATCCCCACCATCGCGATGCTCATCACGGAATAGTCCGCCAGCGAATTCTGCCGCATCGCCGCCACCACGCCGAGCAGCACGCCAAAGAACAGCGCGATGGTGATCGACAGCACCCCGATGGTCAGCGAGATCGGCAGGCCTTCGCCCAGCAGCTCGCTCACATCCTTGTCGTAGAACACCATGGAGGGGCCAAGATCGCCCTGCACCACATTGCCCAGGTATTCAAAATACTGTTCGTGCACCGGCTTATCGAGGCCAAGGCTCGCCTTGAGATTGGCCTCCACCGCCGGGGTCAGCATGCGCTCGGCGGAATACGGGTTCCCCGGCGCGGCGCGCATCATGAAGAACACCACGGTGATGATCACCAGCATGGTGGGAATGGCGGCCAGCACCCGGCGCCCGACATAGGCCCAGGGGATCCGGGAGGCCAGTCGCGCCACGGCGTTGGAGGTATGGGTATTGGAATCGGGAGGACGGGACGGGTCAATCGACAGGGGTTACGTCCTCCGCAGGGGTGCGCGTATAAGAGGCGAAGTGCAGGTCGTTGCGCAAGCGGGCAATTGTCGCGGTTGCGGGGCTGACGAGGGAATGAGATGGCCGAAATCAAGCATGTGACCGACCAGTTTTCCGTGGCGTCCCAGATCGCGCTGGAAGATTTCCCCGCGCTGTCCTCCGCCGGGTTCCGCCACATCATCAACAACCGGCCCGATGGCGAAGCGCCGGATCAGCCGACCTCCGCCGAGGCCGAAGCCGCCGCGAAATCTGCTGGTCTCACTTATGTCTACGCGCCCTTCGTGGGCCAGCCGACCGCCGACGCCGTGAAAGCCGCCATGTCCTCACGGTCGCGGACGCTGGCCTACTGCCGCTCCGGCACGCGCTCGATCACCGCCTGGGCGATGGCGCAGGCTTCCGAAGGCTGTGACGCACAGGAGATCGTCGAGGCCGCGCAGGACGCCGGCTACAATCTCGGCTCCATGGGCGGCTTGCTCCGCCGGCTCGGCGCGAGGTAGACGTGGCGGGTATCCCCTTCGTTCGCGATCTCGACTTCGCCTATGGCCGGGTCGATCAGGTGAGCCCGCTGATCCGCCGGGTGATCGCGCAGAACCCCGGCCCGTTCACTTTTCTCGGCACCGGCGTCTACATCATCGGCAAAGGCGAGGTCGCCGTGATCGATCCCGGCCCGCCAATCGACGCGCACTTCGAGGCGCTGAAAGCAGCGCTCGCAGGTGAGCGCATCACCCACGTCTTCACCACACACACGCACCTCGATCACTCGCCGCTCGCCCATCCCCTCGCCACATGGGCCGGCGCGAAGGTCTATGGTCGCCCCGATCCCGCGGTCGCGCATGCTGAGGTGTCACTTGAAGAAGACGGCGAGGCCGGCTTCACGCCCGATGTTCTCGTCAACGACGGCGACACATTTTCCAGTATTGGCTCCGGCCTCGGCTGGACGCTCGAAGCGATCACCACGCCCGGCCACATGTCCAACCACATCTGCTACGCGCTGAGGGAAGAGAACGCGCTCTTCTCCGGCGACCACATCATGGGTTGGTCCACCACCGTCATCTCCCCGCCCGACGGCAACATGGGCGACTATTATCGCAGCCTCGCGAAAATCCGCGCCCGCAACTTCGACACGCTCTGGCCCACGCACGGCCCGCCGGTGAAGGACGTCAACGCCTTCATCGACGCCTACGTGGCCCACCGCCACGCCCGCGAGGAAGCCATCGTCGCGCGCCTCAAAGCTGGCGACATGCTGATCCCCGACATGGTGAAGGTGATCTACAAGGACGTCGACGCACGCCTCCACGCCCCCGCCGCGCACTCCGTGCTGGCGCACATGATCCATCTCGTCGAAGCGGGCAGGGCCAAAGCCGATGGTCCGTTCACGCTGGCCACGCGCTATCACGCGGCATGATCTTGCCAACATGATCTGGCTCGTCAGGCACGGACAGACCGCGTTCAACGCGGAAGGCCGCATCCAGGGCGCGAAGGATTCGCCGCTAACTCCGTTGGGCGAAGAGCAGGGCCGCCGCCTCGGCAGTCTGCTCGGCCGCATCGTGCCGAAAGACGCGCGCATCATCGCCTCGCCTCTCGGCCGCACGCAGCACACCGCCCGCATCATCTGCGAGCATGGCGGCTTCGCCGCCCCGATCGAGACCGACGCACGCCTCGCCGAGATCAGCCTCGGCGAATGGGACGGTATGCTGAAGGACGACATCCGCGAACGCGTGCCCGACTACGACGCCGGCCCCAACCGCTGGAGCTGGTTCTTCAACGCCCCCGGCGGCGACAGCTACGAAGCGCTCTCCGCCCGCCTCAGCGACTGGCTCGCGGACGTCGCCGACGCAAACCACCCCGTCATCGCCATCTCCCACGGCGTCGCTGGCCGCATCCTCCGCGGCCTCTTCTCCCAGCTCCCCCGCGACCAGACCCTCATGCTCGACATCCCGCAAGACGCCTGCTTCCACCTGCGCGACGGCCGCATCGACCGCATCAATTGCTGAGGCTCGACAGCGCGCGCCCGCACGACAGACCCCCTCCGGCCGCTTCGCGTCCACCTCCCCCACTTGCGTTGCAAGTAAGGGTGGCAAGGCCACGGTGCTTTCCTCCCTCGATCGCCACGCGATGGGGGGAGGTGGCATGCGCGCCTCTTCGCGCGCATGACGGAGGGGGTCTCTCGTCCGCTTACTCCCGCCAAAACCAGCCGATTCCAGACGCACATTTTCCAGCGTGTCTCGAACCATTTCAACGCGCTGCACTGCCAGAACCGGCCGATCCCGGACACAGGCGTCCCCCACTTTCAATCCAGAGGTAGAATGCCCTCATCCATCCCGCATGGAGGGCGGCTGATCACTGTTCAACGGCGCGGGATGGATGCAGGCGAGCGTGAAGAGCCCGGTCGAACCATGCCAGTAGGCCGGGAGTTCATGAGGAGCCGGGGGCGGTTGGCATCAACATCCCCGGCTGGATTTCTCCTCATGTCGCGGGGGACCATGGCTGAACACCATGGCCCGCACGCCGGCGGCTTCTGCCACGTGGGCCAGGACGGGTGAAAAACCCCGCTGCACGCCCGGGCCGCTGCATCGATGCCTGCCGGGGACGCGGGATCCGCGAACCTCTTCTTCTACCGGTAGCGCCTCACGGC